>JAWCLZ010000014.1:0-365 GCA_038850275.1 Methanocellales archaeon | reverse complement strand
AAGCTATAACTATGGTTCAAGAGGAGGAGTGAAAATGCTGGGCATGGAAGTATCTCACGCTGTGAGTGAAGCAGTTAAACTTGCTGATGTGGATGTGATAGCTAGCTATCCAATTACACCTCAAACGCATATAGTAGAAAGACTTGCTCAATTTGTAGCAAATGGAGAACTAATAGCTGAATATATCAATGCTGAATCAGAGCACTCTGCAATGAGTGCTTGCATAGGTGCAGCGGCAGTTGGTGCTAGAGCTTTTACTGCAACATCCTCGCAGGGCTTAGCATTAATGCACGAGCTTTTATTCATCGCATCGGGACTGCGGATGCCTATTGTTATGGTAGTTGCAAATAGAGCACTTTCAGCTC
>JAWCLZ010000013.1:0-36109 GCA_038850275.1 Methanocellales archaeon | reverse complement strand
TAAAAAACTAGAGAAATAATGAGCGACTATTTAGATCTACTTTTGGAGAGAAATTACTGGATCCAGAGCAGAACCTATCCAGCTGAAAAATATGCTCCATAGATATATATCGATCGCTCTTAACCAACTTGGCCAAATGTTAATAGCCGCTCTCTCAGCTGTAGCAGGCAGGCGAGAAGCAGCTGAGATAAGCAAGGATGTCACACGCGAGAGCACTTCAATGACTGATGCACGAGCGTGCATTACAATTTATTTATTGGTAATACTGGTAAAATTGCTCAAGCGCTCAAGCGCAATAGCTTTAAATACCTAATTTCTGAAATAGCCTTAGCTATGCAGAGGAAAGTGTTGGTTACAACAGCTTGGCCCTATGCCAATGGGCCGCTTCACTTAGGCCACGTTGCAGGCTGCTATTTACCTGCGGATATCTTCGTGCGCTATCACCGCATGATAGGCAGTGAAACAATAATGGTTAGCGGTACAGATGAACATGGCACGCCAATTTCAGTAAGAGCAGAGGTTGAAAAAACCACTCCTCACGAGATTGTGGATAAATATTATAAAATCATTGCTCAAAGTTTAGAGGCATTAGGCTGCTCCTATGATTTGTTCACTCGAACCACGACCAAGAATCACTATGAAACTGTTCAAGCATTTTTCCTCAAGCTTTATGAAAAAGGATATATTTACAAAAAAAGCATGCTCCTTCCTTACTGTTCTACTTGCAGGAAATTTTTACCTGATCGCTATGTGGAGGGAAAATGCCCTAAATGCGGGGCTGAAGGAGCAAGGGGTGATCAATGCGATGCCTGCGGGCGCACTTTAGATCCCTTAGAGCTAATTGACCCCTATTGCAAGCATTGTGGCTCTAGACCAACTGCTAGAGAAAGTGAGCATTATTTCTTTAAACTCTCAGCATTTCAAGATCAATTGATAAAATGGGTTGAATCCAAGAGCAGTGTTTTCAAGCCCAATGTTTATACCTTCACTATTAACTGGCTCAAAGAAGGCTTGGTGGATAGACCAATCACTCGAGACTTAGAATGGGGAATACAAGTTCCACTTGAGGATGCAAAGGGCAAGGTTATATATGTCTGGTTCGATGCGGTAATTGGCTATCTCTCAGCTACGAAGGAGTATTTCAAAGGAAGTGATGAATGGAAGAAGTACTGGCAGAACAAGGAGGCTGAGATTTACTACTTCATAGGCAAGGATAATATTCCATTTCACACTATAATCTGGCCCGCGATGTTGCTTGCTCACGGCGATCTAAATCTACCCAGTAATGTGCCAGCTAATGAATTCCTCAATCTAGAGGGAAGCAAGTTTTCAACCAGTAGAAACTATGCAGTGTGGCTAAATGATTACTTAGCTACTTTTGACCCTGATCCCTTGAGGTATGCACTCACCATAAACATGCCTGAAACAAGAGACACAGATTTTAGTTGGGATGAATTTCAAAGGAGGAATAATGAAGAGCTTGTCTCTACCTATGGAAACTTCATCCATCGAGTGCTCACCTTCATCGAGCGATTCTTTGAGGGTAGGATTCCAGAGCCAGGGGAGTTTCAAGAGAGGGATCTCAAGCTATTTGAGGAGATCGAAAAAGCTGAGGGGGAAATTGGGGAATTCATAGAGAAATTTGAATTCAAACGTGCGTTGAATAGATTAATGCAGCTTGCAACCTCGGGCAATCAATATTTAAATGAAATGGAACCTTGGAGGCTTGTGAAGAGTGATAAAAAGAGAGGAGCAACGGTTTTATATACAGCTGTTAATCTCGCAAGAGCACTAGCTATCCTCTCAGCGCCATTCATGCCTTTCTCAGCTGAGAAGCTCTGGCGCATGCTTGGCTTTGATAGCTCCGTGCACAAGCAAAGCTGGTATTCCGCTAGTGAGAGAATTGCTCCTAATCAGCGATTGAGAGAGGTGAAACCGCTTTTCAGAGTCATCGAAAGGGAAGAGATCGAGAGGGAAAAGGCAAAGCTCAAAGGTGTGGGGAAAATGAAGGAGGAAATTACAATTGAGGAATTTCGGAAGCTAGATATAAGAGTTGGTTCTATATTGAAGGCGGAGTCAATTAAGGGAAGTAAAAACCTGCTTCGCTTTGAAGTGGACATTGGAGAAGAAAAACCTAGGCAGATAATTGGTGGATTCGCGAGGAACTATAAACCTGAGGAAATGATTGGAAAACAAGTTGCAGTGGTAGTGAACCTAAAGCCTACTAAGCTCTTTGGCTTAGAATCCCAAGGGATGATACTCGCTGCTGGGGAAACAGAGCCAGTTTTACTTGTTGTTGAAAAAAAGGTGCCGAGTGGAACTAAGATCAAGTAATAGCTTGTGGCTTATCTCGCTGCAGATGGCTCTTGATACAGCGCAAACTTTTAAATTTATAATCATTAAATATTATAATAATTATTAATTAAATAATAAAAAATTATTTAAGCTTGCTTTTCTATTGAAGATGATTTAAAAAAAGGAGGGATGGAATTGACTTTATTGGATATGCTTATTGGTTTAACAATTGGCTTTGGTCAGCTAATCATTGGTTTATTACTAGCAATGGGTTCAGTGTACATAGGCCTGAGGCTACTGGATAAGTTAACGAAAGGCATTGATGAAATGAAAGAACTTAAGAATGGAAACGTTGCAGTGGGCATATTCATGGCTGCTGTTATCTTCTCAATAGCAACGGTTGTTCAAAGCGGCGTTGCAGGGCTATCAGAAGCGGTTACTGGTAAATCAGGAGGTGCGTTGATCATTGCCGCTGGCGTTGGAGTTGTTCAGCTCTTAATTGGCATTGCAATAGCAGTTGTAGCAATCTACATCGCAGTGAATGTACTGGATAAAATAACTGTTGAAATAGATGAAATGGAAGAGCTTAAAAAAGGCAATATCGCAGTTGCTATATTAATGGCCGGCGTGTTACTTGCAGTTTCATTTGTAGTTCAAGCTGGCGTTTCAGGCATAGCAAGAGCAATTGGCATAGGATTTTAAAATTATATTTTTATTTTGTCTAAAATATAAATATTTTATTTTTCTTATTCTATTCGATTCAATTTATACTAACCTTCAACATTTAAACCACTAACGACATTCAAACCCAGCTTCTTAAGGGCTCTCTCCACAGCGCGCATTTGAAACTCGCCTGAGAGATGTATCGCGCCACATTTGCCATCAACCCAACCTCGAGAGGCTCGACATGGATAATATTGCACGAGTAAAGCTGCTCTTCGAGGTGCTTCTTCAACTTTTGCACCCAAGAGATTCTCAGCCACGTAGTAGCTTCCCCCACAGGGTGTGCTTCGAATCACTTTAACTTCACTTATCCTGCCATCTTTAACTTTAATTTCATATTCAGGCATACCAAAGTATTCAAACCATTTTTTAAGCACCTCATTCTCAGGATCCACCAGCGAGCAGCAGACCTCGCTCACCTCCAATGTAATTCCATATTTCCTTCTCAGTTCTTGATAAACTAATGAGTCCTTCGTGCCCCCAATTATAACCGCCCTCGCTCCACTCAGTGCTGCTCTTCTAACTATCTCAGGATTTAAATCCGCGTGCAATGCATAGCTTATGATTAAATCTGCTTTGAAAATTGAACCATCAATTCCCAACTCATTCAAGAATTTCTCAGGATCATCGATGAACTCAGGGAGCGATAGCGGTAGTTCAATTGAGCTAACTTTAAATGGTGTTTTATTTTTCACCACTTCTATCAAGCGCTTGCCATATTTACCCCGTGTTATAACTCCAACTTGCATTTAAATCCACTTTTAAGAACTTTTAGAATTTAAATCCACTTTTTAAGATTCTCCTTCAACTCAACTAATGCATCCCTCGCTGCGCATGGTACCTCTATAGGTGGAATTTTTTCAAGATCTGCTTTAACCAAAGCTGGGTCGAATGGAATCTTGCCAAGCACTGGAATTCCCAGCTCAACAAGCGCGTTTTCAACTTTTGTACTTCCCACATCTTTATTAATAACCCCAGCTACTTTCTCAATCCCTAGCTCAGCGCAAAGTTTTTGAATCCTCTTCACAGTTTCAATACTGCGCATACCAGGCTCAACCACGGCAAGCATTAAATCAACACCTTGAGCAGTGCCTCTACCAAGGTGCTCAATCCCTGCTGCCATGTCGAAGATCACCACTTTTTCCTTGAAAATCACGTGGCGTATAAGCGCGCGTAGAAATGCAGAAGCTGGGCATAAGCAGCCACTCCCCCCTCGCTCGATTGTGCCCATTGCAATCAAGCGCACGCCATGCGCCCTAATTGCATATTTATCAATCACATCATCCACCTTGGGATTGAGCTTGTATATACCATCTCTTCCCCCTGCCCTCTCAGCAATTAAATCTTTTAACTCTGAAATTGGCTTTGGATTTCCCTTGATACCCAATGCAGAGGCAAGATTCATATCTGGGTCGCAGTCAATTGCAAGAACACTCAATCCATCACTAGCGAGTAACCTCGCAAGGCTTCCTGCTATGGTTGTTTTGCCCACGCCACCCTTTCCACTAACAGCAATTTTAATATCAATCACACCCTAACAGAAATATTACAAGCTTTGAATTTCAACTTAACTATTTTAACCAACTAGGTAGAGAAAATCCAACTTCTTTGATTTTTTAATAATGAGTTTTTTATATTTCCCTTAAAATTATTTCCCTTTAAAGATGTGAGTAATACAGCAACATCTCAATGTTAAAAGCAAAGAGAGATATGAACAATGTGCAGTGAATTCTGCGAATTATATATAAAGAAAATTTTGAGCTGCTAAATCTCTGAAAATCTAAAAATAAATCTTTTTAACAGGTTAAGTGAAGCGCTGCCACAGCTTTTTTAACCTGCGAGAGCTTGTTATAGGTAACAGCTGCTTTAGATGTATTCTCTGCAATTAGCTTTATACCTCTGGATTCTAAATAGTTCTTGGTTTCCCTTGGGATCTTAACGCGCCCGTAGTACCCTGTGCCAATTATTATAACCTCTGGGTTAGAAGCAATTACTTCTTCTAGGTCATCTATATCCACGCTATGCCCTGATTTTCTCCACCAATTTTCTTTAATGAAATTTGGAAATATAATTAGATCTGAATGATATTGCTTGCCATTGACTACTATTCTTCCAAATTCATATGAATCAATCATCACAGTCTCCTTTGCTCTCTAGTTCGCCATCCTTGCTCCACGCCTCTTTGAAGCATTAGGAGCAATCCTACTAATACGAGTAATCCAACTGCTGGGACAGCGCCTAGGGTTCCATAAACAATTATATTTAAAGCTATCACGATTAAAAGTACTACTATTGAGATCTTCTCCAAAACCATCCCTCCCATTAAATTTACAAGTATATCTTAATAATAAAACTTTTCAATTTAAAACTTAATTTGCATTTGATGGAAATAGTGGTAATGCGCTTGGGTCACAGGCCAGAGAGGGACAAAAGACTTACAACTCACGTTGCACTTACGGCTAGAGCTCTCGGGGCCAGTGGAATGCTACTTGCCTCCAATGATAACAAAATAATTGAAAGTATAGAGAAAGTGACCAAGCGCTGGGGAGGGAATTTCTGGGTAAAAAGCGAACTTAATTGGAGGGGTGCAATTAAAGAGTGGAAGAGAAACGGGGGTAAAGTTGTTCATTTAACGATGTATGGCATAAACCTTCCTCAAGCAATTAAAAAGCTAAAAGATGGAGAGAAAATAATGGTTGTAGTTGGAGCAGAGAAAGTACCTAAGGAGGTTTTCGATCTCGCTGATTATAATATAGCAATTGGAAATCAACCACATTCAGAGGTTGCAGCTCTTGCAATTTTTCTAGATAGAATACAGAAGGGGAAAGAGCTTTTAAAGCAGTTTAAAGGTGGGGAGTTAGAAATTGTACCGCAAGAGCGAGGAAAAAAAGTGCTTAGGAAATAAAATTGAAGATAAAATTGGGGATAAAAAAGTGCTTATAATGGGATTCAATTCTCGACCCATAGCTTGCTCTGCAAAGCGAGCTGGGTACTTGGTCTATGCAGTGGATGGTTTTAGGGATATAGATCTAGAGAGATGCACTGAGGGTTGCTTAACATTTAAAGGTCAGCCTACAGAGGCTATTGCTAGAGAAGCAATTAAAAAATTTCAATTTGACTACTTGGTTTTGGGCTCTGGATTCGAATTCTTTGATCTAGAGATTGAGAGATGTAAGATTCTAGGCAACCCTCCTCAAGTTACTATGAAGGTTTCAAATAAGGAGTGGCTGGCGAGGAAACTAGTGGAACTTGATCTTGATATTCAAACCCCAAGGATTTACACAGTAAATGCAATTGAATTCCCCGCTGTTCTAAAGCCTAAAAAAGGAGGGGGAGGGTATTTGAATATTCTAGTCAAAAGCAAAGAAGACCTCCCCCCTAAGGATAAGCTTGAGGAGATGCTCATTCAACAGTACATACCTGGTAAAGCAGCTAGTGTTTCAGTGCTTTCAACTGGGAAGGAAGCACTTGCTCTCGGAGTGAATGAACAACTCTTAGGCTTGAAGTGGTTGAATCAAAGCAATGTATTCGGTTACTGTGGTAATATAACGCCATTGAATACCAAATATGAAGCAGAGTTAGAGCGAACAGCAGAGAAGGTAGTTCTAGAGCTTGGTTTAATTGGCTCAAATGGTGTGGATTTTGTCATAGCGAGGAATGGAGTTTATTTGATAGAAATTAACCCTAGATTTCAAGGCAGCTTGGATACAGTGGAAATAGCCACAGGTATAAATATGTTTGAAGCACATGTTAAAGCCTGCAGAGGAGAGCTCATAGCCAAGCCAAATATGAAACAATTTGGGGTGAAGATGATAGTATATGCTGCTCTAAGAACTAAGATAAAAACTAGTCTTGACTTTATTGGCATCGCTGATATACCTCAAATTGGGCGCGTGATAGATAAAAACGAGCCAATAGCAACTGCTCTTGGTTGGGGGAAAACTAAAAAGAGGGCATTTGAAATGGCCAGGTCTAGAGTGGAGATGATAAAAGCAGCTTGCGAGTATTTGGTTTAGAATAAATTTAGAGGTGGTGAAAGGTTTAGAGGTGGTGAAATATTGACTTCAGCTACAACTAAAATTAAAGACCCTATTATTCGTGCTTATATCAAACAGCTTGTGGGAGATGAAGGACTTACTGTAGTTGAAAAAATGCCATCTGAGGAGGTCACAGATGAGAAGATCGCTGAAATCACAGGTGTGAGCTTGAACGTGGTTAGAAGAACTCTTTATATTCTCTATGAAAACCACCTTGCTAAATATCGCAGGGTGAGAGATAAAGAAAGCGGCTGGCTGACTTATCTTTGGACTCTGGATATTTCAAATATTGATTTCGTTTTGGAGGATGAAATGAAAAAACTTCTTCGAAATCTCAAGCGTTACTTAGAATTTGAGGAATCCAATGTTTTTTATGTCTGCAGTGGAGATCCCCCTTGTGGGAGATATTCATTTGATATTGCCGCGAAATATAACTTCTCATGCCCGAATTGCGAGGCGAAGCTTGTATTTCAGGACAATGCCAAAATTGTAGAGGGCATCAAAGAGCGAATTTCCCAGCTTGAGAAAGCCATTACTTAACTCAGCTTGAGAAAGCCATTACTTAAACATCCACTGAAATGGTTTCAAGCTGACTTGCCACATTCCAGATCAATGTTCGCGCGTGTATTGGAATATTTGGGTCATTGCCTATTTCATCTAAAATGGAAATTGCATAAGCTGCTCTAATTGCATATTTTTCCTTTCCATATAGTAGCTTGTTCTTAACTTCATCTGCTCCACGGCGAATGTTCCTAGGTACAGAATCGTCTTCAATTATCCTACCTAGAACTTCAACACATTGCTTGATTACAGTTTCTGGATCCACAGCCATAGCCACACCTCAAAAATAATAAATTTAAATTAAGTTTTTATTTCATGTTGAAAAAATTTTCGGTTCATAGTGAATGAGCTTTGTTGAAAGCTTTAAATTACACATAGTCTATCGGTTATCTAAAAGTCTATCGGTTTATCTAATTTATCCTATTGTTTTATCTTCTGCTCTTCGCTTGTAAGCAGAGATCCCAACACCTATGCTTGCTATTGCAATTGAGCTCAGGATATTTAATGCGAATTGCTGAAAAGCCGCTGATCCAGATTCATATATGCCTGATAAAATATATATGCTTGCGCCCCATAGAAGTAAGCCTGTTGCAAAAATCAAGAAGGGGGTTGAGATATATCTATACATTGCTCGCTCTTTTTCAAAGTAATTATCCACAATCCAGCCTATAGCTATGGATTCTCCAGCTGCTACATACCACCATATAGAAGCTTTTATGAAAATCATTGCAAGATTTATTGCACCAACTGGCACTGGATTAATATAATATCTCCAGAATTCAACCAGACCCTGTATTGAAGCTGTAATCATGAGGATAATTGCAGCTATATATGTTACGAATGTAATTTTCCCACCGTAGAATGACTTAGTTAAACTGCCATAAAAATTGGTTAGTAAATCATCTAGCCCCACGCCTCGATAAAGTAGATATAATCCTATGAATGCTAGAATTGTGATTAAAGCAATCTGAGGATAGCCTACGTATATTGAAAGAGCATAAATTAATAGAGCTAATCCAATTGGTATGAAGAAAGTTCTTGTTACCTTAGGATTGCTAAATAGCTCTTTGAGGATATAATAAGTGCTCTCTAAATTTTGAGCTTGCTTCACAATAACGCGCCTTACTGAATCCACTTTAACCCTTGATTCAATCAAGGGCAGTACAAGTTCATCTTCAACACCATCCGATACCACTATTGCCTTATCGAAATTGTATTGCTCTAGGATGCCATCTAGCTGCTCAGCAATTATGCGATCTGATTTAACTCCCACACTTGGATTGCCTGCTATTGAAACTATTTCAACCTCTTCGCCCTTTGACTTAAGTTCATCATAAATTTGAAGCCCGCCGAATATGGTATTGACATCAGATTCCTCTGGGTCGTGTAAGGCAAGTTTAATAGCTGCATTGAGATTTGCTTCACGGCCTATGATGGGACTTTTTATCCCTGCTTTAACACCAATATCATCATCTCGATCAATGCAAATTATAATAGTGCTCAATTTTTATTCCCATTGAATATTTAAATTTGAGATATAAAATAGTTGCTAAGGAGCTTAAACTAAAGAAGTTCCACAACTAGGAAGAGCAGTGCAATGGCTATTGCTCCTATTATCACTAAGCCCACTATGAATTCAATCATCGGCCCAATTATGAACCAAGTTAATGCTATTCCAGCTAAGCTGAATAGCCAATGGCCAAGGAGGTAAGCAAGATAGAAAATCACTCCCACGACTATTAAAAAGCCAATGATTATGCCTCCAATGATCAAGTTATCCTTCACGCTCAAATTAAACCCCTCTTTTTTTTATGCTGCATCCATTAATAAATTTTTTGTTTAAGCTTTCGAAAGCTTTTCATTTCAATAAAGCATAGAAGTGATGCATGCGCACCATTGAATGGAGCAGCGAGGAGAATTGTATAATTTTTATTGATCAAACTGAGCTACCAAGGAGATTTAAAGTTAAAAAATGCCGCTCTATCTCAACTCTTAGAGAAGCAATTATAAATATGAGAATACGCGGCGCTCCAGCCTTAGGTGCAGCTGGTGCTTATGGCATAGCGCTAGCTGCTTGGAGGAGTGAAGCTAGGTCAGCGCGTGCTTTGAAACTTGCGATTAATAAAGCTGCATTTACCTTGAAAACAGCTAGGCCAACGGCTGTTAACCTCAGCTGGGCTATAGAACGCTTGCTTAAAAAACTAGAGAAGTTAAGCTCGATCGAGGAGATTAAAAAAACTGCATTGGAGGAAGCGAAGAAGATAGCAGAGGAGGATGTTGAAGTTAATAAGCTAATTGGCAAGCACGGGGCAGAGCTCTTGAAAGATGGCGATACAATTTTAACATATTGCAATGCAGGCAGACTTGCTTGTGTAGACTTTGGCACTGCACTTGGGGTTGTTAGAAGTGCTATTCAATCTGGTAAAAAGATAAAGGTCATAGCGTGTGAAACTAGGCCTTTGAATCAAGGAAGTAGATTAACTGCTTGGGAGCTCATGGAAGATGGAATTCCCGTAAAATTGATTGTTGATAGCGCAGCTGGCTTTGTAATGAAACAGGGTATGATCGATAAAGTAATAGTCGGAGCTGATAGAATTGTTAGAAATGGAGTTTTCAATAAAATTGGAACATATTCCCTTTCAGTACTTGCAAAGGAGCATAGTATTCCATTCTACATTGCAGCACCACTGTCGAGTTTTGATTTTTATAAATCTGCAAGCGAGGTTTTGATAGAGGAACGAGATGCCAAAGAGTTGAAGTTTTTTGGGAAATATCAAATTGCACCTCTTGATGTAGAAGTCTACAATCCAGCTTTTGATGTTACACCACTTGAAAACATAACTGCAGTGATAACTGAGAAAGGCGTGTTTGATCCCCTTAAGATGTTCGAAGTCCTTAAATCTTCAGATTGATATCATAATATAAGTTGGTGGTTGAATTGGAAATTGGGTTTGTATTAATAAATGTAGAGCCAGGGAAAGAAAAGAAGGTTTATAATTCCTTGATTGATAGCGATGAAATTGCAGAGGTCTATCCACTATTCGGTGAATATGATTTAATCGCTAAAGTGGTTGCTCAAGATAGCGAGAAACTAAGTGAGGTTATCTTCAATGTGATTAGAAGAATCGATGGAGTGAAGAAAACTAAAACCCTACCAAGTGCAAGATATAAAATAGGGGTTAAATGAAAATGGCATATAGATATAAATCCCAAGAAATGAAACAAGCTGTGCAATTAGTTTTAAATCATTTAAGGGAACACGTAAATGTAAAGGAATATCCCCTTGGTTCGATTCAGCATATTTACAAAGTTGATGGGCAGTATTTAATAATGGTGCGCTATTCAAAGAAAAATGTTGATAACCACTATGTTTTCTCAGTGCCATTCATCTTTCTCACCACTCAAAGCATGAAGTATGCTCTTTTGATCTGCGAGAGAGCAGATAATGTGATTGTGATGCCTGCTTCCCTTTTGAATGATATTTTAGAGGAAGTCGAGCCTCACGAACATGGTTGGACATTGGATGTTTATGAAGGACGCGATGGCTTGGAATTACGAGTTGAGAGAAGCGATAAAGTACTTTACGTGGATAGCTATGTCAATGACTATGATTTGCTCTTCGCAAGAAGTCTAGCGCGCACCGCTGGGGTTATTGCAATTAGCGTAATTTGCGAGAATCGAAGTGGAGTTTTGAGGGATATTTCAGGTTTAATAGCTAAATATGATGGTAATATCACTTATGCACAGCTATTCTTATTAGAAAGAGGGCAGTATGAAGGTAAAGCTTCACTTTACATGGAAGTGGAGGGAATAAGTGATATAGATCTGCTTGTTAAAGCAATTCAAAAGCTGCATTCAGTGGTGAAGGTTGATACCCATGCCCCCCTTGAGAAGATCTATGGGAAAAGAGTTATAATAATTGGAGGTGGCGCTCAAGTAGCACAAGTAGCGATGGGTGCGATTAATGAAGCCGATAGACATAACATTCGCGGGGAGAGAATAAGCGTTGATACCATGCCAGTTGTGGGAGAGGCAAATTTGGCTGAAGCAGTTGAAGCAGTTTCAAGACTGCATAGAGCAGAGATATTAGTATTAGCTGGCTCTATCATGGGAGGGAGAATTACTGAAGAGGTTAAGAAACTCCGAGCTCAAGGCATTCCAGTGATCTCATTAAATATGGCAGGCAGCGTGCCAGAGCACTCTGATTTAGTCGTGAGCGATCCAATTCAAGCAGGCACTTTCGCGGTTATGCACGTTGCAAAAACAGCGGTCTTTGATATCGCTAGAGTGAGAGGGAGAAGATTTTAAAAAATAAAGATCTATTGTGATCGATAATGATGGAAATTAAAAATAAAAAAGTTTAAAAATAATAGTGCATGTTATAAGAAGTATCCAAAGATGTAGAGCATGGGGGCGGTTCTATAGTATCGAGAAGTGAAGTGCTTATTCAAGTGAAAGAGGCTGAGGAAAAAGTTAAAGCAATGATTGCACAAGCAGAGGAAGAGAAAAAGCGAATGGTTTTCAACGCTAGGAAAGAAGCCGCGGAGATCATAAAGCAAGCTGAGAGAGAAGTGGAACGAATGAGTACCGAGGGATTAAAGGAGGCTGAGCAAAAAATAAGAGAAGAAGCAAAGGAGATCATAGAGCAGGGTAAAAAAGAAGCTGAAGCTCTTAAAAAACTCGCTTTGGAGAGAACTCCTCAAGCAGTAGAGTTTTTAATTAAACAATTCGAGGGAGCGATTGATTAAATGTTCAAGCCCTTGGAGATGTCAAAGGTAATAATAATTGGCTCCACCAAACTACTCGATCAAACGATTGAAACCCTTCACGATTTAAATATACTGCATATAACTGATTTTAGAGAGGAAACTGATCCCTATTTCAAAATTGGCAAACCTCTTGAAAAAGCAACTTATACTTCTGAAAAACTCCTCAAGCTTAGATCGATCTCCAATTATCTTGGAATCTCAGAAGTGCCGGTTGAGAGGAAATTGAAGGTAGAAGAACTTGCTAGAAATCTAGATAAACAACTCGTTGAAATCGACACCAAGGTAAGCGAGCTTCTTGAGAAAAGAAATAAAATTGAAAGCGAGCTTAAGGACTTAGCGGCTAAAGAGGCTGAGATAGAGCCATTTGCTTCTTTGCCACTTGAATTCCAATTATATAGGGGATATGCAAACCTATCGGTGTACACAGGCTTCATTAGAGCAGATATTGAGCCAAAAGTGCAGGAAATAACCAAGGAATATGAACTCTTCACTGGCTCATTTGAAGGCCAAAAAGTGATAGCGTTATTTGTGCCAAAGCAATTCGAAGCTAAAATAGCTGAAGTATTAATGGGTGCTGGTTTTCAAGAAATTCCAGTACCAGAGTACGATGGTTTACCTGAGAAAATATTGAATGAATGCAAGCAGAAAGGAGAAGCTCTGCTTGCGGAAAAGACCAAGATAGAGGAGGAAATTGTTAAATTCAAAGAACAATATGCAACCTTCATCCTTGCAAGCGAGGAGTATTTATCTATTGAGACTCAAAAAGCTGAGGCGCCATTGAGGTTTGCAACAACCGCAAATTCCTTTATAATAGATGGCTGGGTTCCAACTGAGAAATTTGAATTGCTGCAGAGTAGTATTGAAAAAGCAACAGATGGCAGAGTTTATGTTCAAAAATTGGAGATATATGAAAAAGCACACGAGGAGCACCCTCACGCTGCTGAAATGCCATCTGATATTCCAGTGGAATATAAGAACCCCGAGCCAGCTAAACCTCTTCAATTAATATGCGATCTCTTCTCTAGGCCTACTTATGATGAGATCGATCCAACTGGAATCATATTCATCACCTATCCTCTTCTATTTGGAATAATCCTAGGCGATATAGCATATGGAGCAATGATCTTAGCGATGGGGGTATTTATTAAGCTTAAATCCAAAGAAGAATGGCTCAAATGGCTGGGCACAATTGGAATATACGCAGGGATATTCTCAATTATAATGGGAATGGTATATGCAGAGATCTTCGGGCCTAATTTCGACCCAATAACTAGTCACGGGGCTATACACGTAGGTGGCTTTGTATGGCACGCTATAATAGACCGCGCTGAAGGAGAAGGTATAAAAATGCTTCTAGGGGTAACAATCTTAGTGGGCGTGGTGCATTTAATAATCGGCCTCTTCGCAGGATTTAGAAATGAAATCAAGCATCACGGACTCAAAAAAGCCCTCCTAGAGAAACTATCATGGGTGGTTTTATTGATAGGCGGTGTCTTAGCAGGTTTAAAAGCAGTGCCCGCGATGATTGAAAAGCACCCAATGCCCACTTCAGACCCAGTTTTCCTAGCAGGTGGAGTGATTGCCATAGTTGGAGTTATAATGGTTGTCCTAGGAGAAGGGGGCATGGGACTTGTTCACATCCCAGGTATAATGAGCAACTGCTTATCCTACACTAGGCTTTGCGCAGTTGGATTATCCTCAGTATTTATAGCCTATGCCACCAATATGATGGCCATTGACATGTGCATAAAAGCCCATCCAGGAGATGTGGTATTCTTAATATTAGGACTCTTCGCATTCATATCTATGCACGCTCTGAATGCACTCTTAGGCATACTAGCCCCCGGGTTACATGCCCTAAGATTGCATTATGTGGAGTTCTTCACCAAGTTCTACAAAGGCGGGGGAAAGAAATACAGTCCATTTGGATATATAAGAAAATATACGGAGGAATAAAAAATGGTAGAAGCAATAGTAGCACTTTCCGCTGCAATAGCGGTGGGCGCAACTGGATTCGCGTCAGGAATAGCTGAGATGAACATAGGTGCAGCTGCAATTGGAGCAATGGCAGAGAAGGAAGAGCTATTTGGCAAAGGCTTGATCCTGACAGTTATTCCAGAGACCATAGTGATTTTCGGTCTAGTAGTTGCAATTCTACTGCTATTCACATAAAGCCTATATTTAAACTGGGATAGCCATGGGACTGGAAAAAGTAGTCACAGATATTCTAGAAAAGGGAAAAGAAGAAGCAGAGAAAATAAGAAAAGAAGGAGCAGCTGAAGCAGAGCCTATTTTAAAGCAAGCTAGAGAAGAAGCAGCGAGGATCAAAGCTAGAAAAGAAGCTGAGATATCTAAAATTGTGGAGAAAATTAGAACTAGAGAAATTGCAAGTGCAAAGCTAGAGGTTAAGAAGATTAAGCTAACTAGTGAAAAAGAAGCACTTGACCAAGTATATGCACAAGCAATAGAGAAGCTCAGAAATCTCCCTAGGGAAAAAAATGAGCGATTGCTTAAAGCTCTAATCGAGAAAGGCAAGCGAGAAGTTGGCAATGGAAATATCTACTGCTCCCAGAGGGACGCTGAATTTGTTAAGCGAATGAGTGATTTAAAATTCGCTGGAACCATAAATTGCATAGGTGGAGTGGTAATTGAGAGCAGCGATAAAACCATAAAACTTGATTACACCTATGAAACCCTGCTCAATAGTGTTTGGGAGAAAAACGTAAGGGAAATAGCCAATATATTATTCAGCAGGTGAAAGCGTGCCTTTATTCTCAAGTAAAGCAAGAGCGAGAATTCCATCACGGCGAAAAAGGTCAAATTATCCATACGTAGTTGCTAGAATAGGAGCAATGAGAAGCAGGCTTCTACCCGCGGATCAATATCCAAAGCTACTGCAGATGGATATACCAGAGATAGCTAGATTTTTAGAGGAGAGCGAATACAAGCGCGAGATAGATGAGCTAGCAGCTAGATTCTCAGGCATAGATTTACTTGAACTTGCTCTAAACTTAAATCTAGCTAGAACATTTAAAACCATACTTGGCTTCTCAGAGGGCGAGCTCTCACTACTCGTATCAGCTTATCTACGTAGATATGATGCTTGGAGCTTAAAATCAATAATCAGGGGTAAGTACTATCGCGCTAGTCTTGATGAAATCCTGCAAACCATTATACCAGCTGGCGATTTAACCATCGATTATCTCATACATCTCGCAAAACTAGGCTCAATTGAGGAAGTCCTAGATGAACTTAGAGCAAGGCGCTCCATCTTCTATCCACCGCTTGCAATGGCAAAGGAAGAATTCGATCAAACTAAGATGCTCGCACCACTGGAAAATGCATTAGATAAGGCTTATTATTCCTCAGTCTTCGAGGATATAGAAGCAGTGAAAGGAAAAATTCCAGAGCCTGCGGAAATGGGAACTTTAACAGCTTTAGCTAGTTTCTTCATACCTAGCTCCGTGCGCATGTTCCTAGAGTATTTCAGAACTGAGATTGACATGGTTAATCTCAAAACCCTATTTAGATTGAAGCGAGAAGCACTAGAACCAACGGAAGTAATGAAACACATGGTTGAAGGGGGTCTTAGGCTTGGAGTGGAGCAGCTCAGCAGACTTGCAAGTGCCCATTCCTTTGCTGAGTTCACAGCAATGTTGGCTGAGACTTATTATTATCCAGATCTAGTTGATGCAATCGCTACCATCGAAGCCACTGGCTCTTTAAATGAAGTAGAAATTGCCCTTGAAAAGATCTTGATCAATACTGCTCGAACAATTTCCTATGAATTTCCACTCTCCATAGCTCCAGTGCTCTGGTATATGGTGAGGAAAAATGCAGAGGTATATAATTTACGGGTAATTGCAAGAGGAAAAGAGGCAAGGCTTTCAACTGATACCATTAAAAAGCAGTTGGTGATATAAATGGAAATCGCAGTTGTGGGTAGAAGTGAATTCGTAACAGGATTTAGGTTAACTGGGGTGAGAAAAGTCTACGAAGTTGAAACCGATGAAGACCTAGTGGAATGCGTGCATCGAGTGCTTGAAGATGAAAATGTGGGTATACTTGTGTTGAATCAAGATGATGTTGAGAAATTCTCCCCTATGCTCAAGAGGAGACTAGATGAATCCATTCAACCAACGGTGTTAACAATAGGGGGGAAAGAAGAAGCAGTTAGTTTAAGAGAGAAAATTCGAAGAGCAGTAGGAGTTGACCTATGGAGAAAATGATCAAATTAATAAAATTCAGAATAGAAAATCAGGAGTAGATGAAATATGGCCAATGGGAAAGAAAGATTGATTGGAAAAATTTACCGCGTGTCTGGACCTGTGGTAACAGCCACTGGTATGTTTGCAAGCATGTATGACCTAGTTAGAGTGGGTCACGAGAAATTAATGGGGGAAGTTATACAAATAGTTGAGGATAAAGTTATAATTCAAGTTTACGAGGATACTTCAGGGCTAAAACCAGGCGATCCAGTTGAGAATACAGGCGCGCCTTTATCAGTCGAGTTAGGACCTGGATTGCTCACCTCAATCTATGATGGAGTTCAAAGACCATTGCCAGTGTTGGTTGAAAGAGCTGGAAACTTCATTACTCGAGGGATTTATGCAGATGGATTAGATAGAAAGAAAAAATGGGAATTCGTACCAGTTGTTAAAAAGGGACAGGAAGTGAAAGCTGGAGATATAATTGGCACGGTTCAAGAGACCGAGACCATTGAACATAGAATAATGATCCCGCCAAACATTCCAGGGGGAAAGGTTAAGGAAATTAAGGATGGTAAATTCACAGTTGAAGAAACAGTATGCATACTTGAAGATGGCACTGAGATAAAAATGATGCATAAATGGCCAACTAGAGTAGCGAGGCCATTTAAAGAGAAACTCCTTCCAGATGTGCCCCTTATAACTGGACAGAGAATATTTGATACTTTATTCCCGGTAGCTAAAGGCGGCACCGCTGCAATTCCAGGTCCATTTGGATCTGGTAAAACAGTGATGCTTCATCAATTCGCTAAATGGAGCGATGCAAAAATAGTGGTATACATCGGCTGCGGAGAAAGAGGAAATGAAATGACAGAAGTTTTAACTGAATTCCCCCATTTGATAGATCCCTACACTGGCAAGCCATTGATGTATCGCACAGTGCTCATTGCAAATACCTCAAATATGCCTGTGGCAGCTAGAGAAGCCTCGGTTTACACTGGTATTACAATTGCAGAGTACTATAGAGACATGGGCTATGATGTAGCATTAATGGCAGATTCAACTTCAAGATGGGCAGAAGCGATGAGAGAGATTTCATCTCGCCTTGAAGAAATGCCAGGTGAAGAAGGCTATCCAGCTTATCTAGCTGCAAAGCTAGCTGAGTTCTACGAGCGGTCAGGTAGAGTTATAACTTTAAATGGAAGAGAGGGCTCGGTAACTGTACTTGGAGCAGTCAGCCCACCAGGCGGTGACCTATCTGAGCCAGTTTCTCAAGGCACGCTACGCATTGTAAAGGTATTCTGGGCACTTGATGCTAAATTAGCTTATAGAAGGCACTTCCCAGCTATAAACTGGCTAATAAGCTATAGCTTATATCAAGACGTACTCCGCAAGTGGTTCTCTCAAAATGTCTCTCCAGAGTGGAGCACTCTCGTTGCAAGAACGATGGAGATCTTAGGTAGAGAGGCTGAGCTTCAAGCGATTGTTCAATTAGTAGGCGCAGATGCTTTACCCGAGGATCAGCAGCTTTTACTTGAAATCGCGCGAATGATACGTGATTACTATCTCCAGCAGAGTGCTTTCCACGATGTGGATACTTATTGCGAGGTTAAAAAGCAATATGAAATGCTAAAGGCAATTCTAGCTTGGGGTGATACTGCTAAAGCAGCACTTGCCTCAGGCATACCATTGGATAAGATTAAAGCAAGCGAGTCAAAAGTTATGCTTTCGAAAGCAAAATTCCAGCAGGATTACCATTCTTATATTGAAAATGCAATGAAGGTAATGGAAGAGGAATTCCGAAAGATGAAAGCGGAGTGAGGTGGCAAAATGAAGGAATATAAAACTATAACTCAAATTGCAGGTCCACTGGTATTCGTGGAGAAAACCGAGCCAGTTGGCTATGGCGAGCTGGTTCACATTGCGCTTGCAGATGGAACCATAAAGAGGGGTCAAGTACTTGATACTTCTGAGAAAGTAGTGGTTGTTCAAGTATTCGAGGGTACATCGCGCATAGATAAAGACTGTGGAGTGCGCTTCTTGGGCGAGACCATTAAAATGCCAGTATCCAGAGATATCTTAGGCAGAATTCTATCCGGATCAGGCGATCCCTTAGATGGAGGGCCTAGGATTGTGCCTGAGAAGCGCCTTGAAATCGTGGGCGCAGCCATTAATCCCTCCGCTAGGAGACCTCCTCGCGATTTCATTCAAACTGGAATTTCAGCCATAGATGGAATGAATTCACTTGTAAGAGGCCAGAAATTACCCATCTTCTCCTGCTCGGGTTTACCTCATAATGAAATTGCTCTGCAGATTGCAAGGCAGGCTAAAGTGCCTGGAGCTGTAGAGCCATTTGCTGTGATCTTCTGCGCTCTAGGTATAACCGCAGAGGAGGCTACTATATTCATGGACGATTTCCGCCGCACAGGTGCGCTTGAGAGAGCAGTGGTATTTTTGAATCTAGCAGACGATCCAGCTATAGAGAGATTGCTTGCCCCTAGATTAGCGCTTACCACTGCGGAATACCTAGCCTATGATCTAGATTATCACGTTCTTGTTATCTACACAGATATGACTAATTACTGCGAAGCCCTTCGCCAGATAGGCGCTGCTAGAGAAGAAGTACCAGGGCGAAGGGGCTACCCAGGCTATATGTATACTGATCTAGCAACCAACTATGAACGCGCAGGGATAGTTGAGGGTAAGAGGGGATCTATAACACAGTTCCCAATTCTAACCATGCCTGGCGATGATATTACTCACCCAATTCCAGATCTCACTGGCTATATCACTGAGGGACAAATTGTACTTTCAAGAGAACTTCACATGCGTGGTATCTATCCACCTATAAACGTATTACCCTCGCTCTCTAGATTGATGAATGCTGGAATAGGAAGGGGACTTGGGAAGCATGGTAAAACGAGAGAGGACCATAGAGCAGTAGCGGATCAATTATACGCTGCCTATGCAGAGGGCGTTGACCTCCGCGGGCTAGTAGCAATTATAGGTAAAGAAGCTCTTTCAGAGCGCGATAGAAAGTTCTTGGAATTCGCTGACCTCTACGAGGATAAATTCGTGAGGCAGGGGAAGGAGGAAGATAGAGATATATTCTACACTCTTGACTTAGGCTGGGAATTGCTAGCTACGCTTCCAATTGCAGAGTTAACTAGAATTCCAGATGAATTGATCAAGAAGTATCATCCTGCATATAGGGGCAAGAAGGAAGAACCCAAGCCAGCTGCTGCACCTGCGTAGGGGATGCAATGGCAATAAAGGACACGGTCAAGCCAACTAGAAGCGAACTCATAATGCTTAAAAAGAGAATCAAGCTCTCTGAAACTGGCTATAAACTGCTTAAGATGAAGAGAGATGGATTAATCCTTGAATTCTTTGAAATTCTAGAGAAAGCCAAGGATATTAGAACTGAGCTGCAGAAAGCTTATGCAATCGCTGAGGAGAAGATCTCCATAGCAAGGGCAGTTGACGGACAAATGGCTGTTAAATCAGCTTCATTCGCAATGAGAGATAGACCCCAAATTGAGTTGGATAGTAAAAGTGTAATGGGCGTAGTGGTGCCTAAAATTGAAGCAGCTGGGGTGAAAAAACATCTCTTCCAACGTGGATATGGAATTATTGGCACTAGTTCAAGGATCGATGAAGCTGCCTACGCCTATGAAGCTCTGCTTGAGAAGATAATAGCAGCGGCTGAGATTGAAACTGCTATGAAGCGATTGCTAGATGAAATCGAGAAAACCAAGCGCAGGGTAAATGCACTTGAGTATAAAGTCATACCAGAGCTCAAGGAAGCAGCTGCCTACATAAATTTCAGACTCGAGGAGATGGAGCGCGAGAATATAATTCGATTGAAGAAACTCAAAGTTGCTGCTTAAGTGCTTAATGCAGCACTTAATCAGCACTTAATGCGGCGCTCCTCCCATCATTATAAGAATTGCCATTATTATTGCACCTGCTGTTACCATTGCCGTTGCAATCAATAGTGCTTGGATGTATATATTCATTTAAATCCCAAAGGTTTATTTGCATCATCAGAACTTAAAATTTTTGAAAATATTTATTAATATTCTCATTTAATTAAAAATGATGAGTCCTAGTCGGAGAGAAATTGAGCTTGAGAGAGTTTTAAGAGATTTAACACTCAATGAAGAAGAGCACAAAAGGCAATATTGGTGGCGCTACTCAAATCCAAAGGCAAAGAACTGGGAGGCAAGAGTGGCTGCTTTTCTCACTCCTAGTGCTAAAGTGGCTATATTAAAATGGGCTTGGATTATATCGTTGGTGATGCTTGTATTTGGATATATCATTATATTCTCCAAGCTATTCCCTCAAAAGCTAAAGCTACCCTTTTAATAGTTTTTAACTGGCTTTGAGAAAATCCTCTTTATATTCTTCGCTAGTGCAGCATTTCCCTCGCGCTTTATCATTTTGCCTTTTCTAATTTTAATCGCAGTGATCTCAATCTCTTCCCCTGCGATCTTTGTTCTCTCGCCAACTGTGAACTCTCTATCGCCAGGTACTTTGATACTTACAGAGCGAGTTACTCCTTTATCTTGGATGGCAATCTTCACTTCAATTTCACCTATAGCTCTTCCCCATAAACAAGCTATTTCACTTGCAATTGCGTGCTTCACTCGCTCTCCAGATTTCTTTTCAATGGCAGTGATCTGCACAGCCTCTACTTCATTCTGCTCTTCAACAGCTAATTCCTCACCTATTTTAATCATTTCCTCTGGCTTAAGTTCAATATAACTGCATCTAGACTTATCCAACTCGCTTATTATAATTTTAACCTTTAGCGGCTTCGCTCTTTGAATATCTCCAACTCGAATCGCACCGCATTCCATGCATTTGAAAAGAGATCTACTTATCTCCATATGCAAAGTCTGTTCATCGCAATTCAAGCACAATAGCTCTATCATAATGGGGAGTGTGGACGCCCATATCCTAGAGGTCCTGCTTTTTAGATCTCAATGTTTATCAAACACTGAGTTTATTCTCAAACCACTCCCAATTGCTAGATTTTTAATACGTACTCAAATACTTTTCCTTTTAACCTTCCTTTTAACTTCCTCTTTTTTCCCTTAATTTCCCTTTTTTTTCTTTCCATTTAATTCCAAAAAAATATAATTTATAAAGTATAACTTTATTCTATGCAAGTTTTTGAAGTACTCCACGCAAAGGGCCATAGAAATATTACTGCTAAGCATAGGACTACATTTGAATTGACTAAGGATGTTGATATAAGTAGAAGGGCAGATTGCATCATTGGTGTGGAGGTAAGTAAAGCAGCTGCAGATCTATCCCAAGAATTCAAAAATCTAGCTAAAAGAAATGATGCAGAGATCACTATTGATATCTACGTAGAGGAACTACATGAGAGGATAAGGGGGAGGGGAAGCGAGAAATTAAGCTTCACTGATTCTAGAAGTTTAGTTGTGAGGCGATCCAATTATAGCTGTGGTAGAACTTTAATGGTGCAAGCGGATAAAGCTGCAATTGATTTAAATAGAGCTCTTGTTGAAAAACTAAAACTAGGAGCAAAGATTATAGTCCAACTTGCAGTTAATTTTTAATTTGAATTTTTAAATCATGAAGTGTTCTAGGAATTTTTCCTCGCTCAAGCCCATCTTGATTTTTGGTCTGCCAAATCTGGATTTAACGCTTTCTTCTTTTATTATACCTAGGCTTTTGAGGAAGTCTTTTCTCCTAGAGAAGGTTGCAATTGAAGCTATTCCATTTTCAATTCCCCATTTAACTACATCGGAGAATAGCTCTCCATTCTTAGCTGCAGCTAGCATAACTGCTGAGATTTCATCAACTGCTTTGCGCTTCATCATGGCATATCTATTGTCATCCAATGTTCTCTTTAGAATTAAAAAGTCCACAATTGTCTGCTCCTTGAGATATGGCATCATTGTTTTTACTAAGTTTTCGAGTTCCATTTTCTTTCACCAATTAGTAATTTTAAAAATTAGTATTAATAAATCCTTTGGATAAAATATCAAATATAATAATCAAGTGTAATTATCATTTGTAATAACTGCTGCTTATTTTTACTTGATATATAATAATCCTCAGAATTACCAAGCTTGCGATCATAAGCAATGCAATCACTGAAATTATGGATTCAAGCGGTGGAATTGAGCCAGTTGATAAGTTAGTTAATAAATATCTTATCCCGCCAATTACCGAGGTAATGATGAAGGTAGCACTTGCTGATACAATCGCGCCGCCTATTAAGGAATAAATGGAATGCGCGCCTTTTTTATCAAAATAAGCAGAGCCAACGATGAATGACGTGGCTATTAAAAGCAATAAGAGGGGAATGGAAATTGGACTCTCCTTATTCTCAAATATATACATCAAGCCAAATGCTACGAATAAAATCAGCATTGAAACACTAAATGAGAGCAATAGAGAATCAATTAAGTAACTACTAGTGATCTTAATATTCATCCCCTCTCCAGTTAAAATTTCTTGAAATATAAGTTTTGCTCAACATCGCTTCTTCCATATAACTTTTCCATTGATCTCGCGAATTTCCTTGATTCTATGATAGGGTATCAAAGTTTTTCTACCTTCAATTGATGCCTCAAAAAAGCCCCTGCCTAGGTGGAGTATATCTCTGCATTTAACTATCTTAACATCCCCTGGAGCGCCTCTATGAATTATAACAAGTTCATAGTTTTGGAAATTAAGATCCGGACTCCATTTAAGTTTATTTAAAATCTCTCTAGGCAGCATTATAACTTGCCAGTTTTTCTCATGTCTCGATGCATATCTATGATATCTTGAATTCGGCCTGAGATAACTAAGCCCTTTTGATCTGCATCAAACCAAACATCAACGGGATACTCTTGGCTGAGCTTTAGAGCATCCTTATAGGTGAATGCACTCAGCGGAATTGTGATTCTAACTATCATCTCAGCCCTCCCAATCCATCCCGCCAAGCCGTTTTTAAAAACTGCATTTATATAATTTATAGAAATATTATATATAGCTTTTGCTCAAGTTTCGCTCTCGAATGGATGGGGAAGGAAATATAACTTGCGATTGATTTTTATAATACATAGCTAATTCTTTTGCTAGATGAAGGAAACTGCACTTATCTTTCGAGAGCTCACGAGAGAAGACTTCAGAGTGCTTACAGCTATAGAAACTGGAATGCGCCACTATGAATGGGTTCCCGTGGAGGAGATTTATAGATACTCAGGTCTAGATGAAGCTATCGTTGATAAAAGCCTATCTCGACTTGCATATAGATCACTGATTCAAAGGAGAATAGCAGCTTTCACTGGATATCAATTACTTTTCAAAGGCTACGACCAACTTGCCCTTAGAGCGCTTGTACTCAGGGGGACAATAGAGGCACTTGGCTCAAAAATTAACGTGGGCAAAGAATCAGAGGTCTATGATGCCCTCGGACCTAGCAATCGAAGATTGATTGTTAAATTCCATAGAGAGGGGAGGATTAGCTTTAAACACGTTAAGCGCTCAAGAGATTACTTGCTCGATAAATCCCATTTCTCTTGGATGTATGCCTCTAGACTAGCAGCTGAAAGAGAATTCAATGCTCTTGAGATATTATATCCCAGCGTTTCAGTACCGCAACCTGTGGATCAAAATCGCAATGCAATAGTTATGAGTGATTTACCAGGCGTTGAGCTATATAAGGCTAAGATAAAGCCAGAGGATAGACGGGAGGTTTTAAATCTAATTCTACAGGAAGTTAAAAAGGCATATAAAATTGGTATTATACATGGAGATTTAAGCGAGTTCAATGTGATGATAAGCCCCGAGGGCATTTCAATAATTGATTGGCCGCAGTATGTAACTACTAAACATTCTCACGCTTTAGAATTCTTAAGGCGCGATGTTGCAAATATCTTTAGCTATTTTAAAAAGAAATATGGGATTAAGAGAAGCGTGGAGAGAGCTATTAACTGGATTAAAAATTAATAACTAGGCAATTATATTAAAAATTAACGAGCAATTTCTTCAAAGTTGGGGAAAGCTTTCCCCTCTGCAAATCCACCATTTGCTCAGCTGAAAGAATTTTCATAAGCGATGACATAAGGAAGTCGTTCTTCATAAATGCATCAAGCATCCTTCTAATTAAAAGCGAGGTTTCCAAATCCTCGCCTATTTCCATTCGCCAACTATGTTCATATTCCTCGAGCGAGGCATTGCCTTGGAGGTATTTAGCTGCAATTTCACCTGCAATTCTACCAGCCACTAGAGCTAGGGGTATTCCACCGCCACTTGTGGGCATGAGCATGCCAGCGGCATCCCCTGCAATTAAAATATTTTTAACTTGCGTTTTAGAAGGAGCTCCTCCAGCTGGTATGATTCCCCGCATTACCGAGGTTATCTTTGCCTTGGAGAGTTTATCTCTCGCTAGGGGATGTTCTTTTATGAATCGCATTAAATAATGCTTAGCCGTTAAGTTCTTCTCAGCAAATGGCAATCGAATTCCAACCCCTACATTAGCTGTATCACTACCAGTTGGTATGATCCAAGCATAACCCCCAGGTGCATATTTTCGACTGAAGTACATTTCAACTGTTTTACAGTCTATCTCAGCATCCACCACTTCATATTGAAATCCCTGGCTTAAATCCATGGGATCGTAGTGCTTCACAAGCTTGCAAGCTCTTGCTATTCTTGAAGCTGGGCCATCTGCTCCAATTATTACCTTAGCTTCTATCATAAATTCACGATCGCTATTTAACGCGATAGCTTTGAGAATTGACTTCTCTAGATCCAAATCCACGACCTTGGTTTCCAATAATATCTCAGCGCCTGCTCGAGCTGCTTCTTGAGCTAGATATTTATCAAATCTCCTTCTATCAACTATATTCGCGTCAACGTGAAACTGTTTTACCTCACAACTAGGGGAGATGAATCCAAGGTAATCTGTCTTAGTTGTAATGCAGTAACTAGAGTAACTCGTCAATTCCTCCAAGCACTTTGCATTTGGAAGGAGGAGCTTAAGCTCGTGAAGCTGCGGGAGAAAGCCTCCACATTGCATTGGTATACCTATTTCAGATTTCTTATCAATTAAAAGCACTTCAAAGCCGTGCTTCGCTGCATATTTAGCAGCTGTGCTACCAGCTGGGCCTGCACCAACAATTGCGATATCACAGCGCCTTCTTTCCATGAATCACTCCTTAAGCATTGCTATGGAAGCACTCATACCAAGTGCAGCAAGCACTCCTTCGATTTCTTCATAGGCAATGAATAATTCCTTCTCCAAATCACTAATTTCCTCGAGCTTGGGCTCCGAAGACAGCCATAGTTGATTTTTATCTCCTAGCATTAATTTCACGCAAGTGAGCATATCCCCGTGGGAAAGGCGATAGACCACATCATAGCCAGTCGGGGTTACCCACTTTGGATGCATCATTTTAAGTTCTCGAGTGAATTCTTTCCAGTTGAGCAAGCCTCCATCTGCAGCTGCTGGCTTTACATTAACTGTTAAATGCAAATGCGCTCTAGCGCCAGTGATCTTTTTCTCAAGTTTATTAATTATACTCTGGAATTTAGGATCCTCGAGATCAATGCTCTCAAGTACTTCACGCTTGAATAATCTATCAGCCACATCTCTGAAGAAAGGAGCCAGCTTAGTTTCCTCAGATGGCTTTGTAGCTAGTGATACACCTATGAAAGCAATAGCACTTAAACTCAAGCCCAAGAGTACGCCGTGTTCCTGCATAAGTGGATTTGCGAATAACTCACTATATAATCCCATTTTCTCCAACACCACAAGAGTGGATTGCGCGATGAAACCTACAACTGCACCTGCGAATGCTCCCCAGTTGGTTGCTCTCTTCCAGTATAGTCCCCCGATTATAGGGAAGAAATAAGAAGTGGTTCCAATAACAGTTGCAATAATCACTGCTTCAATTATACTTGCAACGTGGAGAGAGATAAAACCAGCTATCGCTACCATAGCTATAACTAGGATTCTATTTATAGCTATCATCTGCTTTTGAGTAGCACTTGGCAAGAGATGACGCTGAATTATATCTCGAGATATGCAAGAAGCACCTGAGGTTGCAAAGGTATCAGTGCAGGACATAGAGGCAGCGGCGAAGCCAATTGCAAAAAACGCAATGATCCAACTGGGAGCGAAGTCTAATATGAATTGGAGATAGATTTGCTCAGCCGCTGGCTCGTTCTCAGGCGTAGGGTAAATTGCATTTAAACCAACTGCTGTTAAGAAACAAGCGAAGTAGATCAAGAAAAGTAAAAAGGATCCAAATAGCAAGCCATTCCTCGCAGCTTTTTCATCCTTCGCTGCCCAGATCTTCTGCCAGGGATCTTGCTCAGCAACCCAGCCTGGTAAAAGAGCTAGCAGGAGAAGAGCCGCTCCAGCCACCCCTCCATAGAGGAAGGGATCCCACCAACTAGCCGGGAGTCTCAGGAACATCTCGCTAAGGGTATAAGTTGCATGCTCTGCTCCAACTGGGGTATAGGTGGGAATTATGATTGCAAATAGACCAACGCAAGTTGCTAGTCCTGCGAGGAATAGAAATTGAATGGCATCAGTCCAGACCACTGCTCTAAAACCACCTAGAGTTACATATGCACTCACTGAAGCTATCATTATTATAACTGCTATTACCTCAGGGGTACCGAAGAAAACGCTTAATACATATGAGAACCCTTTGAAGTCTGAAACTGAGAATAGAATCATTGTAACAGTAATAGCAATTGCAATTGGAGCGCGAACCATTGAGCTATACCGTATTTCCAAGAGCTCAGGCTGAGTGAGTGCTGGGGTATTTTTAATCTTTTTAACTAGCAACGCTATCAATGCTAGAGCTATGATATTTGGTGCAACCCAAATCCAAATTGAGCCTAGGCCAAGCATCATGAATAACCCAGTGGCAAGGAGAAATGCCCCTGCAGTTAGCCAAGAGGCTGCGCTGGAGAAACCAATGTTCAAGGCACCTATTTCTCTACCAGCTACCCAGAAGTCCACGATTGAGCGTTGATATCTCACAAATCTCCAGCCAATTAATATTAATATTGAAATATAGATTATTAAAAGAATTAAGAATGCTGTATAGCTATCCATCTCAATGGATCACCCTTTCAATGCATTAGCAATTCTTATAAAAATTCTTTTTGGTTTTATTTTATTTTTATTTTATTTTCTTTCTCACTTCTGCTTTAAAGCCAGCCGCCTGTATTTGCTATAGGGATCTTTAAGTGAGAAGCGAGGTGGAAGGGGATTGATCGCTTCTGATCCACATTTTGGGCAGATCTCTCTAAAAGTATAAGTACTGCAATTGCTGCATTTCTTAAACTTAGATTTCAAATTCTCGCCCTCGCAGGTTTTTCATCGATTTCTCTATGAAATTCACCAGTGCCCTCGTTTTTCTCCACTATTTCAATTGCAGATTGAGCTGCTTTCCTAAGCACGCTCTCGGCTTTTTTATAGTCAGGAGCAATGACGTGTATTCTATACCTAGGAGCTCCAACGTAGGTTATTGTGAGTTTCACATCATTCTCGCTTACCTTGCTCGCTGCCTTTAATGCTTTTTTAATGATATCAATGCCATTGGGGGTTGGGCAAATTAAATCCACATATCCAGTTATCTCAACGCTGGGAATTTTAACATTCTCCCTAGCTATTTTAGCTATTCCCTCAGCTAGGGTTTCCTCAATCCCCTGCTTTATGAGTACTTCTACTCCATTTATCGCTGCATCCTCAAAAGCTAAATAAGGATTGCCATATAATGAATAAAGTTTATTCTCAAGGTCTATTTTCTGCTCAAGTGTAAGTTTGAGGTTCTCAGCTACAAGCTGTATCCACTTTAAAGCCTTCTGTTTGTTCTTCCACTCTTGTATTTTTTCCCTGCGCTGATGCTCATTAACATCCTTCAAGGAGAGGTCAATATGCCCTCTCGTTGGATCTACATTTAAAACTTTACAAACAATCTTTTGCCCCTCGCGAACGTGATCGCGAATGTACTTTATCCAACCACTTGCCACTTCTGAGATATGAATAAGTCCTTCTTTGCCTTCATATTCATCGAGTTTAACGAATGCACCAAAGTCAACTACATTGCTAACAGTACAAACCACTAGCTCATTGACCTCTGGCCATTGCTTGCGCTCCATTTAATCTAGCACCTCTATTATTGGCGTTTTTATAGCAGCTTTCCCCCCAGTTGGCTCAGCAAGTGTACGCCCGCAAACTATGCATTCAACAACGCTTGAGGCACTTCCAAAGATTATTTGCTCATTTTCGCAATCAGCGCATTTCACTCTAAGGAATTTACTCTTGGACTCAGCCATATCAAATTATGCCTCCACTAGTTCAAATCTCGATACTCTAAAGCCTGATCTTAAATGGGCTTTTTTACAAGCAGTGCAGCGATATTTAAGTGCAACGCGCTTAGTTGGTTTATCCCCACCTGGAACTTTTGAAAATTTGCCTCTATTTCCAATCCCATATGAAGCTCTTTTCTGCCTTTCAATTTTACTCATCCCAGAGGGTCTGCCTTTTTTAACCTTCTCGATCTCGTGTTTAGTATGCTTCTTGCAGAATGGGCAGAATGTATTTAAGGTTTTAGGCATCTTCATACTTTGTCCTCCTTGGGAATTATTACTTGTATTGCTACCTTTCGCTCAATCCAGATTTTAGCATTTAAAGCTGGCAGTACCACTATGTCCTCCTGCTTTAATTTATAGCTTCGGCCATCTATCCCTAGGAAAGTAGGAATATCTTGAAGCACTCTAATTGTGAGGAATTTTTTATTTTCTCTCTCCCCACTTAAATTGCTTTCGGTTATTTCCCTCTCAGCCTTCATAGGTTTTTTAGATGTAAAAATGGGGCCTAGTATAGCAGCTCTGCCTTTTTCTAGAGTTTCAACTAAGGAATCGAAGATTATTTGCTCTTCTGGGGTTAAATTCTTTGGACTCTTCCCAAGCCCGCTTGCTTTTAATGAAGCAAGGCGAATTATCTTCCCAAGTCTTTTATCGAAAATACTCTCAACCACGCGCTTTGCACTATCGCGCTCATCCTTGATCTTCTGAGTCTCAGGGTCTTCGGAATCTTGAATCTTTTGCTCCAGTGTTTTGATATATTCAGCTATCTTCTTATAGAGGTCTTTCTCCACTTCTTGCAGCTGAGGAGAACTGCGCTCATTTGACTGCAGAATTCTTAAGTCATCGAGATTCATATTCACCTGCGCCTCTGCACATTAAAAATATTGCAGCGAACTCTGGAAGTAAATTCATGCCTTCGACTATCTTAAATGTTTCACCCTTCAAATTTAACTCCATCGCTTTCCTTGCATTCACCTTAACTTTTTCTTCGCCAAATACAACTGCATCTTGAAGGGGATCAAAGCTTTCAAGTTCATTCAATTTAACTGGAATTACCCTTAGTCCTGTGCCCCCATGAAGCGAGCCTGGAGCGCGGATTAAGCGATGTATATCAGCTGTCACAGGTTCATCTGTAGTGGTGGCAATTTTAATTTTAATTTGCTCAATTAATTGCACAGTTAATTTTCTCCAGAATTTTTCATTGCATTTGAAAAAATCTAGGTTTCCCTTCATCAAATTCTCAATATTCTTCGGCTCTTTTAAAGCAGAGTAAACCCTCCTTGCATCCCTCTTATTGCCTCCTAGTTCAACTAAAGCAGAAATTGCTTCATCTTCACTTTTACTCCTTAGCTCTTGAAAGTAATTAACTATTGCTCTATTTATTCTACCTCTCCAGCCAACTTCACTATACGCTGGTATTCTCAATGCTTTTGCTTCACCCCCAAATTCACCCTCGATCAAACTTTCTTGAAGAAATCCCTCTATGTTTAAGCCTCTACCAGTTAGATAATCTACAATTTCTCGCCTTTCATGGCTCTCGAGTTGTAGTACTTCCTCTGCTCTGATATGCACGTGATATCCTCTTCCACCAGAGAAGATAATTGTTATTTCTTCTTCGCTAAAACCAAAGTCAGGGATCAAGAAATCTTTTATAAGCTTGCTTGCCTCTTGCTTTACTATTTCCAACATTTTTGAATAGCTAGTTCGCTGCTTCAATATTTGATCTCCATCTAAATCAAAGACTAAATCCGCCCCCTCCCATTCTTTTTCCTTCATCGAAGGTGCATCTGGGTTTTTGTAATATGCAACTGAGTGAAATATATGCGCGGGCACCATATTTTTAATATAAATCTCAATCTCTTGCTTTGAAACAAAGGCTTTATGCCTGCGCATTACAATATCTGGATAGCTTTCATCGAAGAGTATAAAGCCAAACTCGCGCTTCTCAAACCTAGGGGGCAATATTAAAGCATTCTTATAATTTTTATAATACTCTGCAAATTTATTTCTTAGATATTGCTTTGTTTGCTCTTTCATTATTTGGTGAGAATAGATGCAGTAAAATATATGTTTCGATAAATTTAAGCTTTTGAGCTTTAAAACTTACTCTATGCAAGAACTAAATTGCTTCGGGAGCTATGAGGATTGTGATAAATGCTATTGCTGCATTTTGAATAAAGATTGCTTGAGTCATAAAAATGTGCTTGCTATCTCAGCTTTTGTTGCAGATGAAGAGCTTTTGAGGGATATTGAATCTGCAAAACTCAAGTTCTTAGCGAGTTTATCTGAATCTGAATTGAATTCTCTGCGATCTATTCACAGGAAAAAGAAATGTCCAATCTGCTCTGAGAAATTTGATGGTTATTCTGAGTTAGCGAAGCATTTGAAAAACCACTAAATTTTTTATGCTATTCCAGGTTTTTTACCCATTTGCTTTATGCAGAATTCAACTGCTTTAGTTAGGGCATCTTTTATGGTCTTCTCCCCTGTTACCTTCTTGAGTCTTTCTATTTTTTGCTCAGTCAGGGGTACTTGGCAGTGCTTTATTACCATTTTAAACACCTCATTATTATTTACATCATTATGACAACTTAAATTTTTCGTCAATTGACGTATTAATAAAAAAATTGTCGAATGAATTATTTACCATAGGTATTTATATCCATGTTTTAAATTTTAAAACATGGAAAAAGGCCCAAAATATCCTTTTGGCTATACCAAGATGCAGATCCAGAGAATTCTACTTAACTATCCAGATGGAATAGATGAGCCTAAGTTGCGATCCATAATAAAGCAAGAACTAGGGATACTAGATCCAAAAGGAATAAAAATCCATTTCAAAGAACTTGAGGCTGAAGGCAGCTTGGTGAAGGAAGAAAAAGCTGGTAAAAAAAATATCTGGAGATATGCAACATACACTGATTTAAAAGAACCCCTTGAGGCTTTAAAGGATAAAGAGCTCCCGCCTCATGTAAAAGCCATTTTAAGCTTACCCTCAATGCTTGATAAGGAAACTCTTCAGAGTTTGAGAAAACTGCAGAGATATCTATACATGTATGAATTAACCAAAAAATTCCTAAAAAACGAGGACTACATCTTAGACTTCATGCATTCAAAATATTGCGAGAGATTAAGCAGAAACTTGGTTAAAGAGATGCAGCAGTCGCGTAATTTACAGCTTAATAGAGAAGAAAGAGAGAAATATCTAACAATAATATCAATCTCCCCAGGAGCGCTGGAAAAAGAAATTGAAGGCTTGGTGAATAGAGAGCTAAATTCTCTCTTCTGGAGGCTGCTTAAAAAAATGAATGAGTTGCCACCTAAAGAAGTAAATCGCTTATTGCAAATGCTTGAGAAATATCAAGTGGATACAATAGAACTCAAACTCTCAGAAATAAAAAGCGAGGAGAAAACAGGATTAGAACTAAAGGAAAGGGAGACAGGGAGGGAAAATATTGATCATATAATGACTGAGCTGACATTTCAAATGTTCTATGATTTGATAACTAAAACTGGCATATTAACACCTGAGAAACACAGGCGCTTGGTAAAGGTCTTTAAATTCCAGAAGAAAGATGAATTCAATTTGAGCTTGCCACTGCCAATAAGGATTACAATGATGTCCCCTGAAGTGGCGAGCAAAATCAATTCAACTACTTCCAAAAAAGGCGTTAGTTTCTATGATAAAACCTTAATTGCACACATCGAGCCAATGGAGAGCGCGAGATGAAGGTTTCAGAAGTAGGTGAGAGGGCAATTGTAAAGAGAATTAAAGAATTGATTAATAGCAAGACAATTGGCGATGATTGCGCCTTTATCGAGAGTGGAAGAGATTACATATTAATTACCACTGATATGCTCCACCGTAAAACAGACTTTCCTCGAGAGATGACACCTTGGCAAATTGGCTGGATGAGTGCAGCGGTTAATTTAAGCGATATTGCAGCTAAGGGAGGCAAGCCAATTGCACTACTCTTTTCAATAGGCTTGCCAAGCGATCTTGAGCTTGAATTCGTGGAAGAAATGTATAGGGGTATGAAAGCCTGTGCAAGTAAATACGATGTTGAGATTGCAGGGGGAGATACAGATCAACATGAGGAGCTAACTATAACTGGCATAGCAATTGGAAAGATAAATAAAAAATTGCTCTTGCGGAGAAGCGGCGCTAGAGTTGGCGACCTCTTAGGAGTAACAGGTTACCTAGGTACGTGTGGAGCTGGAATGCGAATCGTAATCAATGGAGTCAAAGCGGGAATGCAAGCGAGAGCTAAGATAGTTAAGAAATTCTTTCAACCTGAGCCTAGGATATATGAAGGCATGAAACTCGCTAGAAGTAAAGCGCTAACCTCTATGATGGACATAAGCGATGGCTTGGCGATGTCGCTCTATGAATTGCATCGCGCAAATCAAGGTAAAGTTGGATTCAAGGTCTACGCTGAGAAAATTCCAGTTTTAAGGGAGGTAAAACTAATTACTAGAGATGAGAAGGACCTTTTAAATCTAGCAATCTACACAGGTGGAGACTTTGAATTGCTATTCACCATAAAGCCTGAAAAGCTAAAAAAAGCTCAAGCTGCCTGCGGCTTCACTATAATTGGAGAAGTAACTAAAAGCAAAGAAATAATCCTAGAGCACAAGGGGAGAGAAATTATAATGCAAGAGATAGGCTCAAATCACTTCAAGAAATTAATATAAAAATAATTAAATATTTTTTCTAACTAAAGCCTATCCCTCTGATCGTAAACTGGCGGTAGCTGCTTGATAAGCCGCTTGCACATCCTATCCCCCCTTGCAATACTGCTATCTCGAACTATTAAAACACTTCCCCCTAGGGCTTCACTTATGGCTTTATCCATAAAGTTGCAGATTAAATCTCCATATATCCTCGCGATTTCATTGAAAACGCAGTTATACTCATAGATAACGCAGTAATCCCCTTCTCTTTTGAAGAAGCTAGCGCTTCCAAAATCATCCATCGCCCTAGCAAGTTCTCTACACTTAGATTCAAAGTCCTCACTTCGAATACTACTGGAGAATATCCTCGCAATATCCTTAGCAACCTCTGAGAGAAGTAAAACAGCATGCTCTTTTCCATTTAATTTTATTATCTTCTGAAGAAGGAGCATAAGTATTCTTTCATACTGCTTCGGGAAGATCTCAAGTTTCTTTGCTTTATCAGTAAGCTGATAAACCTTTAAAGGTCGTCCCACGCTGCCTGTTTTTTTAAAAGAAAAAGTAACCAGACCTTCTTTCTCTAAGAAATCCAAATGCCTCCTAATTGCATTTTCCTCAATTCCAAGCTGCTTAGCTAGTTTCTTAGGCCAAAAATCCTCGAGTAAAAGCAGCTTTAAAATTTTAACTCGAGTATCACTCAACAATGGTTTAACCATTTTTACTATCTAACTTCAAATAGACTTTTAGATTTATAAACCATTATCCGATAGCCTTTAATTTATCAACTATAAGTTGAAGAGCCTCTTCACATCCAATTAATTTGTCATTCTCTCTCCTTGGATAGATCTCCTTTGGATCGCTGTCAAATTCCCATTCAAATAGCAATAACACTGGAAGTTCTCTCCCAAACCATTCCATCTTAGCCTCACCGCTGAAAACACCTGCATCTTGAATATTCATTAAGCTATCTACCTTCTCCTTCAACTCCTTTCTAGAGAGCAAATTAGTATCAATAGCTTTAACTCTAATCCTTTTAGCCTCCAGTTCCTTAAGTAAATTTAGGCAGCTTTCTATATTCAACTTAAACCCCTCAATGGGCTCAATCTTGCTGCTATAATAAAACTCAACCTTGCTAATACCTAGAAACTTTCTTCTAGCCGCAATTCGCTTAAGCTCCTCAAGCTCTCGCTCGCTATAATCAAGAATCTCTTGAGCTTGCTCAATCGTGAAAATACCTAAATCGCACATTCGACGTACATATGGATAAACCAATTCATCGATTTCTTGTTGAAAACAAGTCAATGTTTCCTCGTCTAAAATACCTTGTTCAATGTAGCATTCCTTCCAGAGTGTAACCCTCTCTTTAACTGCTCTAACCTCCTCCTCTATCTCATCAACCGACCAAGGCGGAAGCCAAATTTCCTCATTAGTCATAGCTTGATGAGGAAAAGCTCAAAGGAATTAAAAATTAATTCGAAATAAGCTCTTCCCTTTCATAGATAGAATAAAAATTTGAGAAGAAGGTTATTTCTTCTTCTCAAACCATTTACATTCAGTTACCACTAAGTCTCGCTGCACTGCCCAGAAATAGGGCCAGTGGATTGCTTTGCAATAGCCAATTAAATGCTCAGGGGGTAAAATTGTACCTGGTATTATTGCTTTAAAGTGATAGCATTCCTTGCAAATGTGCTCAGCCATTTCCATCACTTCTCCGCATGGGGGCCTGTTTTAATAATTGGCTTATCCGAGGGAATATTATACCACCCATAGCCTAGTACAGGTGCCGGCTTTGGTCCCTGTTTTTGAAGTAGCTCTGGATAGAGCTTGAGCTTCTCTGCCTCAGGAACCCAATACTGGCGGTCATCATGCCTATGGCTATCTGCAACATGTGCCGAAGGTGCTTGTGGAGCCCAAGATCGAAGTGGATAGCCTCTTATGCTATGGGTTATCCTCCTTGCCCTACCTGTGTAGGTCTTAGGATCTCTCATAAGGCAGAAGTATGGCCTTGTTTTACCAGGTGTGCCTGGGCGTATGAATTCATAGCCGTTCAAAGGCTTATCAGCGTAGAGCACGAGTTCATCTGGCTTCTCTCCCTCTGGCATTTCCTTAGGAGTCCCAGGTGCAGCTAGGCCATTTGAATATTCAATGTAGTAAACTTTGCCGCAGCCAGCGCAAGCTATCTTGCCCTTCCAATTCCAGAAGTACCATGGGTCTATGTAGTTCATGGTTCTGCAGTACTTGCAGTCTAAAAAGTCACACATTTTAGATCACCGCCTTAGCATAGAGTTCTTTAATCTTCTCCATTGAGAAGCCAAGTAGCTCGTGATAGATCTTAACGTTGTCCGCGCCGAGAGGTCTGGCTTCCCACTTCGCCCTAGGTGGAGTATGTGACATTAAGAGTGGAATTGCTTGCATGAAGTCTCCATATATTGGGTCGTTCATAAATGTCAGGGTACCTCTCTCCCAATAGTGTGAGAAGTCA
>JAWCLZ010000012.1:15708-41034 GCA_038850275.1 Methanocellales archaeon | reverse complement strand
GTGGGATAGTTCGCATAAAATTGGGGGAACGCTTTTTAAAATAGCTGGAATACTAGCTTTTCTAGGGGGCATTCTTTCCAAGCTATGCATTGCTTTTTATTCTCGCTCCAGTTATTTTAGTCGCGGGCTATGCAACTGTTTACTCCTACTTTGAATATCAAAAGGAAACTATAGAAAGAAGTTGATAAAATATGGAATTGAAGTAGCCAAAGATCGGCATTGTGTGAGAGGTGTGCAATGCCAAAAATAAAGCAAGAAGATTGCGGGAAAATGTCTATGAGTAAAAAAGATTATTGCCACTTCTCCTTCTAGAAAGGAAAGTTTACCGAGTCAATCATAATACTAAAGATTAGGTGATCAGTAAGTCACTGGCATTATGACCAACGCAAATGAAAATGCAAAAGGCACAAGCGTAAGCAATGGCGAAGGCGAGGATTCCAAAATTCAAGAAAATGGAGTTAAAAAAGGATTAGATATTAGATATAGATACATTATCATAAGTTTTACCAGTGGAATATTTTTCGGAATGGATAGTTTGATTAACGCCAACCCTCTTCAGGAATTGCGATTAATCTTTTTTATGGATTTATTATAGCTTATATTCCTCCTCTTAAGCGTGATTGCAACATCAAAAGCAAAGATATATGTTTATAGGGTAGAGAAGCAAATACTGGCACGGTTAGCTTTTCAGATAAAGTCTTCAACATCATATAGTTGAACGATCAAATGACATATCAACCATGGAATACAGCAAATGCATTAAATGTCTCATACCTATTGAGATGAGTTGGGGATAACCTAGAAATGGTGATGAAGAAGTGTGCTTTTTTGCTCTGTGATAATTGGATTTGTCGGAGAGCTATTGTGTTTACGCTACAAGCATTGAAGAAGCTGCGATCTGTTCCCTATGTTCGAAGTATCCAGCTGTAGTTGTCTATTTCATTATGGTCATTTTCTTTGCCACGGCTACTTGATGCCTTGAGGCACCAGATGAGAGGGCGCGAGGAAAGGTTTAGATTTGGTATCGCAATTTTTCTCGTGATATTATTCTAGCTACTACTTCTTTTCTTTGGTTATGAACTTCACAATTAGGAATATCACGAATGCAATTATTATGAAGTCGATGAGCGCACCAGCGAAGTCGCCTACTAGGAATTTAACTGGTCCTATTTCAAGTGCTGCCTGTCTCCATTCACCGCCTGGTAAAAGTACTGCTATTATTGGCATTATTATGTCCTGCACTAGTGCAGTTACAAGTTTTGTCACAGCAGCACCGATAACGAATGCCACAGCCAGGCCTATAACACCATATTTCCTCAGAAACTCCAAGAACTCATCTATAAAGGACTTCTTAACTTCGGGCATAAAAATAATTCTTTTTTGTATGTGTATATATACTTTTATTTTCTATTTTCTAAAGGTGGTGTTAAGGGGTATTCGCAATTTGACTTGAAATCTATCGAACTTTTATTAACCGCAATAAAAATAGACTTTCAGAGGTTGTGATTATAAATGGTGGTCATTGGTTTCCTTTGGAAATGCTTTGAATGTGTTCAATGGCTCTATGTCTTCAGTCTTCAGTCTTCATTTTCTTCTATAATCGCATTCGAAGCATATTAGCTAGAGGGAGAAAACTCCCTACATACATTACAAGGAGATAATGGAAAGTTAACCGCACCCTTTCTAAATTTAGTCTTATCCTCCTTAAGTTGCTTAATACCCTTTCTTTGCTTTAGTTACGACTTTCTTCTTCTTTGCTTTTGCTTTCTAACTCATAGAGGCTTTATTAGCAAGCTAGATTTTAGAGTATTGATAAGTTTTGCCAAAACTGTTAAATACTATTTTTTTTATAAATACATTTGGTGGAAAAATGAAAAACATAGTTTTTATGCTCACAAAAGCACCCTCTGGAAGGAGAGAGCCTGAGGAAGCATTGAGGTTAGCCATAGAGGCAATTAAAGATGGAAATAAAGCTAGCATCTACTTGTTTTCAGATGCAGTTTTTTATGCAAAGCGAAAGCAAAAAGCAATCGAAGAAGCCATAGCTCTTGGCGCTCGAATTTATGCAGCTAGAGAAGAACTTCTCAGCCGAGGTTTGAATGAAAATTACTTAATTAAAGGCATAGAAATTCCAGATGATATAATTAAAGTATTTATTGAAGATGTAATGGAGCGAGCTGATAGTGTTTGGAGCTTTTGAGGTGACAGCGTGACAAGGAAAACTTTAACCATACTGCTCCTTAAAGGACCATATGCTTCACAGCAAGCTGAGTATGCCTGCAAAGTCGCAGAGAAAGCAATTGATCTAGGCTATAGCGTGAATATGTTCCTTTATGCCGATGGGGTGCACGCAGCTATGAAAGGACAGGCTCCGAAGGTATTTTTGAATATAGGTGAATATCTAACTAAACTTGCTAAGAAGGGCGTCTTAATTAAAAGCTGTGAGAGATGCAGCAGAGCAAGAGGCTATGTTGAAGGTGAATTTGATGCTGAGAAGGAATGCTATCCCAGTTCAAAGATCGTTGATGGGGTTAAAATCTATGGTTTATATGGCTTCATTGAGTTCCTAAGCAAGTCGGATAAAGTGCTCAGTTTTTCATGATGGGAGGAAGTAAAATATGAAAAAAATTGGAATAATCATATCGCACGCTCCCTACGGCCATGAAGATGCATTCGCAGGGCTCTACGTTGGAGTTGCTGCGCTATCAAGAGGTATGCAAGTTACTATTCTATTGCTTGAAAATGGTGTTTATACAGCAATTAAAGAACATGGCGATACCTTGAAGCTCATCAATCTCCCATCTATCGAAGCGCAGATCAAAGATATAATAGATCTAGGAGGCAGGGTATTAATTGATAAGCACGCGGCTGAAATTCGTGGCATATCGCAAGAAGAGGTTATTCAAGGAGTGGAATTTGCCGATGGCAAGCAGCTGTTGAATGCAATAATCGATTTGAATTTAACAATAACATTTTGAGGTGAACTAGATGGTGAATATTAACATGAGTATAGATACCAGAGGACTTATCTGCCCGCAGCCACTTGTAGAAACGCGCAAGAAATTGCGGAAGATGCAGCGAGGTGAAGTACTCGAGGTTATAGGCGACCATGGTGTATCGAAAAAGGAAATACCGCTAGCTATGCAGCAAACGGGGGAAGAAGTGCTGTTGGTGGAAGATAGACCAGATGGAACTTGGAGAATTCTAATAAAGAAGGGGAGCTGAATGGCTGAGATGACTGAAAAGGCTGAAAAAATTGAAAAGGCAACGATAATTTGCTTCAGTGGAGATATGGATAAAGCCTATGCTGCGCTAATAATAGCTAGTGGCGCAGCAGCAATGGGCATGCAAGTTTCGATGTTCTTCACATTCTGGGGTTTAAATCTCTTGAAAAAAGGCGGATTAGAGACAGCACCGCTTTCAAGAATGAATATGTCTGGTTTAGGTAAAAAGATCATGCAGAAAAAAATGAAAGCAAAAAATGTTGCCTCGCTTACCCAGTTATTGAAAGACGCCAAAGAACTGGGAGTGAGGCTGATCGCTTGTGAAATGACAATGGATATTATGGGTATCAAAAAAGAAAACCTAATTCCTGAAGTCGATGAAATTGGCGGGGTTGGAACTTATTTAAATGAAGCAAAGGATTCGAAAATTAATCTCTTCATTTGAGCAGTATTTGAACTATTTTTTTAATCAGTTTATACTGATTTTTCAGAAAAGTTTAAATATTCAGAAAATAATAATTTATGTAGATGGCAAAAAAAGAGAAGAATAAATCTTGTTCCCCAATGAGCTGCTGTAAAGTTGAGTCATTAATAAGTATAGATGAACGAGGACAAATGGTACTTCCCAAAGAGATAAGAGATAAAGCAAATATCCACGCAGGTGACAAGTTAGCTGTTGTGAGCTGGGAAAGAGATGGGAAAGTATGCTGTATTTCTTTGATCAAAGCTGAATATTTTGTGGGAATGGTAAAAGACACACTGAGTCCTATGATGAAAGAAATTCTTAAATGAATGGGTAAACATTTTGAAGATGGGTCGAAAATGGAAAAAATAAAGAAAGTTGTTAGAGAAGGCTATGCCAAGATTGCGAAACAGGAAGGTGGCTGCTCGTGCTGTGGGAGTGCTCAATTGACCCAGCATATCAGCAGGAAAATAGGGTACACCGAGGAAAATCTCAAAGGAGTTCCAGAGGGAGCAAATCTAGGCTTGGGCTGTGGAAATCCTGTTGCATTTGCTTCCCTAAAAAAAGGGGAGGTCGTTCTTGATCTTGGCTCGGGTGCAGGATTTGATTGTTTTCTTGCTGCTCAAAAGGTTGGTAAAAAAGGTAAAGTCATTGGAGTAGATATGACACCTGAGATGATTGAAAAAGCAAGAGAGAATGCTAAGAAAGGTGGATATGAAAACATAGAATTTATACTTGGAGAAATTGAGGATTTACCAGTTCTAGATAATTATGTCGATGTTGTCATTTCAAATTGTGTTATCAATCTCTCACCCGATAAAAGCAGAGTATTCGCAGAGGCGTACAGGGTGCTTAAACCCAGTGGAAGGTTAATGATATCTGACATCGTATTGTTGAAGGAACTTCCAGATTTCATAAAAAACTCTATCGAGGCTTACATTGGTTGCCTTTCAGGTGCAATATTGAAAAATGAATACATAAAAACCATAAAAGAGGCAGGATTTCAAGATGTTAGAATAATTGATGAAACACGTTTCCCTACCGATTGTATGGCTAATTACCCCCCAGCAAAGGCAATTATGGAGAATTTAAAAATACCATCTGAAAAGATAAGGGAAAGCGCAAATATGGTTATAAGCATGATGGTCTCTGGGGTTAAGCCGCATGATATCTTGAGATAGGGCTTCGTGTAACTTCGCTTAAGCCTGCTTCGTTGCTTCAGTACAATCTACTTGAAAAACTGTACTCGCATTTCATATCTCCACGCCGATAAAAGCAGTTATTTCAAGAGTTAAGAATAATCGATGAAAGCTCTTTCCTATTGAGCACATAGTTAGTTCAAAAATGCTCCTTCAAAATTCAAAATTAAAAAATGGCAATTATCATTGCTGATAATCAATCATAATAATAAAATAATTTACATCTAATTTATAATTTTTTACCATTTTTAAGATTTAAATTACAAAAAAATTGCATAAATTAATTTATATTTATTATATAATCAAAAAAATGAATTCTTTTTTAGAAAAAACATATAATAAAATATAAATAGCGGTTTTGATATGGATATATTGGTGAGCAAAGTGATCGATGTAATATATGCACAAACTGTATTAACAAAGGAAGATCTAATTAGATTGAAGAAAAAATCCGGTAGATATAGCACAAAAGGCGCTTTGCAAGCAGCTGTAAATCATTACATAAATTGTTCAAATGCAAATAACAATGAATATAGACAATGAATATAGCAGCACACAATGATGAATCATAATGCATTATGTACTGCATATTTTAAATAGTTAAAGAGCGAAGAAGATAGGGGGTTAAAGTTGAATTTGGGAGAAATCTACTTCTTTGCCTTTGCTGCGATAATGTTTGCATTAAATAAATTAAGAAAATAAAAAATAGTTTGTTTAGCTTAAAATTTGCTCCATCTCTTCTTGTTCCACATATTCAATCAAAGGAATACCTGTAACGCGAGCTGCTCGATCAGTAAGCGAGGCAAGATCGCTTCTATCAATCAACTCAAGCTTGAACTTCCTACTTCCTGCCATAAGCTGCCTCAAGCCAGTGCCTATTCTATCTACAAAGTAGCTATACAATCCAATTGCCCCTGGATGGAGTTTTTCATAGCGCTTGCCATATTTATGCCTTAGCTCTGTTGAGCAGATGAAGAATTGATCCGGGGTAGAGCCATAGTTCTCCTCAAATTCAGGCGGTAGAGTACCTTCTTTCGCTTGCTCAACTAAATGCGTTGCCTTCATAACCGCGGTTATTGGCGATCTAGCTGTTGCAACTGCTTTAACATAAGGCCCGTGTCCAAAGTTACTAAGAGCAATTGCCTTGAAGATCTGTGTCTCATTAGTGAAACCACCTGCCATTACAATGTCCGGGATATAGCGGCCTTTTCTACGTAGAATCTCGCAGCACTTCAAAACCTGTGCCTCTAGGAAAACTGTTGGAGTACTGCATTCCTGCATCATTGGAACTGGACTCATTCCAGTGCCTCCTCCAGCGCCATCAAAGGTAACTTGATCTATCTTTGCTTGGCTTGCTAGCTTCATTGTCCAAGCTACAGCCGCTGGCTTATAAGCTCCTGTTTTTAGAAATACCTTTTTAGCCCCTTGATCGCGAAGCCATTCAACATCCTCAATGAAGCCTTTCTCGGTTGGCATTCCCACTCTACTATGCCGCTCAAACGAGGTGAAAACCTTATTTTTAAATGCCTCTTGAACTTCTTTGTCCTCGGGATCTGGGATTACTATGTACCCTCTGCGTTTTAATTCTATGGCTTTCTCTAAATCAAATATCCTTACCTCTCCGCCTATGGCTTTAGCTCCCTGTCCCCACTTTCGCTCTATGATGTTGACCTCGAGCTTGGATATGGCATATATATCTACACCTAGTCTTTGATCTTCAACGTTAGTTTGCACTACAATATCTCCATATTCCCCATCCCAGAATTCACGGTAAGCTTCGACTCGATATTTTAAATCCTTGGAGTAGGTTACTTTTCCATTTGTAAACTTGGCTTCCATATCCATTCCGCAAACATTTTCCCCAATTGTTAGGATTGTGCCACTTATAGCCGCGCCTTGAGCTAGGCCATCCCAGTTGTTCTTTGCAACGGCAGTTGACCCCAAACCTGCTATAAGTACTGGCACCTTTAATTTTACTCCACCAGTTTTGGTTTCAATGTTTACATTTGGAAATAATGCTATATCTGAATCAGCGGGGATCCCAACTGCACCCCAAAGTGCAGTTTGAATTTGGAAGTGCGACCAGTCAAGTACGTAGTCCTTATTAGAAGCAGCTGTGCTTTTTCCAAATTGCTCTGGCACGGGATAGAGCACTTCTCTCCCTCGAATTGCTGATTTTCCTATTTCACATAGTACATTGCAGTCTTTAATGCAAATTGGACACATTCCACTCAATGGGCTTGGGTCCCAAGTTCTTAGATCAGTTCCAGTTGTAGATCTCGCATTTGGATAGCTTTCCGGCAATTTAATCCCTCCTAATCTAAATATTTTTTTCGAGCTCTATTCCAAGCTGCTCGCATTTTAGTTCGGAATGCAATTTTATCTCTTATAGCTCCAGTTGGACAAGCTTCAAAGCAGGTTCTGCATCCTTCGCATAGCTTCAAGCGCTTCCATCGTGCGAATCCATTTTCAACGGCAAGCGTAACTTCTGAAGTCCTCGGACCCGAACCTCCAGCTACAAAGTTGTCTCTCCTCGCGCTAACAGGACATACAACTACGCAATTTCCACAGCCGATGCATTCCAACATTCATTCACCTAGGAAAATAATTTCCTATTTCTATTAGGAATATTAAACTGGCGAAATTCAATATAAAGTTAACCTCGGAAATGAAACTTCAATATAAACTTTATTCCTTAATCTTCTGAAGTAGCTTTTCTGGATTTCTTTCGATCACATCGCTTGCTTCTTTTGCTCTCAATCCTGCGCCCATTGCTACTTCTATAGCTACTTCCTTAGTTATATAGTCATCTGGGTCGTGGAGATCTGTGTTCACCAATAGCTTTGCTTTAGCTTCTTCTGCAATTCTCGCTACGTGTCCATTGCTTCGATTATGTCCATTGCGAGAAGTTAGCTCTAAATAAATGTCATTTTCCCGCGCGAGTTCTGCTTCTTCAATCGTTATTAACCCTGGATGTGCTAAGATATCTACATCTGGGAGTTCAACTGCAGCTCGATTGGTTCCCTTCGCCACTGGCTCCACGAGTGTTTCACCATGTACAATAATAAGCTCAGAGCCCAGTTCCCTCGCTAGTTTAACTAAGCTTGCAATTTTAGATGGAGGCACATGTGTTAATTCAACGCCAATAATTACTCTAATATTCAAATCTCTCTCGATGTTTTTGATTTTCCTCACATTTTTCAAAACAAACTTGATGTTTGTGAAATCCACGTGATCAGTGATTGCAACTGCTTTATAGCCGTGGACAAATGCTCTTCTCGCGAGCTCACTTGGGATAAGAGAGCCATCGCTAAAAGTGGAATGAGTATGCAGGTCGAACATAACCATATTTTTTCCCTTTATGGTTAATAAAGCTGAGGTTATTTCTTAGGTTTTTGCACAGCTGCTCTTGCTCTTATTTCAGTGATCTTCTGCGCTATCTGCCTTATAATTTGAGTCTTAGGGGCGATTTTATCCACTTTGATTAGCCCTGTTCTTTCCCACCAACTCTTTGGATAGGCCTTCTGCGCTTCTCTTTCAGGATTGAGATTTAGTTCCCTTGCTGCAAGTTCTATCTCCTCAAGCTTGGGAGTTAGAACTGCAAGCTGCTTTGGAATTGCTCTTCCCTCTCTCCTGCTTTTACTGGAATCAAGATTAGCTGGCCAGATCACTATTTTTCTACTGCGCTCCATGTTCTCTATTTCAAAATTTTTCTTGCGATTTCCGCAACTTCAGCTGGAGTTCTTCCAACTTTAACACCTGCTTTTTCAAAAGCTTTGATCTTTGCCTCCGCTGTTCCAGTTGAACCTGAGATTATCGCTCCAGCGTGTCCCATTCGCTTGCCAGGGGGCGCGGTTATGCCAGCTACGAAGGCAACCACTGGTTTGCTCATATTTCGCTTAATATAAACCGCTGCTTCCTCTTCATCTGTACCGCCTATTTCTCCAATTAAAATCACGAGCTCGGTTTGTCTATCTCTCTCGAATTTCTCAAGTATTTCAATGAAGTTTGAGCCTACGACTGGATCACCTCCTATTCCCAAGCAAGTGCTCTGGCCTATTCCAAGGCGGGTGAGATTATCAACGATTTGATAAGTTAATGTACCGCTTCTCGAAACAATTCCTACATTTCCAGGTGTGAATAGATGCCCGGGTAGAATTCCCACTAGACTCTCCCCAGGTGTTATTACTCCTGGGCAATTTGGACCTATCAATACTGGTTTCTTATCAAGCAATGCAAGTCTTCTGCATACCTTGAGCATATCAAGCGTTGGTATTCCCTCGGTTATGCATACTATTACATCTAAACCTGCATTAGCAGCTTCATAGATTGCATCCACTGCAAATCTCGCAGGCACGAAGATTATGGAAGTATTTGCCTTCTCCCTCTCAACCGCAGCTGCAACGGTATCGTAGACTGGAATGCCATCCACCTTGAGTCCTTCCTTGCCAGGGGTAACCCCTGCAACTATTTTCGTGCCATATGCAAGCATTCGCTGAGTATGAAAAAGCCCCTCCTTACCTGTTATTCCCTGCACCACAACCCTCGTGTTTCTATCGATCAATATGCTCATATATCATCGCTCCTTTGCAATTGCAACTGCTTTTCTAGCGCATTCCTCCATCGTCTCAGCGGTTATTACCTTCACTTGTTTAAGTATTTCCCTCCCCTCCTCTTCATTTGTACCCGCGAGTCTAATTACGATGGGCACTTTTACTTCCATCGAGGAAAGCACGCTAACAATACCCCTTGCTACTTCATCGCATCTAGTTATGCCCCCAAGGATGTTGAAGAGCACTACTTTTACATCTGGATCAGCAAGCACGATTTCAAGCCCTTTCTTCACCATTTCAGCTGATGCTCCTCCTCTTAAATCAAGGAAATTCGCTGGTCTTCCCCCTTCTAGGTGAATTAGATCGAGAGTTGCCATTACAAGTCCAGCACCATTGCCAAGTACCCCTATGCTGCCATCTAGTTTCACATAGTTCAAGCCCAGCTCTCCAGCTCTCCTCTCAAGTGGATTATCCTCGCTTGCTTCTTTGAATTTTAATAGCTCAGGCTGGCGATATAGAGCGCTGTCATCTATTAGCATTTTTGCATCGCTTGCAACAACTTCACCTTGTTTTGTCACAACTAAGGGGTTTATCTCCACTAGAGATGCATCTTTCTCTTCGAAGATCTGATATAGAGTTTTAAGTAGTGCTGCAGCTCTACCTGCAACTACTTTTTTAATCCCGGCGTTGTTGATGAGCTGTCTAGCTTGATAGTCGTGGAATCCCCAGAGTGGGTCTATGTGCATTTTAGCGATCTTTTCAGGGGTTTTAGCTGCAACTTCCTCTATATCCACACCACCCATTGAACTCGCTATTGCCACTGGAAGGCGCTTGCTTCTATCAAGGGTAAAGCCGAGGTAGTATTCATCAGCTATATCCAGTTTTTCCTCAACGAGTATCTTTTCAACAGTTAAGCCCTTAATTTTCATCCCCAGAATTTTCCTCGCTTGCAACTCAGCTTCTTCGGGGTTGCTTGCAAATACAATTCCACCTGCTTTACCTCTACCTCCCACATGCACCTGCGCTTTTATTGCAACAGGTTTATTTATTCTCCTCGCTATCTCTTTTGCTTCTTCAGGTAGCTTTGCTACCTCGCCTCGTGGAATTGGGATTTTATAGCTTGCGAAAACTTGTTTGGCTTGATACTCGTGCATCCGCATAGTTTAACCTCAATTTTGAGATTGCTTCCGCTTTATAAAACTTTACCGCAATTGTTAAGAAACTGCAAATTTCAAATTAAAAATGGAAATAAAAAAGAATTCTTTTTAAATTATAATTTCGTAGGTTTAATTATGGCTAAGTGGAAATGTTCAATTTGTGGGTATATCTATGACCCAGCCATCGGAGATCCCGATGGGAATATACCAATTGGAACAGCTTTTGAAGACCTACCAGCTGACTGGGTATGTCCTATTTGCGGTGCACCTAAAGATGCATTTGAAGAAGTTAAGGAATAAAATGGGAAATGAAAAGGAGGGAAATTAACTAAGGGAAATTAACTAACAGAGAACTAGGCCTTTGATGGGGAGTTAAGAGAACCGTAGGTTCTCCTTTATATGTTGCCAAATAGTGCTCCAAGTCCCTCCATTCCGCTGATTTCTTCCTCTTCTTTCTCTTTCTTTTTCTTCTCCTCTTTTGTTTCTTTTGGTTTCTCAGCAGACGCTGGCTGTGCAGCAGAGGGAGCTGCGGCTGTGGTTGTTATTGGTGTAAAGGCTGTTTTTGAAATTGCTTCTGATATGTTTATGCCATCTAAAGCTGCAACAAGTGCTTTGACTCTAGCTGCATCTGGCGTTATTCCAGCTGCTTTTAAAATTGAGGTAACTCCTCCCTCATCAATTTTTTTGCCAGCGCTATGCAATATGAGAGCTGCATATATATATTCCATCTATAACACCTCTTCCTTGATTTAGTTACACCTCTATCCAAATAAAGCGCCTAGTCCAGCGGCGCCATTTTCCTCTTCCTTTTCTCTTTCTTTTTCTCTTTCTTTTTCTCTCTCTTTTTCTTTCTCCATTTCTATTTTTTCCTCTGCTTTCTCTTCTACTTTTGCTTCAGTGAATTTGGCTTTCAATTTCTCATCAATTGCTTTTGCATCAATGATATATATAGCACTTGCAAGAGCAAGCATTTGAGTATATGCCTTCAGCAGTAATTCCTCGATGACTGCTTTCTCGAGGATCTCTGCGTTTATCCCTAAATTTCTTGCTTCAATCACTGCTTTTTGGAGTAGAGGTATGATTGTGAGTTTGCTTGGATATGCAATATTCATTGCTAGGTTAAATGCTTGCTGTGCCGCTTGAGTTATTTCAGCAGTATATTTTGCTTCATCTATTGCAAGCATATCAGGTGTGAATATTACATTATCAGAGTAAACTGCACGCAGATTAAGTCCAGTTTCCATTGGATAGATCTCCAAGTTCTTCAAGATCTCAGCTAGTTTGGGAGAAATTTTTTCACCTGCTTTAGCTACAACTGCTTTATTCCTAATAACCACCTTTCCCCCTTCAACTCCTGCTGATATCCCCAGTGCTTGAAGCTCGCTTAACACTGGACCTGGCTTTAATGGAGTTGCTCCTTTCTCTATGACTATATCACGAGGAGCGATATCGCCTGGTTTTGCAGGAGCTGGCATTTTGGTTTTCTCAAGAATTTTATATAGCTTAAATGGGTTGATCTCCGTGAATATCAATCCAGTTTGACCTATGACATAGCTATCGAGTTTTTTAATCTCTCCATCGCACTCATTTAATGCTATTGATATCAGTGAATTTCTCGCTACTTTTAACTTTGCCATTCCACGGAGTTCTGTGCGTATCTTCTGCACTTGATTCGCAGGAATGCCGCGCATATCCACTATAGCTAGCGTGGAGTGGTTTTTTATTTCATTTTTGATTTCATTGACTTCCTCTCTCTTCCACTTTGGTATATGGGTTCTTCTGCTTTTTACCTCCACTTATATCACCCTAACTGCTTGTCCCATTGTTGTCTTGAGATAAATTGACTTCACATTCTGCATACCTCTCTCAAGCTTGGATTCAATGCGCTTGAGTACTGCTTCTATGTTATTAACAAGCTCTTCAACATTCATTGTTCTAACCCCAACTGAGGTGTGAAATGTAAGGCGATCTTTAGACCTGATTCTAACTGTTTTACGCAGGCGCTCGATCACTGATTGAATATCGCTTCCAGGTGGAATTGGTTCAGGCATTTTGCCTCTGGGGGCAAGAATTGAACCGAGGTTTTTGCCTATCGCTGGCATCAAGGATGCCTCTGCTATAAAAATATCTATATCTTTTATCAAAGCACGCAGTTTTTTCTTATCTGCACCCAGCTTTGGAATTTCCTCCGGGCTTATGATTAAATTCACCCCAGCTTTTTCTGCTTTGAGCGCAGTATCCCCTCGGGCAAAAATGCCAATCTTTCTCTCTCTTCCACATCCACTTGGGAGAATTATGCTCTCGTCAATTCGATTCTTAGGCTTGCTCATGTCTATGTCTTTTAAATTAATTGCAAGGTCAATACTTTCATTAAAATTGCGTTTGGGGGATTTTTCTAGGACTTCCTTAACAGCTCTTTCGATTTCCTTTCGATCTATCATAATTATCCCGTAGTGCGATCGACTTGCCGTCTCCTACGGCTTAAAGCTTGAGTTAAATAAATAAGCAGCATTTCTATTTAAAACTTTTGAGCAACTGTTTCTTTTATTCTTTTTAGTTTTTTAGCTTTAGTGTTTTTCGAAACTTTATTAAACTTTCTAGTTCTTCATTTCATGGGGTTCACATGTTCTCTAAACTACTAGATGGTAATAGGATATTCGTTGAAAAGGTATTTGAGAAAGATAAAAAATATTTTGAGGCTCTAGCTAAAGCCCAGAAGCCATTTGCTCTCTGGATTGGATGCTCGGATTCCCGCGTGCCTGAGAGTGTTATTACCCAGTGCAAGCCTGGGACTTTGTTTGTACATCGCAATATAGGTAATATCGTAGCGCTGAATGACTGGAACTTGAGCTCTGTTTTGGAATATGCAGTTAAGCATCTTAGGATCTCTGATATTATTATCTGCGGGCATTACGCCTGCGGTGCGATGAAAGCACTGGATAGCGAGCTTGAGGATAGCTATATTTCAAGCTGGCTGCTCAATGCAAAGGAAGCTATAGAGAGAGCGGAGGAGAAACTGAAGGTTGAAAAAGGAGATAGAGAGAAATTAATTGTCGAGGAAAATGTATTGCTTCAGCTAGAGCATTTAAGGGAACATCCTGTGGTTAAATCTGCTTTGAAGCAGCGGAAGCTGCGATTGCACGGCTGGGTATATGATATTTATTCAGGGAGGATAAAGGTTATAGTGGATTGAGCGATGGAGAGAACTCCGAATATTATTAAAAAGACTCCGCAGCCTATTAATATCGCGCGATAGGTTTTTTGACTCATCAATTTTTTGCCTTTGCTGAATGAAGTTGAAACAAGGGTGTACCAGCTTAAATCTGAGAACCAGTGGCCTATTACAAATGCACTTGCCACAGCTAAGCCTATCTCGAGACCTCGAAGAACAAAGTTATTGCCAACTGTGAGCCACCAGATCCAGAAAAATGGATTTGAAATTGAGGTCACTAAACCAGCTAAAACTGGATTTGAAGATTTATTTCCCACGTGATCAAGCTTGGCATTTTTACTTCCCCTTAGAGTTAAGAATCCAAATAAGCAAAGAGCTACACCCCCCACTAGGTATATGTAGAATAAAGCAGAACTAGCTATGAAGCTAGCGAGGCCAAATATAATTACAGCTGCAACTAGAATTTCAATTAGCACATGGCCAAGCACCACAAGAGGTCCAGCGATCCAGCCTCTTTTGAGAGAAGCATCTATGGTAGCAAAAAGCACAGGCCCAGGGGATAAAGCACCTGTGTAGCCTAAGACGATGCCAGTGATCAGTGAATATAGAATTTCAATCAGCATATTAATGCTCAAGCATATCAATGCTTATAGCATTGCTCCAGCCCTTATTTTAATAACTTTCGGTTGAAGTAATAGGTCAACAGGGATCCTGCTGCTACTGCAAATTCAAAGCCTGGTGCTTGCTTTTCAACTACAACAATTGCTCTAGCCGAGAGGCAGTCTTCTTTTCTTGCCTCGATATGCACTGCTCCAGTTGCATTAAATCTATGGAATATAGCTCCATTTTCATCAGTTAAGTAGATCGAGTTCTCTATTAAAACAGTTGCACCTTCCACTGGCTTGCCATCTGCTTTTATGGTAATCTTATATTCCCCGCCCTGCGTTACCACAACTGGAGCATCTATTTCTAACTGCTTAATTTTAGTTATATTTGAGGTGTAGATCTCGCCTTCGAATCTTATTTCCCCTGCTATCTTCACTCTCTCTCCGACTTTGAAGTTGCCTAAGGTTGAGGTGACCTTGGCTCTAGATGCACCATCGGTTATAGTTATCTTATAAAACTCACTCACTTTAGTAATTTGCTCAATTGTTCCCCTTATAACTACAGGCACGCCTTGATATTCAGGTAGTGTTATTTGATAAAGCGCTAACTCTAGGGGGAACTGAGGCATTGGCGGGCCCACTAATATCTCTATTTTACAGGTTTCATTTTTCAATGTTAAATTAGCATCAAAATAGCTAACTTTAATTGAAATAGTTTTCAAAGCCCCTACATCGCTATCAGTTACATATAGATTCAGCACCCAGTTTGTGAAACTAATTCGAGTGGGGCTGGCATTGAATTGCAGAGAACTATTTTCGAAGGAAATATCTTCAATTCTAGCATTACTAAAGGGTAAAATCACCACTAATGTGTAGTTTTCCCCCCTATGCACAGATCTCACTTCCTCAGCCATTGCAATGCCTCCGAATTTGAAGTCATGTATAAAAAAAATATGCAATGCTTGAGCACTAGCAATGCTGAAGCTGAACAATAGAATTAATAATGCGATTAAGATCAAAATCCACCTATTCATTCTTTCACTTAATTATAAACAGTTGGATAAAAAATTATCTAACATGGTGAAAATTATCTAAAAATTAATCTCCTCGTCTGACTTCAAGCATTCTATCCAACGCTTGCTTAGCTCTTCTTCTTACATCCTCAGGCACTTTTACCTCAAACTCCATTTTTTCAAGGCAGTGAAGAACTTTTTCAAGGGTATTTCGCTTCATATTCGCGCAAATTGCTTGATTGGAAATAGGATAGAATTCTTTTTCAGGGTTCTCCCTCTTAAGTCTATATATCAATCCTATCTCGGTTCCAATTAGAAACTTCCTCGCATTTGAGTTTCTCACGTGCTTTACCATACCTCCTGTGCTATAAACGAAATCTGCATTTGCAATTACCTCAGGCTTGCATTCTGGATGCACTAGCACTTCTGCCTCTGGATGCTCTTCTTTTACCCAGAGTAAATCCGCCAGCGTGATTTGCTCATGGGTCGGGCAAAAGCCCTCCCACGGTATTATATGCTTGCCTTTGACCTTTGAGGCAACATATGCTGCGAGATATTTATCTGGGATGAAAATGATTTTTTGGTCTGGGAGGGAATCGACTACTTTAACTGCATTTGCAGAGGTGCAGCATATATCACTTTCAGCTTTAACCGCGGCTGTTGTATTCACATAGCAAACCACGGTTGAATCAGGGTGCTTCTCTCTCGCTATTTTAAGCTGAGCAGGTGTGATCATAGCCGCCATTGGACAGCGTGCTTCTAAATCTGGAACTAGAACTTTTTTATCGGGGCATAGAATTGCTGCACTCTCAGCCATGAAATCAACTCCGCAGAAAACTATTACCTCTGCCTCGCACGCTGCTGCCCTCTGGCTCAAATCAAGGGAATCGCCAACGTAATCTGCAATTTGCTGTATCTCGGGTAATTGATAATTATGCGCAAGTATGATGGCTCTCCTTTGAGCTTTAAGTTCAAGGATTCTTTGCCGAATTTCCTTCAAGTTATCTCTCCTCATGTTCCAATTTGAACTGGCTCAGATATTCTTTTTAAAGTCGCAATTGCTGAGAGCACTGCGAGATAGCTCGTCCTAGGATTGCAGGGTGAGGGTAAATTTTTGATGAAGATCTCCATTTCTCCAAATCTTCCTTTGATCTCTAACTTATGCAAATTTTTATCAATTGAGGGATCCGCTATTACCCTAACTTTAATTTGCTTGGAAGCAGCTAAGCTTAGTGTTGCAGCAACATTTACATTTGCAGGGAAAAACCTTACAGCCTCGCTCGCGAGGCCTTCGAATAGGAGTGTGGCTTGCTTAATCTTGCTTAGATCGATTTTTTTCTCTTTAACATAGGGTGCATCACTCAAAGCAGCTGGGGGCTTTATTACAGTTAGAGATACACTATCCACTCCAGCTAAGCTAGCACCCCTAAGTCCATCGATACCTAAAATCGCTCCAGATGGAATATATATTTTGCAGTTATTTTGCACTGCAAGGTTTTTTATCTCCTGAAAAAGTTTTTCATCTAAGAGCGCTCCCGTGCTCATAATCAAGATATCCTTCCCCTTTTTAAGAGCAGGTATTGCAATCTCGCGCACAGCTGCTTGAGAAGCTGCTTCAACGATTAAATCCACACAATCAAGCATTTCTTGGAGCTTTAAAACTCTGGGCTTGCTCTTCAACTTAGAGGCAAATCCCTCTGCCATCGCTATATCTCTATCATATATAGCAGCCAATTCAGCATTTATCACTCCTGAATCTATTGCTAGGCAGAGTTCTTTTCCAATAGCCCCAATCCCCACTATGCCAATCTTCATCTTTTTCACTTAATTAGAAAAATATTATAAATTGTATAAGGCATAAAAAGTTATCTAATGCTAACGAGCAGTGAAATTGAGCGCTTCTTTGAAGAAGATATGCAATATGGAGATATAACCAGTGAATTCATTCCTGATAAAATAATTGAAGCTGAAATCATTGCTCGAGAAAACGGCGTTCTCGCTGGTCTTGAAGAGGCAGTTAAGATCTTTGAATACTTCGGCTTGAAAACTGAATCTAAAACAAGAGATGGCAAGAAATTAAAAAAGGGAGAGGTAGTGCTTAGAATACGAGGTAGCTCTCGCAAGATATTACAGTGTGAGCGCCTTGCTTTGAATTTCATGGGTAGAATGAGTGGTATAGCAACGCTTGCAAGTAAATATATCGCTAGGGCTAAGGGAGTGCGCATTGCTGGCACTCGCAAGACCACGCCTGGGTTTAGAAAGTTTGAGAAAAAAGCCTTAACGCTAGCTGGCTGTGATCCTCATCGCTTTTGCTTGAGTGATGCAGTGTTAATTAAAAATAATCATATAGCAATTGCTGGACTTGAAAATGCAATTAAAAATGCAAGGCAAAAAACAAGTTTTACAAAGAAAATTGAAGTTGAAGTGGAAAGCATGGAAGATGCAGTTAAAGCCGTGAAACTGGGCGTTGATATAATCATGTTCGACAACATGACTCCTAAGGAAATAAAAAGAGCGATAGCTGAGATTGAGAAATTAGGGCTAAGGGAGCGCTTAATCCTCGAGGCCTCAGGTGGAATTAATCTTAACAATCTAGCAAGCTATGCTAAAACAGGGGTCGATGTGCTCTCTATTGGAGCATTGACTCACTCCTCACCTTGGTTAAACTTTAGTTTACGAGTACGTAATCTTAAATATCGTGAATAAGATTATAATCGCGAGTATGCGACCGTCGAAGATAGATTATTATTTAAATATAGCTCGAGAAGTGGCGCAACGCGCGACTTGTTTGAGGCGAAGATTCGGAGCTGTAATTGTGAGGGAGGATCAAATAATTAGCACTGGATACGTTGGCTCTCCCAGGGGAACGAAGAACTGCATAGATCTAGGCGAGTGCCCGAGGGAAAAAGCGAATATCCCAGCGGGCGAGCGCTATGAACTATGTCGCGCTGTGCATGCGGAGCAAAATGCAATTATAAATGCAGCTAGAGCAGGGGTAAGTGTGCTTAATGGCACACTCTATCTATATGGTGAAAATGTTAAGGATAAAAGCATCGTAGGGGGGCAGCCCTGCAAGCTATGTAGAAGAGCAATTATAAATGCAGGGATTAAAAATGTAATTGTCAAGGAGAAACAGGGCTATAAGATTTATGATGTGGAGAAATGGATAACCGAGGACCTCTTTGATTACACTAAGCAGGACTTCAGCGGGTATTAAAAATAAGGAAATTAATATAAGGAAAAGGGTTAAGTACAAAGGATATATGCTCATCTTTTAATGAGGATTGAGGCATTTACCATCGATGGCATACCTTTAATTAAAAAAGATGACGATTTAGCTGAGATCATTTCCTCCCGCGCTGAATTAAAAGATGGAGATATAATATTAATTTGCTCAACCGTTGTAAGCAAGGCAGAGGGTAGAGTTGTTTCTTTGGATAAGATTAAGCCCAGTAAAAGAGCTATTGAAATTGCGAAGCGCAATGATGACGATCCTAGATTCATCCAAGCAGTACTCAATGAAAGCCGGGAAATATATATAGAACATCCCTTTTTGCTCTGCCAGACTAAATACGGCCACGTTTGCGTGAATGCTGGTGTGGATCGATCTAACGTAGAGGATGGCTTTGTACTATTGCTCCCTGAGAATCCCGATTTAAGTGCGAGGAGAATACAACGGGGAATTTACAAGAAAACTGGTAAAAAAGTGGGGGTTATAATCACTGACACCAATGGGAGAGCCTTTAAAGAGGGACAAACTGGCGTAGCAATAGGAATAGCTGGAATAGCCCCATTCTTGGACTGGAGGGGAAAGCGCGATTTATTCGGACGAGAGCTTAAGGTTAAAAATGAGGCTATTGTGGATGAACTCGCTGCTCTAGGCAATTTATTAACAGGGGAGGCTGACGGGGGAACGCCAGTGGCAGTGGTCAGGGGCTATAAATATATAGCTAGGAAAGCGAGTATAAAAGAGATCTATAGAAAAGAGAAATTTGATATAATAAAGAGGGCATTGCGAAAGCTAAGAGATGCAGAGAAAAATACCATTTAGCTATGTTCTACGTTGCTAGAAAACTAGAAAAATGCAGGAATTGCAATTTCTGCAAAACCTCAATTGCTTGTTCAAAGCAGTGCACAGGCTGCGGTGCTTGTGTAGCTGCTTGTCCTTATTCAGCTAGAATACTTGAGGAGTGTTTTGAAGAGAGAGCAGCAGTGAAGATAAAAGTAGATGGAGAGAGCTTTGAGCTGCCAGAGCGCATAACTATTTTAAAAGCACTTGAGATTCTTGGATATCAAATTACCCCTTTTCCATCTCAATCTGGAATTTCAGCTCCCTGTAAAACTGGGGGATGCTGGAGCTGCGCAGTAATTGTTAATGGCAAGTTAAGGCCAAGCTGCATTACAGCTATCGAAGAGGGAATGGAGATAATAACTGATAGAAGTCAGATTAACAAACAAGTGCCTCTCAGGCTTGTAAGTGGCTTTCAAGGTCACGCCGTTGGAGGAGTTGGCACACCTTATGATGTGAAGAGCAAGTATGGCTTCGCAGTGGAAGTTGCTTGCTTTGCACATGGCTGCATCCTTCGCTGTCCAACTTGTCAAAACTGGGAGGTAACCTATTCCTCTAAATATGACCCCTTGACTCCAGCTCAAGCAGCTAGAGTTATGATGCAAATGCGCTTTGACTACCACGTAGATAGAATGGCAATTTCAGGAGGAGAGTGTACTTTAAACCGTCGTTGGCTATTGGAATACATCAAAGAGCTTAAGCGGCTTAATACAGATGCTAGAGCGAGGATACACGTTGATACCAATGCCGTGGTTTTAACCCCTGACTATTTAGATGAACTTGTTGAGGTTGGGATGACAGATATAGGGATTGATCTCAAGGGAATGGAACTCAATACTTTTATCAACATAACCGCTGTGAAGGATACTTCTCTCGCAAGGAAAATGCTTGAAACTGAATGGCAGGCCTTGAAATATATGTTGGATAGATATAAAGGGAGAGTTTTCACTGGAGTTGGAATTCCATATAACCCTGCTTTCATATCACTTGATGAGGTATATAAAATTGGAGTCAAAATTGCAAGTCTAGATCCAGAGGTGCAAGTGGTAGCCCTTGATTATCGACCTGAGTTCAGAAGAATGGATATTAAAAAACCAAGTTATCTTGAAATGAGAAAAGTAAAGAAAACCTTAGAAAGCGCTGGGCTGCGCTGCGTAATCTGCCAAACAGAATATGGGCACATTGGGCCTTAAATTAATGATTATAAAAAACCCGCGTCCTCTAGTGCCCTCTTCGAAGTGTTGGTAAGCATGGGCATTAAATCAACTATATCTTCTCTAGATTTAACCCATCTATAGTTCATGATTTCAGAACTTGGTTTTAAATCACCATTTTTATAATCCGCTTCAAAGCAGTGAATATCATAATTATACTCTAGATCTCCATCTCGAATAGCCGCATTGTAAACTCCAATCAATTTTTTTATCTGTATTTCAATACCCAGTTCTTCCTTAATTTCTCTCACAGCAGCCTGCTCAGGACTCTCCCCCTGCTCTACAACTCCGCCTGGTAGAGCCCATTTCCCCCTTCCAGGGGGATATCTTCTTTGAATCAGCAAAATCTCACTGCCCTTTCTAATCAATGCTGAAGCCGCTGGGATCGATTTCATAAATATTTCTCCCTTAAATCTTAATAATATGATGATATTAATTACTTATGCGATTACTGTGAGATTAAACGACCAAAATGCTATGAGATTAAGCGTGTTACCTCTCGCTTTACTTGTGCAAGATATAGTAAATTATGATTACAACTATCAAAAGAAGCATTATCAAAATAAGGTTTATTATCACGAGTTTGAATCGCAGTTCAACTTCATTTATAGGTTCTTTTTTCATCGATGAAAAATTTTGAGAATAAATAGATAAATTTGTCGGATTATTAAACAAAAAGTGCAATTGAGAGATAAAATGATGTGATAAAAATATTTATATGAGAATTTAAAATAAAAATTGGGGGCTATTAGATGCGAAAGTGGATATTAGCTACATTCGTGATCTTCATCCTAGCGCTTTTTATTATATATTTACCTTTATTTTTCTGGTATCCCCCAGCTACAGGTCCAGCGGAGCTGCCTTCAATAGCGATCGAGGATATAAATATTTCAATTTTAACAGGTATAGCATTGCTAGTTTTGCTTATCATACTGCTACTGCTGTTGAAAGTTTAAAAGCTCTGCTGTTGAAAGTTTAAAAGCTCTGCTGTCGAAGTTTAAAAGGATCCAATTATCTTTTTAGCCTCGAGTATAGTCTTAAGAGCTGTGGGTATATCTATCTCCTTTACTTGAGGCGGCAATTTGCCCTTCAATTCTAATAACCCAACCCAAATTGGACAGGCATATAATGCCAAGCCTGCATTGCTCGCGCTTTTCAAAAGCATCAAAGGATCTGTTAAAAGCCCCATGCCCTTGGCATTTTTAGCTATTTTATCCACGTGCTCCTTTAAGAGCATTGGTAGCTCAAATTTATTCTCAGCTATAGCTTGAAGAGCTTCTTGGGTGAAAAATACCCCTATATCTACACCTGCTCTCTTTGCACCTATGGCGAATATCAAACTGCTTGCAATCGAGCTAGCAAGTCCATCTCGACATATTAATAAAACTTCAGGCATAAATTTCCTCCTCATCATAATTTCTTGATTAGTAAATATTTTTCTTAATTTTTAACTACAAATGAAGAATGAAAATAAAATAAACAAATTAATATTCAACTATAATATTTATTTTAGATGCTCTTTAAATTTCGCCTTCGTGATTTCATCATAACTAAGGAAGACTGGATCTTTTCAATTGTAGATTACCACCCTGAGGGGGAGAGCCTACGCTGCTTGCTACGCTATATACCAAGTGAAAAAGGGGAAAGAGTTAATCGAGAGGGCAGGCGATTTAAAAAACTCGATTTTGAGGAAGCCTATGCTTTTTTAGAGAAATTTAAACCAAGCTATGTTAAAGATGTCCATATTGTTCCATTTGAAGATGTGAAGCTGATCTTACACTCGGATAAAGCACTGCGTGCTGTTGAAGATCCTAAGGTGACTAAGCTCATTGAATTATTTACAAGCAAAGGTATACCTCAAGAGAAAATGGGGATAACAGGCTCAAGGCTATGTGGCTTAGCAGGGGAGAAATCTGATATAGACTTCATAGTCTATGGGGGGACTTGGTATAGAGCTAGAGAGATATTAATAGAGGCTAAAAAAAAAGGCTTAATTGAAGAAGTTAGTTCTGAGATGTGGCACGCTATTTATGAGAAGAGGAAGCCTGAGTTAAGCTATGAAGAATTCCTAGTCCATGAACTACGAAAGGCTAATAGAGGGATGATCGATGGCACTTATTTTGACTTACTATATGTTCGAGACTGGGAGGAAATAGGCCCAGCGTTGGGGAAGGGAATTGAGGTAAGGCGCGATGTAATAGAAGCTAGGGTTTTGAATACATATTATGCTTTTGACTCCCCAGCAATTTATGATGTAGAGCATGAAGAAGTGAAACAAGTGCTTTCTTATACCCATACTTACGCAGGTCAAGCTTTGCCTGGTGAAATCATTGAGGCAAGCGGGAAGATTGAGCAATTCAGCGATGGAAGGAGAATGATAGTTGGAAGCACTCGTGAAGCACGAGGAGAGTGGATTAAATCGCTCACGCTACTCAAGGGAAAAAGAGATATATGATAATATAGAATTGTTGGATGTGTGGTGGAAAATTGAGATTTAGATTGAGATTGAGGTTGAAATCGAAGTTTAAATATATATTTGCAATTGCTCTCTTGATCTTAATTTTCCCCTCTATAGCTGCAGCTCCTAGCAAATCAGTGCTTTTCATAACTATTTCAGGTAGGGATAATGGAATTAACTCTCTAAGCATATCCGAGGGTTTGACTAATTTTGCTCAAGCTTTAAAAAGCGCTGGCTATGAAGTTGAAGAGAAGGAATTCATAATACCTGAGGTGCTTAATCAATATCAAGTCTTGATTGTGCACGACGCGGCTTTTTACAATCCAAGTTATACTCCATTAATAAAAGAATTCGTGAACTCAGGAGGGGGCTTACTCATATTCAGCAACGGAGTAAGCTACCAGCCTTTTATAGAGCTAACTCAGCAATTTGGAGTTAAAGTTAATCAAAACATTGTTTATCACAATGGCTATTTGATTGAGGTTTCATCCTTTAGCGACCACGCGATATTTAAAGATGTTAAAGCACTTCAAGCTCAATTCAGCTCAGTAACAATTGAGCCACCAGCGCAGGCAGTGGCAAGAGCTAATGTGGATTCATATACCACTGGGGAGGAGAAAATCATTGGCACTGCTCCACCTGTAATTGCAGTTTCCCAGCTTGGGAAAGGTAAAGTGGTAATCATAGGTAGCTATCATATCTTTAGAAATTATGATATAGCGGTTAAAGATAATTTAAAATTCGGACTCAACTGCTTAGAATGGCTTTCAACCTCTGAGTCTGCACCTATACCTACGCCTACGCCTACGTTAACTCCAACTCCAACGCCCTCTCCAACTTCATCTCCACTTCCCACTTTAACTCCAACTGCGACTCCCACCTTGATTAAAATGCCTAGCTTTGAAGCAATTCTACTCGTTATCGCGCTTGGAGCATTTGCATTCAGGAAAAAGAATTGAAATAGAAGAAGTGTAATAAAATTATATAAGCGGCTGTGGTCCAGTGGTTAGGACAGGGGCTTCCCAACTCAAAATGGGAAATAGCCTCTAGCCCGGGTTCGAATCCCGGCAGCCGCATATTTTTTTAAAATTCTTTATGGAAGTGCGATATCTTGCGCTTTCTATAAGTGTGGAAGTCTGTGTATTTTTTATCACTCAATAGATCTTCAACTCTTATTCCTCGCTCTCGTTTATCTAAAATTGCTTCCTCGGTGATGAATAGCATTGCATCTGCCCCTGCTCCTGATCCATATTGAGCTAGGAGAATGACTTCATTGTCACCAGCGTGGTCGAGCACACTTGCTAGGCCAACGAGTCCGCATGCTGAATAGGAATTGCCTATATAGGGAGCGTTGAAGCTATATTTAAGTTTCTCTTCATCTATCCCTAAGCGCTTTGCAGCTTTAAATGGAAATTTACCTGTAGGCATGTGGAAAACCGCGTGGTCGATATCTTTACCTTCTATTCCAAGTTCACTGAATAATAGCTCGCAAGCACCTATGATGTGCTTGAAATAAGCTGGCTCGCCTGTGAAGCGCCCCCCATGCTTGGGGAATGGCTCTCCATCTCTCCTCCAGAAATCAGGGATATCAGTTGCATAGGGCGCGTAGCCTTCGAGTCGAGCTATTACATCCTTTTTTCCAATGATAAAAGCAGCTGCTGCTGTACCTGAGGTTGGGTCTAAAGCATCTCCCTCCCTAGCTTGAGAGTTATCTGAGCCGATTACCATTGCATTTCTGAATTTAAATCTCTCACTCTCCACCACCGCTATTGCATCTGGAATTGCACTCGTGGCAGCTTTGCAAGCTGATTCAATGTCATAAGCTTTTACCTTAGGGGTGGCTCCAATTGCCTCTGCCACTGTTATCGCACTTGCCTTTACCGCATAGGGCTTACTCTCGCTTCCAAAGTAAATTGCATCGATTTCCTCGCCATCGATTCCAGCGTGGAGAAGTGCATTCCTAGCTGCATCAACCGCCATCGTGGTGCTATCTTGATCCCAGTTTAACACTGCTTTTTCTATAAACATGGTACTTTGCTTAAGGAGCTCTGGGTCTTCCTTCACGAATTTGGCTACTTCTTCCATCGATATCCGGAACTTGGGTATGTGCACTCCATAGCCTATAATGCCTGCTTTGCTTGAGATCCTCTTTGGGACGTGCAAGCTTAGTTCTTTATATGTTTTCTTAGGCCGGAATAT
>JAWCLZ010000012.1:0-15698 GCA_038850275.1 Methanocellales archaeon | reverse complement strand
GTTCCATATTCTATTACTCCATCGCTTGTTTCACCTAGTATTCTAAAGGTTGGCTCAAGTTCCATGCCTATTTTGATTTCCTCTGGATCTACATCGGTTAATCTGCTTGGTAGAATTATTCCATCGATTTCCACATAGCAGGGGAATATATGCTCTCCATTTTCAACGCGATGGGTGTAGGAATAAAGTCTGCCGCTTTTAACTAGTGATTTATGCACTATATGCGTGTCCCTCCCGCACTCTCTGCAAACTTCTCTAGGGGGGAAGTTTTTGCTTCCGCAGTCACATATACTTGCTAGGAGTCTGTAGCTCGTGCGGATATTTCTCCAAGATTGCGGTAGACTCAAGTTTTCACCTCTAGTATGTGAACTGTTATCAATGAACCTGTACCGCCTATATTCTGGCAAAGTCCCACTCTAGGTTCTCTGCCCAGCGACTTGCTCACGGGGTGGTCTGATTTACCTGTTAATTGGTGATATAGCTCAACTGCTTGTCTAACTCCAGTTGCACCAACTGGATGTCCATCAGCTTTCAATCCCCCTCCGCAGTTTACAATTATTTCCTTGCCATTTGTATTGTAAACCACGTGCCTTGAGCTTGATTTATGGCCTTCTTCTATCATCTTCCAAGCCTTGCCTTTTTCCACGAGTCCTAGTTCTTCATAGGCTAGGAGTTCTTGAATGGTAAAGGCATCATGAAGCTCCAAGATATCTACATCCTTTATAGTTCTCCCTGCTTCTCGAAAAGCAGCAGCTGCTGCCAGTCTAGTTGCTTTTAATGAAGTAAAACTCTCGCGCGCATATAAACCAATTGAATCTGTACTCATTCCTGAGCCAGTTACATAAACAGGGTTTTCAAATTCTTTAGCCAGTTCGCCATTCACTAAGATAACAGCTGCTGCACCATCTGATACAGGGCAACAGTGAAATATCGTTAATGGATCTGAGACCATATTTGAATTCAAAACTTGTTCAACTGTTATTTGATTCCTTAGATGGGCATTTTTATTGTCTCTAGCGTGCTTATGGTTTTTAACTGAGATTAAAGCAAGATGCTCGAGCTTGGTCTCTGGGTATTCATATAAATATCGCTTGGCCATTGCAGCGTTTAAACCAGTGAAGTCGAAATCATATAGCCTCTCCCATTCGCTAGCCGCTGCCATATAAGCTATACCTGCATCCCAGTCTGTTGCTTTCTCCACTCCTCCCACTAGTACTATATCTGAGCGCCCGGATTTTATTGCAGTGATGCCACAGTATAGAGCACTCCCTCCTGAGCCGCAGGCTGCCTCGGTACGTGTGATTGGTATGTTGATTCCAAGTTCTTCTGAGAGGAAGGCTGGTAGATTGCCTTGCTCATTTACTATCTCAGTTATGAAGGAGCCAACCACCATTTCATCTATGTCTTTTCGCTCTAGATTGGCTTCTTTAAGTGCATTGAGCCCGGCTTCAACAGTTAGACTTATCAAGCTGCGTTCATAGAGCTCGCCAAATTTAGTTCTACCAGCACCTACAATTGCCACTTCGCGATTTGGAGGCATTAACCCACTCCCCGTTTTTTTGTTGTCAGCTTTACATAAATACTTTCTGCAACCATCGATTAAAAATTCGACAAAAGACGATTAAGGGAGCATGCGTATAGTAGCCAGTGCTAATAGAGTACCAATACACTTAAAAATGCACCTAGGAATAAAAATGTTATCAAGCTCGAGGTAAGATGCAGTCCACGATAAACCATTAATCCCATGATTGATATAACTGCGGTGAATGCAATTACTATATACGTGCTGATTTTAGTAAGCAGCTCTGCAAATGTTAGTTCTTCCATAGCCTATCTATAGTAATCGAGTTCAAATCGCTTTGCCTCTCTGCGCTTGCGCTCAAGATAGCCATAAACACTTCCATGTGGTGCTCCATTTATAAGCATGTTTATGGCTCCTCTGACTACGTTGATCTGCTCAGGCGTGCCTATTATGCTCACTGTATCGCCATAGATGGAGATCTTTGCACCTGTTGTGCGCTCCATGAAGTCCCTCATCTTGCCCTTTTCACCTATGATTCTTCCCTTTATTCGTCGAAGTTCGCCCTCAGAGGAGGTAACTGTGGATAGGTCAATTATATCCAAAATTAGCTCCTCGCTGTCAATTAAACAAAAAGCTCTCTCAGGACTGAAACCCCTTCCAATGGCTTTTATCAACTCAGTTGCTCTCAATACTTGAAAAATTTCATCTGCACTCTCGCCCCTACTTTCGATTGTTACGCTACCAGTTTCACTATCCACTTCTACCTTTGTGTTTGTTTTTTCCTCAATTTGTCTTTTCATTTCACCATTGGTGCCAATTATCACACCAATTCTATCACTTGGTACCTTTACATACTGCCTCATAATTTATTTTATTATTTATTTTTTATTTTTTTAAGTACTTCCTCTTCGGTGCATTTCACTCTCAATTTCTGGAAGAATCTCACGATGTTTTTAACATCTCTCTTAAGGAACTCCTCAGAGTTTGGATGCTCGAGAACTAGAGACTGACCCATATCTATGAAAACTGGTTCATCATTGAAATACATTATGTTATACTCACTTAGGTCAGCGTGAACCAACTTTGCCTTTTGATGAAGAAGCTTCATGTTCTCTACAACTTTCTGGAAAATTTGCTTTGGTTTTTTAATCTCAGCTTCGCGTAGAAGTGGAGCTGCAACTCCATCCTTGCCTATGAATTCCATTATCAATATATTTCTCTCTGCAATCATAGGTTGAGGCACTCTCACTCCAGCTTGCATGGCTCTATCTAAATTTCTATATTCCTTCTTGGTCCAAGCAAAAACTATATCCTTTTTACTATGCTTGATTTTCTCAAATCTAGGATCCCCTATTATATACTCTTGCATTGCTTTGAAGTCGCTTGTTGCAATTCTATAAATCTTCACCCCAAGCTCCCTTCCTCCGCTGCCTATGGCGTGGAAAACATTTGCTTCCTTACCAGTGGCAATTGCTCCCCCCATAGCTTTAATTATACCCTTATTCGCAAGTTTATATAACGCGAGAAGCGTTTGAGTATCAAATACATCTCCCCATACCTTGAGGTCTTCTAGTCCTTTTATTTTAATGCGCTGTTCATCCAGCTCTTGCTCAATTTGCCTAAGTTTCTTCTCATCCAGCAAGCTTTACCCTTACCCTTTCAAATATCCATTTCGCTCAAGCCAAGCAACCTGGGGCTCGGTGTACCGCCAGATTATATCTGCTTTGTCTCTTTGAAAACTCCACGGTTGAACTATAACTATGTCGCCCTCTTTGATCCAGATCTTCTTTTTAATCTTGCCAGGTATTCGACAGAGCCTAGTAACGCCATCTAAACATCTAACTCTAACGTGATTCGCGCCAAGCATGCTTTCCACCACGCCTAGTATCTCGCCTTGCTCCTTTTTAGGGATGCGCACCCTAGTTATGACTTCTCCTTTATGCTCTACTTCGTTCTTCAGGCTATCACCTCTCTATTTCCTTATCATTTAGGTAATAGGTTTAATGCTTTCCCTCTTGATTAAGTTTTGCCAAGTTTTCCAAGATAGTCTAATGCAATCTGGGGGATCCCCGCTGTTGTAGCAATCGGCTAGAAATCTCTTGGTTTTTGAATCCACTGGATATCCGCTGCCAATTTGCCTCCCAATTTTCCTTTCTAATTCTTTCATGCATGAATCCCTTTTTACCTTTGCTATGATGGAAGCTGCTCCCACTATGGTGTATTTTTCATCAGCTTTATGCTCAGCGTGAATCTCAATTCTAGGCACATTTTGCTTAAGTTTCCAAGCAAATCTCCTTGGATTAACATCAGCTGCATCCACTATTGCTTTGCTTATATTCAACTGGTTTAATACCCTTGAGAAGCACAGCACCATTATTTCATTCATAGTAAATTTCTTCCTAAGCTCGTCTATTTCACTAGCGCTTACTTCATATTCAAAATGTTGAAATATATTTTTAATTTGCAGTGCAATTTGCTCTCTCTTCCTAGGGGAAAGCTTCTTTGAATCCTTCACACCCAGTGTGCTTAAAATGGACTGCTCCTTTTCTTCTATTACCACTGCTCCTATTACCATGGGTCCAACTACAGATCCTTTGCCTGCTTCATCCAGCCCTGCGATCAACATTATTTTATTGATTGTAAAGCTAATATTTGAAACTATTATTTTTAAAATTTATGCAAAAAAGTAGCGATAGTTTTTAATAGATTGTGGGAGAGATAATAAATTTGTGCTTGAGGTTAAATTTGAAAAAAACTCATTGATGATTTTTGACACTGATGAGAAAAAAACCCTCAATATTAACTTAGAGGATTACGAAGTTATAGATCAAACATATGAATTTCGATTCCCAGTGGATAGGATATTTGCAGTTAAATGCAGAAAAATGCAGTTCAATGCTTTTGTAACCTTCATTAGGAGAGCTAGAGATTATGAGCTTTTGAAGCAAATAACACATCCAGGGGCATTTGAATTCAATAAAGATGGATATATTCTAGAGATCAATGCCCATTTGAAGATATATATCTTCTTGGAAAGTGAAATGAAGGTTATCTTCGACGAGTCGAAGATTTCATTTGAATTTGAACCAAAAACCAGTGTGGTAATAGGAGCGCGTTCCTATTGCAAGAAGCCTCAAGCTAGAATTAAAATTACTAAAGATCTGAGGGATTTAGCTAGAGCAATTTCCCAACTTTCTTCAGCAATTAAAATCGATAACTGCGAGAGAACCTATCCAACTCTTCGCGGTCATCCTCCTTTGATAGATTTCTCCAAGAAAGCAGAAATTCCTGAGCTCAGGAAGTTCAAAAGTGGAGTGGAGATCTATGTTCCCCCTAGGCTTGAATATATCTATTCAGCTGCCCCACTTGTTTACTATTTACTCGCGGATTTAAAAATAGGCAGACCTAGGATTGAATGTGAAAATGGCTTCCACCTTGAGCTTCCTAGTTTTCCAGAGTTTGAGGATAGAGTGAGCGAGATTCTCCAGCAGGTTTTCTTCTTCGATTGCTTAGTTAGGACAGCTGGTTTATATAAGATAAAGATGCGGGAAGTAAGTGCTCTTGAGGCTTTGAATTTAGATGCAAAAGAACTCTATCATAAAAAGATTCAAGATCAAATTAGCATATATCTAGAGATACCTTGGAAGAGAGTTAGAGAATTCATACCCCCTTGGCATCTCTCCACATATGTGGAGCCCTCGCTAGATAGAGCTAGAGCACTGCCTTTTCTGCTCAATGAACTATCATTGATCTATATGCCCCAAGCTAGAGAAATCACTGAGAGGGAAGTCATTAGTCACTCGCTTAAGGATTTCTTCAGGTCGGGTGATGAAGCTGAGGCATCTCGCTTGTTGGTCATGCCTGTGTTGAGGAATACCCAAAGCCATGCTTGGCTTTCTTCTAAAACACCTGTGGACGTGGTTAAGGCTGAGGAGATTGCCTTTTTGAATCAATTGAGATATACTGAAGCGGAGAAGGATCATATTGATGTAGCTTTAATTCTCAATGACGATAAGATGAGCGAGGAACAGGCTAATGTTGCACGTATTTATAAGCAGAGAGACGATGTGCCACTTGAGACAGATATATTTCAAATGGCCAGCAGGAGGGATTTGAAGGAGATCTTCGCCGCTGGCTATGATATGGTGCATTATATTGGTCACTGCGATGCACGTGGATTTCTCTGCTCCGATGGTAATCTCCATGCAAGTGAACTTGAGGTAAATAATACCCCTGCTTTCTTCTTGAATGCCTGCAGGAGCTATGAAGAAGGAATGGAGCTTATCAAGCGAGGCTCAGTCTGCGGTGTGGTAACCTTATTCAAGGTTTTGAATAAGGAAGCATTGGAAATTGGCTATACCTTTGCTAGGCTATTAAGCTGTGGCTTTCCAGTTTGCGATGCCGTAGCACTTGCGCGAAGAAGATCACTCTATGGTAGGGATTACCTTGTACTAGGGAATGGAATGTATGTACTAATGCAGGGAGAGAATTTCAATGTGCCCTTCATCTGGGAACTGGAAAAAGAAAGCAACAATAAATATGCTATAAAAGTGAGAATCTTTGAATATGGCAACATGGGCGGGACCTTTGTTTCCTTCTTCGAGGATAGCGATGTATTTCAACTATCCCATGGAATGTTTTCATATAGAAATAAAAGCCTAGCAGATCTCTTAAGGGTAATGAAGATGCTGCAATTCCCAGTTTTATTTCAAGGTAAATTTCTATGGTCTGATGATATACTTAAAAATCCAAGGTTAATAATATAGATATATGCCCCCAAAAGTTGACCGCAATAAGTGCACTAACTGCGGTCTCTGTTCAACCATTTGTCCAAGTAATGTATATGGAATAATTGAGGGAAGAGCAGAGGTAATTAATCCACAGAACTGTATTGAGTGTGGTGAATGCGTTAAGAAATGTCCAGAGGGCGCTATAACTTTAATCGAGGACCTCCATAGGCAGATAAGCCGCGCAATCTTAGAATACATCCCTCTTCCATCCCACGTTAATGTTGTATGCTACACCTTGAATGGGAGAGATAGATATTCGATTAAGGAGGAATTCAAAAAAATAGCGCTTAAAGTTGGATTTCTTGAGAGTGAAATAACTTGGCAGAAGAACAATGCGTTTGGGGTGAAGAAAACAGGCAATTATACACTATTGATAAAGCTTAGTTTCATACTTAACTATTATGCCTATCAATTTTGGATAGCTGGCGAGAGTGAAATTAGCTTTGGAAAGCTTGAATTGCTTAAATCGATAGTATTTCCCTCTGATAGCAAACTTTCTGAGCTGGATATATTGCTATCAGATAAGGAATTTTCAAGAGGAGAAATAGCGAGGCTACTGCAGGGAGGCGAGATATTTGCAGGGGAATACACAGGAAATGTGAAGATTTTCACAAAATTCGAACCTGATGGCGAGGGAAGAGAGCGATATCTAGTTTTCTCCTCTAGAAAAGAATCGCTTGAGAGGCAAGCGGAGTCAATTATTGATAATCTAATGCACATGGAAAACTACTTCCATTTAATTGCACTTCCAAGGGAGAAATACGAGGTTGCGGTTTATCATTTAGGTATAATTGAGAAAGAAATAAGCACGCGATTTAGAGTGATTAAGGAAGAGCTTGATACCGCTAGCGCACAGGTCATAAGAGAATGGCTTATCGAGTTAATGGCTAGGCTAGCTAATACAGCTAACATCAGCGAGGAATTCCGCCATCTTTTAGCTGAGGCAGTGCTTTATGGAGAGAGCCTGCAAAATCTACTCCAGAGTTGGAAGGGAGAACCAGTGGAGGGTTATAGTCTTATTTCAACTCCATTATTAAGGGGATGGATTTCCATCAAAAATGACTATCAGCGATTCGTGGAAAGAGTGAAAGAGATAAGAGATGAAATCTCAGATATAATCGCGATATTGAACATGAGGATTAATTTAACTGCGCAGGAGCAGAGCTACAAACTCCTTCAGGGGATGCACGAGACTCAGAAAACTCAGATGAATTTGCAGCGAACCATGGAGGGATTATATGTAGTATTCGCTGCTTTTTACCTAACTGAGCTTGGGCACTTTATATTCGAAGCACTTGAAGTGCAAGGGATAGTGCATATTCCCTCGGCAGTCTTAACAGTTTTATTCATACCAGTCGCACTGTTAATTGGCCTAATAATTTCAGGGAAACTACGTTGGAAAAAAATTAAATAAATTTTATTAATTCTTATGGTCCTCGGAATGTGCCATATGCAGATACTGCTTCAGTTGCAATTGTTAAAAGCAATATCCCAAGTAAGAGTGCTGTAGTTCTTGGGTCTTTAACAATACTTAGCAAGTAAAGAATTCTCTCCCTCATCACTATCACCTCCTATCTGGTTAAATTCATCATTATTATTATGATAATTATTATGGTGATGATATTTTGATTTATATAAAACTTTCGATTTAATATTAAAATATAAATTAGAATTCAAAAATTTTGATATTTGATTTAATAAATTTTGATATAAAATTTTAAATACTTGTGGATGGGAAAAACCTACATCTAGTATAAGCTGATTATAACTATAAGTTAAAATATGAGCAGGGTATATCTAGGTGAACTCCAGCTCTACTGGTGCACGCAATGCAATTTACCAATATTGGCTGAGAAATGCGGTAAATGCAGCTCCAGAGCTATTAAAGTAGATATTACTCCACCTGGTGATATCCGTCCTGCTTTTGAATTTGATTTAAATCTGATAAGAAAAATAGTGGAAAGAGACTTCGGAGATGCAAATTTAATTCCAAGGGATAAATTGGTGGTGCTCAATAAAGTGCCATTTGAGGATAGAATGGATGAAATAATCCTAGATGGCAAAGTTATTGGCTCGCTGCGCTTTGAACCTCTCAAACTAGATTGGGTCTTCCTTCCTAGATTGAGCGCTGCACGGAGGATGAATGTCAAGCGTAGATATGTGAAAGTGGACGAAGGAGCAGCTCAATACATATTAAAAACAGCCAACGTACTAGGCCCTGGAGTTATCGATGCAGATTCAAATATAAAAAAAGGGGATGAGGTGATTGTATTCAGCGAAGATAAGCCAATTGCAGTTGGCAGAGCTAGGATGAATGGCTTGGAAATGCTCAAGCGAGAGAGAGGAATAGCTGTTAAAACTAGGTGGAGTGGCTATGAAGAAGAAAAAATATTACTAGGAGGGCAGAGCTGGAGCGATGCAGTTGAAGCAAATGAGGAAGTGATAGCGAGCTATGAAGCTGAGGCAATCGATTTTATAAAAAAGGTTGTGGAGAATACCAATAGACCTGTGACAGTTTCCTATTCAGGGGGGAAGGACAGCTTAGTTACCCTACTGCTTGTTAAAAAAGCCATAGAACATTTTGACGTAATCTTCGTGGACACAGGCTTGGAATTCGAGGAAACTAAGATCAATGTCCTAAGGAATGCAAGTAAATATGGCTTGAATTTACTCCAAGCCTCAGTTAATGATGCATTCTGGATTAACCTAGAGCATTTTGGCCCCCCCTCTGTTGAGGCAAGATGGTGCTGCAAAGTCTGCAAGCTGGCTAAAGTTACGCAGCTAATTGACCAAAACTACCCAAGGGGCTGCTTGACCTTCATAGGCCAGAGGAAATATGAATCTGAGTTGAGATCAAGGAGCCAAAGAATATGGAAGAATCCCTGGGTTGGAAATCAAGTTTCAGCATCCCCAATTCAAAACTGGACAGCGCTTCACATCTGGCTTTATATATTTCGCGAGAAAGCCGAGTACAATCCCCTCTATGAAAAAGGCTTTGATAGAATTGGATGTTGGCTATGTCCAGCTTCAAGTTTAGCTGAATTTGAAAGAATAAGGGAAATAATCCCTAGTTCTTGGGAGAAGTGGGAGCTTTATTTAAAGGAATATGCTAGGAAAATGAACCTGCCTGAAGAATGGGTGAAATATGGCTTCTGGAGGTGGAGGAAATATCCACCTGCACAGCGAAGGTTAATGGCTGAACTTGGAATAGAGCTGGAAGTGGCTAAGGTGGAGAAGAGAACTCTTGAGTTCAATATGATTTCAGGCTACACTCCCTGTGCTGCAGATGGTTGGATATATGCAGAGGGAAGCTTTGGCATACCACTGGATCTAGATAGAGTTTTCAGCATGCTCAAGGCAATTGGCGTGCCTAGGAAAGCCGAGGGACTGCTTTATCTCTCAATTGATAAATCCAGTTTAACAATCTACGCAAGTGGAACGGTCACCGTTAGAAGTCGAGAAATGCGAACTGCAATGGAGCTCATGGAGAAAGCTAGGAAGTCGATATTGAGAGCGCTTAAGTGCAGTAAATGTGGAATATGCGCGGCTAACTGCAGTGCAAAGGCAATAGAGATAAAAGAAGAAGTGGAAATATCAAATCGCTGCAAGCACTGCGGGAAATGCATGGAGAACTGCCCAGCAGTTAAATATGGGTGAGCTTAATAGTAAGCAGATATGGGACTAATAGTAAGCATCTACGCAGTGCAATCTAGATGAAGATTAAGAACTTCATTTAAATGTTAATTGTTATTTAGCATATCTATTTTTTAGGTAATTCAAATAGTGCTCTATGGAGAGTTCCTCTCCTGTGATTTTCTTTATCAAGTCCAGTGGGTCATATAGGTTTCCATAGGTATAGATATTTTCAACTAACCATTTCTTCACACCTTGAAAGCTTCCCTCAGCGATTTGCTCCCGCCAGTTCAATTCTCTCTCAAGTTTGCTTAAAATCTGAGCTGAGTAGAGATTACCAAGTGCATATGAAGGGAAGTATCCAAAGTATCCACTTGCCCAGTGGATATCTTGCAGAACCCCCTCCCTATCGTTTTCGATTTTCAATCCTAAATAGTTTAAATATTTCTCATCCCAAACCTGTGGTAACTCAGATATCTTGATTTTCTCTGCGAATAAATCAAGCTCGATTTCAAAGCGAATTAATATATGCAAATTATAGGTAACTTCATCTGCTTCAATGCGTATTTTAGTAGGCTTAATTTGATTTATAGCTGCGAGGTAGCCATCTAAGTCCAGAGGTAAAAAATCACCAGCGATCTTCTTAAGCCTTGGATGGAAGTAGCTCCAGAACTCGCGTGACCTTCCTATTATATTTTCAAGGAACCTCGCTTGCGCTTCTTCAAAGCCAAAGGAGCAAGTTGTTCCAATTGGTTGATAGATGAACTCTGGATTTAAGTTGTGTTCATATAAAGCGTGGCCCACTTCGTGGAGTATTGAGAATATAGAAGAAATATAGTTATCCTCGTGGTACTTCGTGGTGATTCGAATGTCATGGTAATAGCCAGAGGTAAATGGATGCTCGCTTTCATCAATTCTACCCCAAGCTTGACTCGTTTCAATGTCGTACTCAAAGAACTTAGCTAGAGCTCTTGCGATCTGGCGTTGAATATCAACTGGTATTTTAATTTTCAAAATAGCTGCATCTAACTCATTAGACACTGCTCTGTATTTTTCAACAAGAATAAGCAACTCCCGCTTAAGCTCCTCGAAGATTTTCGTTAAAAAATTAATGGTTACCTTGGGCTCGTAGATATCTATGAGAGCCTCATATGGATTCGAAGCGCTTTTAACTTCCATTAAGATATTAGCCATTTGCTTTTTCAATTCAAATAGTTTCATCAGCTCTGGTTTGAGGATATCGAAATTACCAACTGCTTTTGCCCTCCTCCATACATCAATGGTAGCTGCTCTTTGCTCAGCAGTTTCCGAGATTAGTTTCTCAGGGAGTTTGACTTGCTCCTCATAGTTTTTTCTAATTAAATATACATTTCTCTTTTGAGCCTCGCTTAAAGTTTGTATATCGATTTTATTAAGAAGCATTTTAATCTCAGGATCGCAGATTCTCTTATGCAAGATCTTACTTAGCATTGCTAGCTGCTGTTTTCTAAGATGAATTCCACTTTGAGGCATCTTGGCTTCTAAGTCCCACTGTAGGAGAGAAATTATTGATTTAAGAATGGCTATTTCTCTAGCTCTCGCTAGGAGTTCTTCATAGTAATTCTGCATATCAATAAATCTAATTCAATGCTAGAAAAAGTCTTTGATGCAGCAACTAAGCTAAAAATTGCAATACAATTTATGAAGTTATGCATACTAACATTAAAGGATTTTTTTATATAAAAAGACCTAAATTTTTATTCCTTTTCTTCTCAGAAGGATTCTTCCTTTTTCTAAGGCCTCTTGTATCACAATGCTTTTATCTCTAAGTCTCTCTAGCTCATCGCTGGTGAAACCAAAGGCCTCAATCAATACGTTATGTTTCCAGTATTTTTGAAGAATTAAAATTCTCTTTTCAAAGGGCATGTTTTTAAAGTCCTCTGAAACCACTATTAAGTCTATATCGCTATCCCTTAATCTATTACCGTAAACAGTAGAGCCGAATAGAATTGCGAAGTCAATCTTAATGGGCAAGCTCTTTAAATATCGCTTCACTTCTCTCTCGATATATACTTCTGATAGCATTCGAAGATCCTCCTAGTCTTGTTTAAGCACTCTAATGCAAAGCTCTTAGTTATCAATTCACCTGGTAAGCCCATTGCAATATCTGGATATCTAGCGATGAAATAATAGGGAGATATTAAGGAAAGAAAGTCCTTAAGCTCTTCATCTAAGGTAATATATTTTTCCAATGGCTTGTAGAGATTTGGAATTTTATGGGTTTTAATGGGCCTCTTCCTAAGTAGTATTATCCATAAGCCTTTGAAGAGCTTCTCTAGTGCTTGCTGGCAGTTGAAAACACTGTCCTCGTAAAACTCCAGCTCAAAATACTTCTCAGCTTTTAATAAGCACCTCTTTGCATCCTCAAGCCACCATATTGATTCTTCTCTCATTTTCAACGCTTGTCTTTATATCTCCCAATCTATAAACCCCTTTCCGTGGTTTGTAAATTGAATAAATTTAAAACTAGATTTTTCAAGGGGGTTAGAGGTTTAAAAAAGTTCTCGGTGGAGGTGCTCTAACCCTTTTCCTAATATAGAATACAGACTTATTCTTTATCCTACCTAAAACCAGTAGTTTTATCTTAAAAGAGAGAAGTTAATATTTAAGCTATGAGCGGGATAACTGCTTTAATATTCAGCGAGGAATATGCAAAGCAAGCCTTCACAGAGCTACCCATAACTTCAAGATATAGCTATTTTTGCAATTTATTAAAGCAGTTGGGAGTATTAGAAGTAGAGGGAAAAGTTAAGCTCTATCCGCCAAGACCTGCTACTTTGGAAGAACTTCTACTTGTTCACTCCCGTGAGTATATAGAATTTGTGAAGAGAATGAGCGAAAAAGGTGAGGGGTATCTTGACTATGGTGATACTCCAGCGTATAAAGGCTGCTTTGAATTGAGCTGCTTGAGAACGGGAGGCTCGTTGGTAGGAGCTGAGTTGATAATGAAAAACGAGGCATCTCACGCTTTCAACCCGGGAGGAGGTTTTCATCATGCCACTCGCGATGCTGCAGGTGGCTTTTGCATCTTCAATGATGTAGTGATGAGCGTTAGATATCTCCAGCAGAAATGGGGGATAGAGAGAATTGCAATAGTTGACATCGATGGGCATCATGCAGATGGTACGCAGTATTTACTTTACACCGAGCCCATTTTGAAGATCTCACTCCATAGATATGGCTTTATATATCCAGGTACAGGCAATTTCAATGAGATAGGTGCTGCCGAGGGAACTGGCTACTCAGTTAATATTCCCTTGCCTAGAAAAACAACTCATGAGGCCTATTTATATGCATTCAATGAAGTAGTAGTGCCTCTCCTTGAAAAATATCAGCCTGAGATAATAATAAATCAATTTGGCACTGATGGACACTTTCAAGATCCTTTAGTTGGTCTAGCTTTAACCACGAAGACCTATGAGGCAATTGCGAATATAATGCATGGCTTGGCTCATAAATTATGTAATGGAAAATACCTAATACTTGGAGGAGGGGGATATAACCCTAGTAATGTAGCTAGATGCTGGGCGATTATGTTCACTGCAGTTTCAGAAGCACTGCCTCGCGAGCGATATTTGGAGCTCTATGATGAAGTGGATAAAATGGATATATCTATTTTTTATAAAACAATGGGAATAGATGATGAAGCTATTCTAAGGAGGGTTAAAAAAACCGTGGAAGATGTTAAACAAATGATTTTCCATCATCACGTGCTATAAATTAAGTATAATAAATTTAATATTTTAATTATATTATTATCTTCGCGCCTAGGGTGTTGACTGCAAAGTTCTCAGGCATTGCCTGCCGAAATTTGCACATTGCTTTAAATCCTGTGCAATGTGCGGGTATAACTAAACTTGCGTTGATTTCTTTAAATGCAGCTATGGTTTTATCTATTACTTCTTCCTTTACCACCGCTAAGTGCATTCCAGCTATGACCGCGGCAATTCTCTCGATACCTGTTTTCTGCTGCAAATGTTTAACTGTATTTATAATACCTGCGTGGGAGCAGCTTGACACGATCACAAGTCCTTTATTTTTAACATTAGCTACTAAAGCTTGTTCATCTAGTATTAAATCATCTTGATCAATGCCTGCTTTAACTATACGCGCTCCCACCCAAGTTTTCTCGAACTCAGTTACTCTAGGTATTTCACCGCTCAATGCAACTCCTGGCTCGATTTCATTGAATATAGATGCGAGTTTGAAGTTTGCACCTATGGATTCATATTTCTCTTTCTCGAGTTTCCAAGTTGGACTTTTTCCCTTAGGGGTAATTAAATATCTAGGCCAGAATACATCAGGATGTGTATATATATCCACTGGTCTTGTTCGAGATTTTAAAAAGCCCTCTAGACCTGTGTAGTGATCTGGGTGTCCATGACTTAGGAATAAATAGGCTATTTCATCTGCGTTTATATTTAAAGCCCGCATGTTGTGGAGCAGCACTTGAGGGGAATTCGAAGTATCCATTAAAATTTTTTTAGTCAAACCAGCTCTTTGAATTTCAATTAAAAATGCTAAGCCATGTCCACCTATCAATGGCTCTTTAAGCTCTCCAGCTGCTATTCTCTTTATATTCTCGGTGCTTGGTTCAAATACATCTATATAGTTATCCACTATTGTTTGCACAGTTATTTTATCAATTGTTTGCATTTTCAATCCCCCTATACCTCCTATATTTTCTTCAACCCCAAGTTATGGAGATCAGGATGTATCGATTTAGGTACTTTTCTTAAATCAAAGCCCATTTTCTTGAAGAAATTAATTGCCTCCACTTTTTTAACCCGCCATGCAACTATATATTTATAGCCTTCTTTCTTTTTTTCCTCTTCAAACATTCGATAGAAAACTGTTCCATGCCCTTTTCTGCGGTAAACTGGATCAATGGTGATGTTGTAGAGAATGTAGAGATCTCTAGCTTCCACATCTCTCAATTCAAATATCTTTCTCGCGATCTCTAATTCCCTCTCATTCGCAGGCCAGTGTTTCAACTTGCCTATCTTTAAGCCATTTAGAAGTAGAAGCTCTCCATCTAAGAAGTCTACATATTGAGCTCCTGTATTTATATTCCTCCAAATAATTTGTTCGTGCTTCTCGTGGTGCTCATAGTTCACTTCCTCTTTCTTTAGAATATAATATTCCACTGCCATCTCCCCTGTTAGAAGCCAAGTAGGATTTTCTTTACATGTTCATTCATTAAAAGCTCTTCTCCTCTACCTTCAAGGGTTATTCTGCCTGATTCAATTAAATAAGCACGCTTAGCTAGGTTTAAGATCTGCCTCACGTGCTGCCCCACTATGAGAATTGTTATCCCCCTGGAGCTAATTGCTCGAATTATATCGCAAGTGCAGGAAATTATCTTAGGAGCGAGTCCCATGAAGGGATCATCCAGTAGTAGAAGCTGAGAACCAGTCATGAGTCCTCTTCCCAGTGCGAGCATGCGCTGTTCCCCTCCACTTAAATTCATTCCCAGTTCGTTTTGTTTCTTTTTAAGTACTGGGAACAAGCTGTATACGAGTTCAAGTGTTTCCTCTTTATTAGCTCGAGCATTCTTGGTATAAGCTGCGATTTCTAAATTTTCTCTAACAGTCATATAGGGAAAGATCTTTCTCCCCTCAGGTACATAGGTTATCCCAAGTTCCACGATCTCGTGGGGCTGAAGTCTATCTATACGTATTCCTTGAAATATGATCTCGCCTGATTTAGTGTGG
>JAWCLZ010000011.1:42877-43365 GCA_038850275.1 Methanocellales archaeon | reverse complement strand
CTATATCTAAATCTATATCTATATCTAAATCTATATCTAAGGTACCTGAGGGAAAAGCTATTTTAAATCCAGTTGAAAAGCAAAATAGGTGATCTAAATGCCCGCGATTAACATAGTTTTAGAGGCAATATTTAGCCGAAGGAGCGTGAGGGAATTCACCTCCTCCCAAGTAAGCGATGAATTAATTACTACTATTTTAGAAGCCGGTAGATGGGCTCCATCTGGGCTTAATAATCAGCCTTGGAGATTCATCGCTGTAAGGGATCGCGCTACTTTAAATGAAATGGCCAAGCTCACTACTTATGGTAAAATAATTAAAAATGCCCCTCTAGCAATTGCAGTTTTCTTGGATAAAAACTCAATGTATGATAGAACAAAAGATATTTTAGCAATTGGCGCCTGCATTCAAAATATGCTGCTAGCGGTGCATAGCCTAGGCCTCGGGGGAGTTTGGCTTGGTGAAATTTTGAAAAATAAAGAAAAAGTAA
>JAWCLZ010000011.1:0-42867 GCA_038850275.1 Methanocellales archaeon | reverse complement strand
GAATCCCTAGAGCTCATGGCGGTGCTAGCAATTGGCTATCCCACGCAGCGCAAGCGCACTTCAGATAGAATTGCCTTAAGCCAGATTGCTTATAATGAGAAATTCAATAATCCCTTTTTTTCAGTAAGATAATTTGTTTAACAAATTTCAAAAAAGTTAAGTACTATCGATAAGCTATACCTCTGCTATGCAATCACTTATCGATCCCTACGGGCGTCGAATTACAGGTCTCAGGATCTCGGTGACTAGTAAATGCAATATGTCCTGCATCTACTGCCACAGCGAAGGAGAGAAGCGGGATGGAGGTGGAGGTAAAGATCTCGATAAGGAGGATATTGTTCGCATTGTAAAAGTCGCAGCTGAATATGGGGTGAATAAAGTTAAATTTTCAGGTGGAGAGCCTCTTTTAAGAAGCGATTTAGAAGAAATCATCAGTGCTCTCCCTAAACTTAAGGATATATCGCTAACTACAAATGGATCGCTCCTAGCTGACCGCGCTCAGGGATTGAAAGAAGCTGGATTGCATAGAGTTAACATAAGCTTGGATACCTTGAATGAAGAGAAATATAACTTAATTACGAATTGCCGCAAAGGAAGTTTTCACCGTGTAATTGAAGGCATAAATGCAGCACTTGAAGCGGAATTAGCCCCGGTTAAGCTAAACATGGTTATTTTGAAGGGAATAAATGAAGCTGAAATCGAAGATATGATTCAATTCATCAAAGGCAAAGCCTTGGTGCTTCAAATCATCCAACTTTTAAATTTCAAAGACATAGCTAAATATCAAGTGAACATGCTTGAAATCGAAGAAAAGCTCCAGCGCAGAGCTAGTGCGATTAAAATCAATGAATTGCACAGGCGATTTAAATACTGTTTAGATGGCGCGGAAGTTGAAGTTGTCCGTCCAGTTAATAATGCCACATTCTGTGCTTATTGCAATCGCCTTCGAGTAACGAGCGATGGTAAATTAAAGCCTTGCTTGCTGCGCAATGATAACCTAGTGGAATTCAAGGGTAAAAGCGAGCTAGAGATACGCGAGTTATTAAAACTAGCTGTGAGTCTGAGGGAGCCATACAACAAAGCTGAGGCCCCAATTGGGGAGTGTAAATGAAATGAACAAGTGAACGAAATAAATATAAAATATAAATAAAATGTGTATAGCAATTAAAATTTAAAAAAGGGGTGCTTGAGATGAAGAAATGGTATGGAAGAGATATCGGACTTACAGCTAGAATGTTCTTAACCATGTTCCTACTTGGCTTGCTTTACCTTGCATTCATAGCAGTGCTATTCTACTTCGAAGTCAATGCCACATTTATATTCACCTTAGCAGCCATATTGCTGGGTATTCAATACTTCTTCTCAGATAAACTAGTGCTCCTTATGATGGGAGCTAAAATCGTAAGTGAAAGTGAAGCCCCTCAGCTTCATAACTTGGTTGAGAGACTCTGTGCACTCAGTGATTTACCCAAGCCTAAAATAGCAATCGTTGAAAGCAGCATGCCCAATGCCTTTGCCACTGGCAGAAATCCCCGCAATGCAGTGGTTGCAGTTACAACTGGGATCATGCGAACATTGAATAAAGAAGAACTAGAGGGAGTTCTTGCCCATGAATTGAGTCACATCAAGAATAGAGATGTATTGGTAATAACCATAGCCAGCTTTATCTCAACAGTCGCTTTCTATATCATGCGCATGTTTATGTTCAGCGCGATGTTAGGCGGGGTTAGAAGAGAGCGAAATGGAGGGGCTCTTGTAATAATCTACATTGTTTCAGCGATCGTCTGGGCAATAAGCTTCTTCTTGATACGTGCACTCTCTCGCTATCGAGAATTTGCAGCTGACCGTGGGTCTGCGATTATAACAGGCCGCCCCTCTCATTTGATATCAGCATTGCTTAAGATCTCCGGGCAAATGGAGCGCGTGCCTCAGCGTGACTTAAGAGCAGTTGAGGGCATGAATCAATTCTTCATAGTCCCAGCCATCTCAGGGAGATCGCTACTAGAGCTATTCTCCACCCATCCCTCTATCGAGAAGCGGATTGCACGCTTGGAAGCAATGGAGAGGAGCATGTGAAATGGGCCTCTTCAATGCCCTTTTTGCACGCCATAATCAGAGCAGGCCTAAACTAGATCAGCTTTTCGCGATCTCAACAGCTTGCATTACTCTTGAAAGCAAATTGGAACTTAAATGCGAAGGAAAAGCAGGTATTTGCATCAAACCCGTGGAATCCGCGAGGTTCTCTGAAATCGAAAGGGAATTAAAATCCCTGCTGGAGCTAGCGGCTAAGACCACGGGTACAAATTATAAAGCATTGAGGGATGAATATAACTATCTCTGGATAATCCTTGAGGATAAAGACTTCGAAGACCTAGTTACCACAATTCATATGCTGAGCCAGAGCCTCATTGAAGGTGGATTTCAAGATCGCATTTTATGCGCGGTTTTCAAATTCAAAAATCAAGCGGGAAGAGCAGTTTACTGGATATATAGCTACAAGCAAGGTAAATTCTATCCATTCATTCCGCTTTCTGAAGCTAAAAAGCAGCGGGATAGTTCAATGGAGTTTAAACTCAAAGCTGCAATGGAAAAAGAATTACCTGTGGAAGCAGAGCTTGAGAAGTGGTATCCCCTCTGGAATTTACCGCTATAGCTTTTTACCTTAACTTTTACTTTTTTTCACTCCACTGTCACGCTTTTAGCAAGGTGCCTAGGTTTATCTATAGAGCAGCCTTTTTTCCTAGCGGTAAAATAAGCAAGGAGCTGAACCACAACTGCTGAGAGAATTGGACTTAATTCCTCGCTTACCTCAGGTACTCTTATCACTCGATCAACGAATTTTTCAATATCCATATCCCCTATATTTGCAATTGCAATTACAGGCGCATCTCTAGCTTTTACCTCTCGAATATTGCTAAGCATTTTTTCATAAGTTGCATTTTTAGTTGCAATGGCAACCACAGGTACATCTTTACTCAAGAGTGCAAGTGGGCCGTGTTTCAATTCACCCGCTGCGTAGGAATCGCTGGGAATGTAAGAGATCTCCTTCATTTTAAGAGCGCCTTCAAGGGCTATGGGATAGTTTAAATTTCGGCCGATGAAAAAACAAGCTTTAGCGTGCTCAAACAAAGCCGCTATTTCTGCTATTTCCCCAGCATTATCCAGAACTTTTTTTATCTCCCTCGGAATTTGCTTTAAACTTGCTATTAATCGCTTTGCCTCAGCTGAGGTGAGGCAGTAGCGCACTAATCCGAAATGTATCGCGAGTAAATATAGCGCGATTATTTGAGCAGTGAAAGTTTTGGTAGCAGCCACGCCTATCTCAGGCCCAGCGCGTATATAGAGCAAGCCATCTGCTTCCCTAGTTATAGAACTCCCAACTACGTTGGTAATTGCAAGCGTTTTACACCCTCTTGCTTTAGCTTCTCTAATTGCTGCTAAGGTATCAGCGGTTTCCCCTGATTGGGAAATTCCGATCACTAGTGTTCTCTCCGCGATAGCTGGATCTGAATATCTAAACTCCGAGGCAACTTCTACACCCACTGGTATTCTAGCGAATTTTGAAAGCAAATATTTCCCCAAGCAAGCGGCATTGTAAGAAGTCCCGCAGCCCACGATTATTATATGCTCTAGAGCACTTATGGTTCTCTCACTCAAGCCCATTTCCTCCAAAACTATCTTTCCCTCGTACTCCGAGATTCTACCAGCGATTGTTTCAACTGCAGCTTTAGGCTGCTCATATATTTCTTTTAGCATGAAATGCTCATAGCCTGCTTTCTCCGCGGCTTTAATATCCCAAGTTATATATTGAACTTCTTTTTCCACCTCCATGCCTTGAAATGTAGTAATTTTTACCTCTTGCTTCTTCACCACTGCCATTTCCTCATTGTCAAGGAAAATCATTTTGCGCGTATACTTCAAAATCGCGGGTATATCACTGGCAATGAAATTCTCATTCTCCCCGAGGCCAAGGATCAATGGATTATCCTTCCTCGCAGCGAGTATTACCTCTGGCTCCAAGCTGCATAGCACTGCAACTGCGAAAGAACCTGAAACTCTGGAAATAGAATTTCTAAGAGCTTGAATAAGGCTCCCATTGTAGTTTTCCTCTATTAAATGCGCTAATACTTCGGTATCGGTTTCTGAGTTAAATTTATGTCCTTTTTTTATCAATTCCTCTTTAAGTTCATAGTAATTCTCAATAATTCCATTATGCACCACTGCAATTTTACCCGAGCAATCCAAGTGGGGATGGGCATTAGCAGTTGAAGGTCTGCCGTGAGTTGCCCATCGAGTGTGGCCAATTCCAACAGTGCCATTTAAATCAGGAGGCACCTTTTTCACGAGTTTTTCAAGCTCACCTTCGGTTTTATAGCAAACTATTTTTTCATTGAAAACTGCGATTCCAACGGAATCATAGCCTCTATATTCAAGTCTTTTCAGTGAATCTAAGAGTATGGGGGCAGCTTGTTTTTCACCTATATAGCCAATTATACCGCACATTCTATTTCACATCACAATTGAATTGCTCTCTATATTGCTGGAGATTATCTTGCCTGAGTCAACCCTGCAGTTTACTCCCAGTATCTTCCCTGCTTTTATCAGTATATTTGTACCTAAATCGCAATTCTCCCCCACAATTGCACCTATATCTTTGAAATATCTCAGTCCCTCTCCAATTTCAACCTTCACATTCTTTCCATATTCGGTGGAGAAATGGGCGCGAATCACTGTGTTCTCGCCAATTATTGAATTAATAATGCTCGCGTGGGATCCAATTTCAACTCCATTCATTATAATGCTATTTTCAATCTGGGAGAAGGGCTTTATGGTAACGTTATTCCCAATGCTTGAACAAGATTGAATCACCGCGCTGGGTCCAATCTCGCAGTTATCGCCAATAACCGTAGGACCAATGATACAGGAATTGGAGTAAATCACGGTGTTCTCGCCAATTTCAACCTCGCCCGCTATCACTACTTTTTCCTCTATCCTAGCCTTTTCAGAAATCCTCTTTCTAGATCTACCCTGCAAAATCATTGCATTAACATCAATCAAATCCCATGGATAAACCACGTCAAGCCAGAGGGCATTGGTTTTAACATAACTAACTTTATATCTGCTCTCGATCATCTGTGCAATGGTTGAAGTGATACCGAATTCTCCATCTTCACTTGCCTTAGTTTTTTCTATCCCCTTAAAAATCTCTTCATTGAGGAGATAAACACCTGTGTTAACATAGCGACTAACGCTTGTTTTAGGTTTTTCAATTATCTTAATAACTTTTTTCTCATCAACTATGAGCACGCCATAATCCGCAACATTCTCTCTCACCACTGCAAGAATAGATATATCTCCATCTGCACTGCTTAGCAGATCCTTAATTGCCCTGGCTTCAATTAAGTTATCTCCATTAAGCACTAGAAATTGACCTTCAACTTTATTTTCAGCGTGCTTTATCGCATGTGCAGTTCCAAGCTGCTGAGGTTGAACAACGTATTCAATATTCACATCCCAGCGCTTGCCATCTTCGAAGTAATCCATGATTCTCTCCTTCTTATATCCCACCACCATCACAATATCCTTAATTCCACATTCAATTAGAGCTTGAATCACGTGCTCCAAAATGGGTTTATTTGCAATTGGAAGCATGACTTTTGAGCGAAGCAATGTGAGAGGGCGGCAGCGGGTGCCTTCACCGGCGGCTAAAATTACTGCCTTCAAATATATTCACCTCTTATCAATATAATCACTTGAGTATTAAAATTATGGCGTGATGATGAGCTAAGGCTTTTTGTAGTTCTAAGGTTATATTAATTTGTGATGAAGGCTCTTATACTTGCAGCTGGAGAGGGAAAGAGAATGCGCCCGCTTACTCTTTCCAGGCCAAAGGCAATGCTTCCAGTTATGGGCAAGCCAGTTTTAGAACTCGTTTTAAAAAATGCAGTGAAAGCGGGAGTGAAGGATTTTATAATCGTGGTAGGCTATCGCGGGGATTCTATAAAGCGCTATTTCAAAGCAGGGGAGGAATTGGGGGTTAATATTGAATATGTGGATCAAATTAAGCAGCTTGGCACTGCGCATGCAATTGCCGCTGCTGAGGATGTAATAGCGAGTGAGGAGAGATTTCTAGTGCTAAATAGCGATGGAATTTTCAGCTCAAGGGATATTAAAAAGCTAATGAAAAGCAAAAAAATAGTGCTTCTCGCAAGTGAAGTTGAAAATCCAGGGGGATTTGGAGTTATTGAAGCTAGCAATGGCAGAGTTAGAAGAATAGTGGAGAAATCCCCTCACTTATCTTCCAAACTAGTAAATGCAGGGGTATATATCTTTACCTCTGAGATTTTTAAAGCTATAAATAAAACTCCTCTTTCTCAGAGGGGGGAATATGAAATTACTGATTCAATTCAATATTTAATTGATTCAGGTAGAGAAGTGAAATTACTAAAAACAAATTCTTGGATCGATTTAACCTATCCCTGGGACTTGCTGCGTGCCAATGAGCTTTTAATGCCAGAAATAAAGAGAAAAATAGAGGGAGAAGTTGAGCCTAGAGCCACGATTAAGGGGAATATCTTGCTTGGTAGAGATAGTATATTGAGAGATGGAGCTTATATAATTGGCCCAGCTATAATTGGAGAGAAAAGTGAAATTGGTCCGAATTGCTACATTCGCCCGAATACAGTTATTGGTAATAAAGTTAAAATTGGCCACGCAGTTGAGGTTAAAAACTCAATAGTAATGAATGGCACGCATATTGGGCACTTGAGCTATGTTGGAGATAGCATAATTGGGGAGAATGTGAATTTAGGCGCGGGAACCATAATAGCAAATCTTAGGTTTGATGAGAGGAATATTAAGGTTAGCATTGAGGGTAGAGTGATTGATTCAAAGCGTCGCAAGTTAGGAGGGATAATTGGGGATAAAGTGCACACTGGAATTAATAGCATGATAAACGCTGGCGCGGTTATAGGAGAGCGTGTAATAATAGGCCCAGGGGTATTTGTGAAGGGGGAGATTGCCAGCAATAGCGTGGTCAAGGAGTAATTTCATGTCTAAGAAAGTATTGGTTACTGGTGGAGCTGGTTTTATAGGCTCTCACGTTGTAGATCGACTTGCGGAAATGGAGAAAAATATAATTGCGATTGACAATTTAAGCACTGGAAGGAGGGAATTTATAAGCCGGCATTTGAGGAAAAAGAGCTTTAAATTCATTCAAACTGATTTATTATATAAAAAAAGCAGTGATTACTTCAAAGGGGTTGAAGAAGTCTGGCATTTAGCTGCGAATCCAGATGTTAGAATTGGCATTAAAGATACCAAGGTTCACTTAGAGCAAAATGTAATTGCAACATATAATGTGCTGGAAGCGATGAGGAAAAATAATGTTAAAAAAATAATATTCACTTCTACTTCAACTGTTTATGGAGAGGCTAAGCAAATACCAACTCCTGAGGATTATGCTCCAATGATTCCAATCTCACTCTATGGCGCCTCAAAGCTAGCTTGCGAAGCACTTATAGCGGCTTATGTGCATACCTTTGACATTCAAGCTTGGATATATAGATTTGCAAATGTAATTGGAAAGCGCAGTACTCACGGAGTTATATATGATTTTATAAATAAATTGAAGGCAAATTCAAGAGTGCTTGAAATCCTAGGAGATGGCAATCAAACCAAGTCCTATATCTATATAGAGGACTGCATAGATGCAATGTTCTCTGGATTGAAAGCTAGGGAAAGGCTAAATATCTTCAACATAGGCTCAAGCGATACCATAAAGGTCAAGCGAATAGCTGAGATTGTTTGCGAAGAAATGAATCTAAAGCCAAATTTCAAATACACAGGTAGTAAGAGAGGCTGGAGGGGAGATGTACCCTATATGTTCCTAGATTGCACAAGGCTAAAGCACTTGGGCTGGAAGCCTAAATATAGCTCAGAAGAAGCAGTGAAGTTAACCGCGAGAGAACTGCTATCTATAGTATAATAACGATAAACGTTTAACAATAACAAGATATTATGACAAAGGTAAAGGTTCACGAGAAATACATGGTGGTTATCCCTCGAGATGTAAGAGAGAAACTTGCAATTAAAGTAGGTGATGAAGTAAAATTCAAGTTGAAAATGGTAAGGCAGTAATATACCCCCGCCGAGGCGATGTTAAGGCAATTAGAAAAACTTTCGGGATTGTAAAATTTAAAGGCTCGATTGAAGAAGCCATAGCGAAAGGCTTTGAAGCAGTTGGCAAGGAATAGAAAGAATTGAGGTATATCGACTCAAATGTGATTATCCATCACCTAATAGGGGACAAGCGATTAGGGGGTGCTGCTTGAAAATATCTCGAGGCAATCGCTAGGGGAGAGGAAATTGCCTTCATGCAGTTTACATGATAGTAGAAGTTTATGCTTTTTTGAGGGGCATAAAAGAACCAGAAACGAAGATCTCCACCATATTAAGCAGAGTACTGGATTTTGGAATTATCTTATTGCCCCCTTGAATCAGATACCCTTCAGAAGTCAATTTCAATGATGATGGAAAGAGGTTAAAAGCTCGGAGATGCCATCCATTGCACCACAATAATCAAGAATAAAGTTGGAGTGATCGTTACTGATGACACCCACTTTGATAATTTGGAAAAAATTAAGAGGATTGACATTGCCAGCATAGCATAGATTTCATCTATTATCTACTTTTCTTAATCTCGCGAATTAATTCGCGGTGAAGTCTAACATATAAATCGCTTAAAAATGCAAATACAAACATTTGAAAGCCTAAAATGATTAAAAGCGTGGAGAAAATAGTCATTGGAATGCGAGTTATTCCCTTTAGCCACTCGCTAACCACATAGATACCCACAGCGGTGCCGCTTAAAACAAAAATTGCCCCGAGCAAGCCAAAGTAAAAAATGGGATTATACATCCTAGCTAAGCCATAGATTGTGAGAGCTATTTTTAAACCATCACGCAGGGGATGAAGTTTAGTAGCGCCTTTTGCTCGCGCATAATAAGTAATGGGAACCTCTGCGATAGCGAAGTTCTTCTTAACGGTTTCAGCAGTGATCTCGGCTTCAATTTCAAAGCCCATTTTATTCAACTCCAGCTCTCGCACGCATTTCTTAGTAATAGCTCTATAGCCCGAGAGAATATCATTAAGCCAAACTCCATATCCCATTCCAAATATCTTATTCAGCATTTTATTGCCAAAGAGATTCAACCGCGTAAAAGCACTCGCTTCATAGTTTGCAAAGCGATTGCCAATCACATGCTCAGCCTCGCCTCTATAAATTGGAGCAAGCAAGCGCTCCACTTCAACTGGCTCATAAGTGCCATCTCCATCTATTAAAACAATCACATCCTTCTCAATAATCTCAAATCCCTGCTGCAAGGCTAAGCCCTTCCCCTTACCCCGCTGCACCATCACTCTAGCTCCAGCTTTAGCCGCAGCCTCCCTAGTGCCATCCGTGCTATTTCCATCGATAACAAGTATATCGTTAAAGCCCAGTGCCTTGAATTTCCCCACCACACTAGCGATGGTTTGCACCTCATTTAAAGTGGGTATTAAAATGCAGACCTTATCTTTCATTCAATGTCTAATCAATCCCTTTAGATTTTTATAGCTTTGCTTGAATTGACCGCTTTAAAGCTTTAAAGGAAATCTTGAGGCAAAGGATAGAAAAACTAAAAGCATAAAGCAAATATTCGCCAGCTCTTATAATTTAAAAGGAGAGTAGTGATTAGTGAAAAGATGTTTAAAAAAGAAATTGTTTAGAAAAGAAATATATGATAGAGTGAATTCCGATGAGAATTTGAGGACATTATTAGTCCTTATTTAAACTGATAAAGGGATCCTTATTTTGATGTCTTTTTTTAGCTATAGCTGCTTTTAACCTCCCTGAAGTTAATTTGGAGAAATATTAGCGAAGTTGAAAGGCTGCTTAAGGGAAAAGGACGTATAGCCTGCTATAGGTTATCTGACAGGGATTACTCGCAATAATTGAACCTTGAGACGGTGGTGTTAACTTTAGTTTTTTATAAAACCTAAGGTATACAATTCCATTTGGGGATGGAAATTGAACACCTTAGGTTTACTTGAGTATTGTGAGTTGTTTGATGATAAGGATTTTGTTGTGCGTGAAAGAACAGCTATTGAAGTTGTGCAGTTTGGGATATTGCTCTACTTGAAAGGGCTTTCATTTAGAGCAGTTAGAGATATTCTCGTCTATCTCGGTATCGAGATTTCTCACGTTGCTATTTGGAAGTGGTTTCAGAGATTTGGAAAGAAGATTAAGCCTATTACATTCCTCGATAATGGAGATATGCCTTCTACGATTGTGGTGGATGAAACTTGCATAAAGATCGGTAGAACTCAGTTCTACCTCTACGCGGCAATTTGTCCCGAGAGCAAGAGAATCATTTATTTTGACCTCTTTCCAATTAGGAATTATCTTGCCACTTTTAACTTTTTCAAAACAATGATCACGCTATATGGTAGGCCTTCAGAGGTTGTGATTATAGATGGTGGTCATTGGTATCCAGCTGCCCTCCAAAGGTTAGGAATTCGATATCGAGTGGTTTCTGGAGATATTCGCAACTATATCGAGCGATAGTATGAAACCTTAAAAGATAGATTAAGAGGTTTTGACATTTATTTTCCTCATAAAAAATGCTTCGAGCACGTATTCAACTGGCTCTATGCCTTCGTTTTCTTCTATAATCGTATTCGAAGCCATATGAGCCTAGAAGGAGAAACACCCTACACATATTACAAGGAGGTGATGCAAAGTTAACAGCACCCTTTTCACGTAGTTGAAATTTTAACTTTTGAATTAATATTTTTCCCTTTCAAGTTACATTTTTTATATGATTTTCCCTAAATTCAACCAAAATCTATATATGGAAATAAGTAAGTAATTAATTTGGCATGCTAACAACGATTGTTTCCACAACTACGGTTACTGTAAGTGCTGCAACTAGCATTATTTCTATGACTTCCACCGTTGGCCTTGGATTTGGGGGTGTTCTCGCAAGCGCTGCTTTAATTTTATTACTATCCATCAAGGAAATCGCATCTGCTTCTGAGTTCTATGACCGTGGAATGGATTATATATTGAATACCTCTATCTTCCCTCTTTTAATTGCATTCAGTGGGATTGTGATATTCAAAGTAATGGAAATATTAGCTCATTAGTAAGGTTTTTCTCTTTAGAAATTTAATTTGGCATGCAAATGAGAAGTCTAGCTATAGCTATAGCTATCTTTCTATCACTCTTGCCACTTGGGGAGGCAATGGTTCTTGAGCTCTATATCTCGCCTTCAAATCCATACTGCGGGGATATTATAACAATTTCAGGTAAAGCTCAGCCAAGTGAAAAAGTAACTATTTCCTCATATTTCAAGAAAACCATTGGAGTTGAAAGCGGTAAATATGTATATAGACTTTATAGTGTTCACATACCACCAGGGGAGAATAGTTTCACAGTGATTGCTAGGAATACTAAGAATCTTCAGGTATCAGTTAAGTTCTTAATTTGGATCACCAAGGGAAGTGATGCTGTTAATGGTACAGCAATTGTTAGTCAGAGCAATGTACCTGAGGGCACTTATGATATCAAGATCTATGGAGATGCAGCTGATGGAGCTATAGTTGTTGAATTAGATATAATTGCCTCTAAACCAGTAGTGGCGGATAATGAGGGCAATTTTGAGTTAAATGTTTTAACCAATGGCGTGCCACCTGGTTTATTCACTTTAAAAGCAGGTGATGTTGAGAGAACAATTATATTGAGCGAGAGACCAACTCCCACTCTCACACCTACGCCTATCTCAAATGGAATTTGGATAACTATGACACCAACCCCTACCCCTACTCCCACTTCTACCCCCACTTCTACTCCCAATCAAATTACTCCTACTCCATTTCTATCCCCATCTCCCCTTCATTCTCCATCTCCTTCTCCCCCTCCTCTCGTTGAATCCCAAACTCCTATAACTTCAACTTCTCCTTCTGCTATTAATGGTTTTGAGGTTTTTCTAGCTTTATTTGCATTTGCTTTTTTAATTAAAAAGCGATAACTATAAATTTCTCAAGAGCATACCAAAATTGTAATTAACGGGGGTTATATGAGGAGAGTGCTAATTATAACTTTTTTCATCATCATAGCAATTGCTTCCACTGCAAGTGCTGAATATCTAGTTTGGGTTAAAATCGATGGGGAGAATATAACCTTTGCCAATCACTCATCAAATCTTGAGGAAGGCAATTGGATAGTGCTCAATGGTGGAATTGAAATTGAGATACCTGAGCTTACCTTTATATACAATGGAGTTAATAACACCATACATACCCATTTGGGTAAGACTATTACAATAAATACAACGCTCTCGGCATATGAGGATTTTTCAATTAAATATCCCCTTAAGAAACACACTCTATATATAAATAAAAGTGGGAGTAAGCTTGTTAATGCAACTTTCTATGGTGATACAAGCTTTGCAGGTAAAAATATAGATGCATATATAATTAAGACTTCTCCATTGGAGCTTAGAGATGTACTTCAGCAAGCCATAGATGGAAATACCACTCCATTTAGAAATTTACTTAATAACTCAATTGCAAATAATTTAAATCAAAGTTTAAATTCAACTGGAGATCTTAAGATCTTCTCCATAGAGTTAGACGCTGGTGATTATATTGCCATTGTCAAGTTGAATGAAAGCAATAATAATTTAACCATTCTATCTGCCACTGGCATTGAAGTACTTGAATATAGCTCAACTTTAACTGCTCCAAGTAGTGCAACTATTGGGGATAGCATTAGTGCTACAATTGCACTTCAAAGCGCATCACCAGGCTCTTATAGATATGGAGCTATAATTATCCACGAGCAAGCATATAATGCAGTGGTTAAGCTACGCTGCAATGGCACTAGAGCTGGGACTAATTTAACCGCGGATGGTGAGTTTTTAGTTGAGGGACTTAAGATCGTTGGTACTGGTTTGAACTATGTTAACGCTGGTAAGGTGAAGAGCATAGCTGAGGGGATAATTGGAGCTAACAATGGAGCCGCGAGTTATTCAGATCCAACTACTGATACCTCTAAAACTCTATCCTTAAACACTGATGGATTAAATCCAGGTAGATATATTCTCATGGTTGGTGTCTGGCAGAGTGGTGGTAATAGATTAGTTGCCTTTGCTCAACAGAATATAACCCTAGCGGCTCCAACTCCTACTGCTGCACCTCCAGCTCCAGGTGGGGGTGGTGGTGTAGGGGGTGCTCCTCCATCTCTACCTGGGGTTACCATTGAGATCTCTATAACTAGGTATATTGACTATGGAATTGCTGGGAGGGATTACACTGTAAATGTTACCTATCCCAATCTATCTGTTACTGAGCTTGGCTTTGGCTTGCTTCAAAGTGTTAAGGAATTCTCAGTTACTGTGCAAAAAATCTCAGGTGCTCCAACTGGTGTGCCTCCAGCGCCTGGTAGGGTTTATAGTTATCTCAATATCTACATTGGCTTGCCCTCGAGTTTCTATAGTAGTGTTATCATTAAATTCCACGTGGATAGAGCTTGGCTAGCTAGTCAGGGGATTAATGAGAATGATATTGCTCTCTATGTCTATAGAGATGGAAATTGGATACAATTGCCCACGAGGATTATTGGTAGAGATGGATTTATAAGTTATGAAGCCACTTCCACTAGTTTCTCCATATATGCTATTTCAACTTTACCAGTTACTCCAACTCCAACCCCCACTCCAGTTATAACGCCCACTCCTACTCCCACTATTACTCCAACTCCTTTCATAACTCCTACCATTACTCCAACTCCTGCTCCTGGCTTTGAAGCAATAATTGCTTTAATAGTGCTCGTTGCATTAGCAAGGTGGAAAATCTAATAAAAAAATTTAAATTTTAAATCCTAGGCTAAAAAATTCTTATTTGTGGTAGTACTGCGAATAGGAATACATTGATTGTTCCATGTATGGTGGTGATTAAGATAAGGCTTCTACTTCTCTGGAAGAGATAGCCTATTAATAATCCAGCTGAAGCAGCGAAGATAACTTCCAATGGCAAGCTGTAGCCTGAGTGCATTGCTCCGAATATTAAACTCGTGATTAATAATCCATAGTTTTTATTGAAGAGTTCCTCTAGCTTGGTTTGCAATAGGGATCTGAATATTAATTCCTCAACCAAGCCTATGGATAGGAACATTATGAGGGTTATCTTCAAGAGATTGCCAGAGCTCAAGTCCTCTATTAAACTCTCTGGTTTGAGGATCATATATTCAAGGCAGCTTAGAATTACCCCAGTTAAAAAGCCAACTACTAAGTGGACTATTATTATTTTTTTATCAATTATTTTTATTCCAATTTGCTCTAAGGTGTAGCCTTGGTTTTTAGCTGCTAGATAAATTGGTAGTAGCATGGGGGTATAGATCAATGGAAACCAGTATATTGTTAGGGGGAAGAAAACTGGCATCGAGGTGTTTATTATTCGCAGGAGTGGTATTAGCATGATTATCTGAAGATAGTTTAAACCCCAGCCATTTATATCTATATTTTTACTTTTATTTTTTATATATTTATATAGAATTGTAAGTGCAACTATTGAGATTAAATTAATCACATGCAAGCTTAGGCCTAGCCAGAGCTGCTTGCAATAGAAAAATGCCTCAGCTAAGAAAATTGCATATAGGGGAAGGCTTATTGCATTTGGCTTAAGCAATATCTTTAAACTCATATTTTTCAACTACTTACATTTATCCAGAGATGTAAATTTCTATAGGGAGCGGTGTAGTTATATTCTCTATATAGTAGGAATTCTAGTTTTTTCCTCCCACTTTCTTGAATTTGAAATTCAATTAATTCCATCCAAGTTTGATTATGATCTAATTTTATTTCTCTCCTCGATATTTCCTCTCCATCGATGCTTAATATTAAGGTGTAATTAACATTGCAATATTCATGATTAACTATGCCTACTATCACCCTCCCAGTTTCATTAATTTTTAGGGAAGTGGGATAGTCAGCTGCTTTTCCCTTCTCACCTAATATATAAAATTCTGTGAATCTCTCTCCAATTTTAGGGGTAATTATGATATATATCGTAGCTGCTATACACCCTAGGAGTGCTATGAGTAAAATTATGGTGAGGATTTTATTCAATTTACTCGATTCCCAACTCATTTTACCCCTTTATATAGTTGAGAATACTTTTTATTTTCTAAATTTTTCCACTTTGAATCGATAGTTTTAAATTATTCAAATGCTTTTAAAGACCCACGTATTCCTCCGTTTGATCTTGCTCTATAGCATTGATTTAAAGGACAATTGAGTGCTCATGCTAAGCCCCCTTGCTTTATTTCCAGATCTAGATGTTTTCCTCTTTACTCTCTATTTCAGTGCTTTCCATTTAACCACATTTATTCCTAGATAAGCAAGGTGGCGTGCCATTTTATATCTGTTTTTTCCACTCTTGTTTATGGTAAGAGTTTTGAGCTTCTAGCTTTGGAATCGCAAGCACGTTAGTTTTCCTAGCTATTTACCTTAGGTCTGGCTGCCTGTTGAGTTTAGAGTGATACTTTAAATTAGGAATACAGCAAGAGGGCATTAAAATAGCTCTCAAATATTAAAATAAGACAGCCTCTAGGATTACTCAATTGTTTTTCCTTCTTGCTGCTCTTCCTATAATGCTAAGTTCATTCTTTCTTCTTTCAAATTCCAACCAATCTCCCTTGCTCTAAAGCCGGAAGAGAATAATTTTACAGGGCTAAAATTCTTTAATTCTTTTAAGAACCTCTCAGCTTTATTTAAAATTTCTCTCGTATTATTTTTTTTCATCATAGAGTTCAAAAGGTATTTTTCATCTTCAAAAGAAGGACCCTAGCGCCATCTGGAAAGCCCGTATTTTAATTTCCACCCACTTTGACTTCATCAAATAATTTTTTTACATTGGAAAAAATATATGAGCAGCCCTCAAGAGCACTTCTAGCATCCTCAGAAGTATAAAGTTCATCTGGAGGTAAAGCTAACTCCTCATCCCCATACATACTAGCCTCCCTCTCCCTCCTAAGAGTCCTTGAGATAGATGCCATTCTATCTATTTCCATTCTAAACCACTCTGGAAACATATCTGCATTCCTCCTCAGTATAGGTCCAACATCGTGGAACTTAGGAGGTTCAATTCCCACAATCCTAAGTGAAGCTTTAAGCGCAAGCTCAACACCCTCTTGACTCTGCCTAATAACATAAGCATAGTTATTATTCAAAGCCTCTCTAGCGTGTTTCAACCTCTCCTCAGCTTGCCTTAAATAAGACCTCGCCATTTCAATATTATTCAATCTCAATCACCTCCCCAAAGCGATAATCAGGCTTTAAAACCCAATACCACCGCTTACCCAACTCAATCCTCTTAGACCCAAGTTCCCTAAGTCTACTCCTCAACCTCTCTAAAATATTCTTAAAAAAACCATCTCTATCATATAAAATCACTGCATCCTCAACCATATCTAAATAAAGCGGGGAGATCCTCATTGCTTCCTCAGGGGTTTTAATTATAGGAGAGAAATCAATGCAGTAGCCCTCAGCTAAAAGTACATTTAAATAATCCTCAATCTCCCCCTCCACCTCCATAAATTCACCCTGCCTCTCAAGCCTCGGCTTTGAGATGGAGTCTATGATTAAAAGCAAATCCACATCGCTATCCCTCCTCATCTCCCCTCTAGCTATAGATCCAAAGATAACTAGGGAAATGAATCTATCTCCATATCTCTTTTTCAAAGCCTCAACTAGCTTCTCCAACAAAGTTTTATAAGGCTCCTTTAAATCCTTCAATTCCATTCTCAATTTACCATGCGACTTCTATTTAATAATCCTTGTTACCATTAAAAAATCCAACCCCTCTTTTTATTTTCTTCATTTATTTTCTTCATCAGCCAAAACATTTATCATTGTCAACTATGATTTTCGATTAATGCCAATTGAAATTAACGTGAAAGTTTATAGAGTTCGGAGCGAGAATAGAGCACTTAGGGCATATGTCAATGCAACCATAGGCAATGAATTTGCAGTTCACGGTATCAAGGTCATGGAGAATGAAAAAGGACTCTGGGTTGCAATGCCAAGACAAAAAGATGCCGCAGGGGAATATAGAGATATCTTCCACCCCATAACTAAAGAGGCGAGGGATAGATTAATAGAGGCTGTGCTAAATGCATATCGAGGAGAAAAAACTGCAGAAAATCAAAATCACTAAGCTCTCAAAAATTTAAAAAAATCTAAATATAAATAGTGGTCAATGCTTTGCATCGAACACAGCGATGGAATACATTAATTCCCATACGTTGAATCTTAAGCTCTCCCCCACATCTCACGCATCTTCTCATTAATACAGCACTATCCAATGATTTGAAAATAATTTCAGGAGTCATAAATCCCCCTATAACCTCTTTTACATCATTGACTCATTTAATATTAAATGTTTTTACCCTGATAGAAAGAGTCAAATATTTAAATCCACTTTTCCCTCCAAGCTCTAAAAATTGCATATAATCCACAAAATCCATAGCTAATTAGCCAAGCAAATCCAACACCAACTATTCCAAATTTAAACATGAAAATATAGCTAAAGCTAAGCAAGAGCGAGGAAAGCAAAAGGCTAATTATAACCAGAGCTTTAACAGCCCTCTGTACCTCTTTAATGGAAATATAAATACTTCGGGGAACTGCAAATAAACTAGAAAATGCAATTAATCTAAGTAAATCCAAGCTAGCACTATAACCCCTTCCAATTAAATCAAGTAAATAACCAGCGAAGAAATAAACCACTATTAACCCTGGGATGAGTAATAAAAATATAGCGAATAAAGCCTTCAAGGTCTTAATCCTCAATGCCTCGCCATAGCTACCTTCGACAAATAGAGAAGTGCTAAAAGCACTTGGAATCATGAATAGAAAAACGCCAATTGCATAAGCAATGTAATAATGAGCAGCTTCCTCAGCACCAAGCATATTGAGAATTAAAATGGGTAAAACAAGACTAGGCATGCTATCTAGTAGCGTAGCTATGTAGTTGCCAATTGAGAAGTGAAAACTAATATTCAAAAACCCCATATTAAGGCCAGCGAACCTCAAGCCAAATTTAATGAGAAAAAACAAGGAGAGGGAAAGAGAGAGCAAAGAAGCCAAGCCAATTGAAATGAAAATACCCAGCGCACCTAGGAAAACAAATAGGGGTAAAAAGGCAATTTTAAAGCCCATTAAAACATTTTGCATAAAATTAAATTCAGCTTTCCTTAGAGCAATGAATGAAACTGCAGTTAAAGAAGAAATTGAGTTAACAATGAGGAAAATTAGATAAATAGCTGCGTAATCCCTAGCAATAGCTAGACTTGGGGACCAGAAATCAATGCTTAAGAGGAAGAATGAGCCAAGTAAAAAAGCAGGGAGAGTGGTAATTAAAACCGCTGTAGAAAAAACCTTGTTCTTATCCATCTCAGGGAAAAATCTAATTAAAGATTGAGGGAAGCCAAATCTAGTGAGTAAAACAAGTAAACTTAGAGATGAAATTAAAGCAGTGGCAACTCCAACTTCACTCTTAGGATAAAGCTTAGCTGCAATCATCCAAAAGAAAAAACCAAAAATAGCACTAGAAACAGAAGTGAGCATGATATAAAAAGAATTCTTATAAAGTGGGTCGCGTAGATGTTCTTTAAACTCTTTGCTCTTTAGTATCCAAATTTTCATTTCATATTCTCCAAATACCACCCTTTAAATTTTAGTAATATTCATAGTTTGCGGATTAAGTGATGTAAAAAAGTAGGGGGCAATAGATTTAATGCACTCTCTCAGTGCTATATACCTCGAAGCCTCGGGATGTAATTTCATATGGGCGTAGGTAGCGATCGAAGTCTTGGGTTGCCATCTTTAAAATATCAAGCGCGCGCAAGCGATGGTGATCTTTGGTTAAATATCGCAAGTTTATAACTCCATCGGAGATATACTGCTCAGGTGTATAATGATTGCTTTCTTCATTTTCAATTTCAGCAGTGAATATCGTGGTGAGCTTGGCCTCGCTGAGGAGCTTGGTAAGTCTCAATATCTGCTCCCTCCGCTTCAGGGGATCGAGAAATTGAGAGGTGAACATTGTAATGGGATCGAATACAGCTCTTTTTATATTTCGATGGCTAAATCTCTTCAATATTTCAAATAGAGTATCAGCATTGAATGCATGAGGATCATCCTTACCAATTAAAAAAGTCCCCTCGCCAAAGTGACCCTCGAAGGGAGAGGCGTCTACGAAGGTTAATAGTCCTTGGTCTGCATATTTCTTTATATCCCAGTTGAAGCTACTGCAGGTTTTAATTATACGCAGAGGGGAGTCCTCTAGGGAGATATATATACCAGCTTCACCGTGCATTGCACCGTAATATAGAAATTGCGCGCTTAACACTGTTTTACCAGTGCCAGGGCCCCCTGTTATCAATATAACGCTTGCCTCTGGGAATCCACCCTTGAGCATGCTATCTAGTCCGCGGATCCCAGTTGCAACTTTATTCATCCATACCCCTACCGAGCGCATATAATTATAAATCAAAATTCTATTATTTAAATCTTTTTGTTAATTTTGGTATTATCTACCAATTTTTTTAAAAATCTAAATTTTAAATGATTTTGCTGCTTATTTTTTGATTGCAAGTTTTGAGGAATAAATGAAGCAAATAAATTTTTTTGGTAAGATCTACCAATTTAAAAAAACGATAGCTTTATATCCTTTTAAATCAAATTTGCTGCCGAAATTTTCGTTAACATTATGAGGAGAATTGAAGATATCGCGGTAATAGGCCTTGGAACAATGGGCCTAGGAATTGGATGTTTAGCTGCTGATAAGAATTACAAGGTTTTATTTATAGCTAGAACTCAAAGAAGTATTGAAATTGCAAGTGCTAAATTGAAAATGATGGAGGGAGAGATCCAGAGTAGAAATTTTAAGTTCACTCTTGATTTAAATTCCATTCAAACTTGCCAGTTAATCATAGAAGCCATATCTGAGCAAGCTGAGATGAAGAAGCAGCTTTTGAATAAAGCTAGCTTAATTTCCCCTAGTGCATTGATAGCTTCAACTACTTCCTCCATTCCTATAACTGAACTCTCAACTGCAGTTGTATATCCAGAGAGATTCATAGGCTTGCATTTTTTTAATCCAGTTCAAAAAAGCAAAATTGTAGAGGTAATAAAAGGAAGTAAAACTTCAAATCAAACTTTTGAAGCAGCAATTGGTTTTATTGAAAGCTTAGATAAAATTCCAGTTGTTGTTAAAGATGCACCTGGATTTGTGAGTAGTAGAATGATCGTGGTTTTCATCAACGAGGCCATAAAAGTACTTGAGGAAGGCATAGCTTCAAGGGAAGACATAGATAGAATAGCCAAGCTAGCTTTTGGGCATCCAATGGGACCGTTGAAGCTTGCTGATTTCATTGGTTTAGACGTGGTTCTTGATACATTGAATATAATTTATGCTCGCACTCAGCAGGAGAGATATAAGCCAAGTAAACTACTAGAAAAAATGGTTAGGGATGGAAAACTAGGGATGAAGAGTGAAATTGGATTTTATGAATATGGGAGGGCATAGCTTTGAGGATTGCAAGCATGGCAATAGCAGTTCCTCCATATGAATATACCACTGAGGAAATGCTGGAGATTTTCCCTGGTAAAATGAGTGAAGAAGCAAGGAGAACTATTTTAAATCTAGGGGTGGAAAAAAGACACCTCTGCTTTGATTTGAAATCCATTTCCTATGATAAAACCCTAGTTAAACCCCACGTAAGTACTTCTCAAGTATGTGTGGAAGCAGGGAAGAGATGTTTGGAAAAAGCAGGGGTTAAGCCTGAGAGGATATCTCGCTTCATTGCAATTTACGATTATCACGAGCGACTCTGCCCAGGTCCGAGTGGTGAGATATTGAGGAAAATAGGTCTTTCTCCCTATACCAAGGATTTAAATATACAGGGAATGGCTTGCTCATCATTTCCAAGGGCAGTTGAGCTAATTGAGAATACCCTTAAACCTAGGGAATATTTATTGCTTGTAATCTCAGGCTGTATTTCCCCTTGGTTTATCAATCAAGCTAAACATTTAAATAACATATTTGGACCTATGGAGATTAAAAATATCTCTAGCGAGGAGAGGAGAAAAATTGAATTTAATAAATGGCGGCATTTAACCGAGTTCTTTCTATTTGGAGATGGAGCAATAGCAATTCTCGCTGGAGGAGAGGAATGTGTTTTTGATCTCAAGATTTTAAAAACTGCGAGTCTTATTAACTTAGCAGTTGATGACTTCGAAATTGCTTATTTAGAGTTGAATGAAGGTAATTTTTATTCATATATTGATAGAAGGCTTAGGGCTTTGATAATTGAGTACATGAAGAAAATTGTGGAACAGCTTGCAATTGACTTCAATGAGATTAAAAAATGGGCGATACATATTGGGAGTAAAAGAATAGTGGACGAGGTATCTAGGTACTTTAATATAGATTTTGAAAAAGCAAGGGAGAGTTATGAAGTTCTATCTCAATATGGCAATATGAGTGGAGCTAGCGTACCATTTATTTTATATAAAATATTTAATAACAATTCTCTTCAAAGTGGAGATAAAGGTGGCATATTGGATTTTGGATGGGGATTCAGAGCTGATGCTATTATATATCAATTAAATTATTTATAATAATTTTTCATACATTTGAACTAACATTCCCCTTGCTTGCTCATATGGCTCCCCTTTTTTTTGAAAACCAAATTTCTCCACGCATTTTCTACTCGCAACTTGACCCACTAAAATATTAACTAAAATCCTTTTGCACTTTTTCTCTCTAGCGAAGTTTATTATATGCTCATACATAGCAGTAGCAAGTCCCTTGCCTCTATGAATCTCAGGAATGGATTGATGTTCTCCAAATACAGCATCCCCTTGAATACTTGCTTTATATATACCAGCGATTTTCCCAGCTATCCTAATTCCAAAGTAAAAATAGCCGCTCTCCATCTCCTTGATTATTTGCTCCTCAGATAAAGTTCTTTTCCTCCTCCATTCCTCAGGGTACTCAATCGCATTGGGCCAGACATCTTTTAATAGAGCTTCTATTTCACGTGCATCATTTTTAGCTAAGAGCTCCACTTTATATTCACCCATATAAAAAGAAAAGAAAAGCGAAAAAGTTCATATAGTTTATCTTCTTTTAAATTTTGTAAGCTATGTCTAAGATAAAAGTAGCAGTATTAGGAGCAACTGGAAACGTGGGACAGCGTATAATTCAACTCCTAGAAAACCACCCTTGGTTTGAGCTTGTATCAATAACAGCTTCAGATCGAAGTGTTGGGAAGAAATATAGAGAAGCAGCGAATTGGAGGCTTAACGCAGAAATCCCCGAGTATGTTAAAGACCTAGTGGTAGCTCCAACGGATCCCAAGGGAGTGGATGAAAGTGTTAAATTGGTATTCTCAGCCCTGCCATCTGATATTGCAAGAGCTGTTGAGCCTGAGTTTGCTAAAGCAGGATTTTATGTCTCCAGCAATGCAAGTGCATATAGAATGGAAAAAGATGTTCCACTCATTATCCCTGAAGTAAATCCAGATCACCTTGGCTTGTTGGAGATTCAAAGGGAAACTCGAAAATGGAGGGGAGCTCTTATAACTGATCCAAATTGCACTGTAATTCAACTAGCGATCTCTCTAAAGCCACTCATGCAATTTGGAATCAAGCGCGTGCACGCTGCATCCATGCAAGCGGTGAGTGGAGCTGGCTACGATGGCGTGGCTTCAATGGCAATCTTGGATAATTTAATCCCCTATATAGCGAATGAAGAGGAAAAAGTACAAACCGAGCCCCTTAAAATACTTGGCACCTTCAATGGAAGAGAAGTTGAATTCGCTAAGTTCAGCATAACAGCTAGTTGCCATCGCGTGCCAGTGCTAGATGGTCATACCATTGCAGTGTGGGTGGAGATGGAAGAGGAACCAGGGGTTGAGGAGGTAATTAAGGCATTTCGAAGTTTTAAGTCAAACTTAAACCTGCCCACCTCGCCTGAGGAGTTAATTCAAGTTAGAATGGAGGTAGATCGCCCTCAGCCTCGATTAGATAGAGACGCTGGAAGGGGAATGACGGTTACAGTTGGTAGGATTAGAAAGAGTGATATAGGTATTAAGTATATCTGCTTGGGGCATAATACCATTAGAGGAGCTGCTGGTGCTGCTTTACTCAATGGAGAATTGCTAGTTAGGGAGAAAAAGCTTTAATAATACTAGACCCTCGCGCTCGCCCTACAAAATAAGGGGGAATTAAGGGGGGATGAATGGGGAGTGCAAGGCGAGTCTCGCGGTCTTTAAATTAATATTCTCCTACTTCCTTTTAATTTTTTCGATAATTGTCGAATTTTAAAAATCAATGGTCGATTTATATCAATGGTCTCATCTCGCTGACTTCAACCAAATGCGAAATCCCCTTACTCTGAATCTCAATATCACTCTCGATGCCTGCAGCTACTAAATTATGGCTGCCAATCAATGCAATGCCCACGCGATCTCTCCCAACTGGTACATCTAGTAAAGGTGTATTAGGCTCACCGACAGCTAGAACTCCATTTAAGCCAGCGGCCGCTAAATCCTCAAGAACACTCTCAACATCTTCACGTGCAGACATAGGCACTTCTCTCAAATTCGCTAGGATCTTACCTGAACCAGTGGTGATCACTTGAAGCACTGAGGTGAAGTTCTTAGAAGTAAATACCTCGAGAGGATCAAGCGTTGTACTCACATACATAAGCAAATCTGTGAATCTAACAGGCTCTCTATCCCGCACTTGCACAACCCCTCCACATTTTAGCTTAGAGGGTATACCAGCTTTTAAAAGCACGCCATCTATAGTTATACTGCAGATCGTGAGGATGCCAACCTTGCCTTCTTCTATCACTAGATCACCCGAGGTTTCCCCTTCATCAACTATTTTAATCAACGGACTAACAGCTATATCACTATACATAACTTGAGAAAAAATCTCAAGCACTCTATCTAGATCTTCCTTTTTCACCAAAGAGAGATCAACAATGACCTTTCCCCTTTTAATCGCTGGATCAAAAGTAACACCATAGATGAGCTCCTCAATTCTAGAGATCGTAAATGTTATATTACTGGAAATTCCCATTCTTTTATCGAAAAATCTATTACTAGTCTAAGAGTATATATAATTTAAAGGTAGGGTGATGGAATTTGAATAAATTGGTGAATATTATAAAAGAAATCTTCACAACTGCTGGTTATAATGTTAAAGAAGCAGAAGATGACTTCGATTTATCAGCAGAGAAGGGAAAGAGCATTGTTTTGATCAAATATCTCGATAAATTAGATAAACACGCTATAAGAAAATTTGCTCAAGCGAGGGAAAGGGGATCGCTTTTGTTGATTTCAAATGCAAATGCTGAAGCAGAAATTAAAGATTTTGCTCTAACAAGTGGAGTTACCATTTGGGATCGCACTGAATTTGAACAGCAAATTGGAAAAGCAATACTCGCAGATGTAGAGGGAGAAATACCTGAAATTACCCTTACTCCATCACGCGTTACAACTCTACATATAACTTCCCAACCAGTTAAGATAACAAAGCACGAGGCAATGGCTGCTGGGAAAAAAGACATGGGAATGGCAGATGAAGCTGTGCTTAGATTCGTTCCCTACTACAAATTTGATTATTCATTTGACATTTCCAAGCGCTATAATCGAGAGTTCAAGGGACATGGCTCAGGCAGCTTCAATGCATTGAATGGAAGAATTGACTTCACACCGCTAACTGAACTTGAGGAGATCATAAATTTACCTCAAAATGAATACATAATCAATGAGCCTGTTATTACCAAAGAAGAAGCAACACCCAAGATTTTAGAAGAAATATGCAAGCATCACGCTCAAGATATAAAAAGCAAAATGGCTCAAGGTGAATCAGTTATAATTGAACATAGGGTTATAAAACCTCAGCCTAGAGATATCCAACTAAGCTTGAGCATGGTTTACATACCATTCTGGGAAGTTAAAAGCAAGAAAGGAAGCTTTGAGATGAATGCATACAATGGCAAAGTAAGCGAGGTGCCAATAGACAACGACGCTGAATTCGTTTAAGGACTATACGTCTAAGGACTATAATCTCAAAATTACCGCTATTCAAAATAAACTATGAGAGAAGGAAATAATAAGTAATAAAGATCAATAATTTCAAGAGATGAATGATGTAAGAGTCTTACTCCTAAGCTCGCCAGAGGTGCAGCGGGACTTCGACTTTAGCTCAAAGATCCCAAATCTAGGCATTGCTTCCATCGCTGGGAATATAAATGATATCTGTGAAGTCAAAATCGCTGATTTAGTGGTTTTAAAGCCAAAAGATGTTGTACCATTTTTAATAAAAACTTTGAAGACTTTTCAACCAGATTTAGTTGGCTTCTCATGCATGAGCTTTCAATATCCACGTGCAGTAGAGCTAGCCAGAATTGTGAAGGAGCAAGCTCAAGCTAAAACAGTCTTTGGAGGATACCACCCCACGCTTATGTATGAAGAAATCTCAAAAAGCAGCGATAGCAATGTAATTGACTTCATAGTTAGAGGAGAGGGTGAGAGAACCTTTAGAGAATTAATTCAAGCAATGATAGGGGAAACTGGATATAGAGGCATAAAAGGCCTATCCTATAAAGAAGATGGCATTTTCAAGCACAACCCATCAAGAGAGCTATTGAATTTAAATGAAATCAAGCTCCCTGATCGAAGCTGTAGATTACTCACTAAGGGATTCCATGCTTTTGGAGTAAGTATAGATGCAGTGGAAACAAGCCGAGGATGTGTTCAAGGATGTAAATTCTGCAGCATAGATAGAATGTATGGTAAGAGCTTTAGAAAATACACCCTTCAGAGGGTAATTGAAGATATAAGACAAGTGAAGAAACATGGCTTTAAATCAGTTGTTTTCTCAGATGACAATATAACCCTCGATGTAAATAGATTCAAAAGACTCTGTGAGTTAATAATCGAAGCTGGCCTTGATGACCTGCATTATAATACACAGGCTAGTGCTAGGGGAATAGCACTTGAAGAAAAACTAGCCAAGAAAATGGCAGAAGCTGGCTTCAAGTTTGTCTTCCTTGGTATAGAAAATGTTTTAAAACGTAATCTAGAGTTTTTCAGCAAAGGAAATCTCTCAGATGAAGCTTCAAGGGCAGTTAAACTTCTGCGTGATAATGGAATAATTGTTGCAGGGGGTTTCATGATAGGCAATCCAGATGATAAAGAAGAAGACCTTTGGATCAATTTCCAAGCAGCCAGAGAGATGAAGATCGATTTCCCAATTTTCTTCATAACAACCCCTTATCCCAAGACAAAGCTCCGTGAGGAACTCCTAGAACAAGGATTAGTGGTTAACCTCGATGATTTCTCAACTTATGATGGTATATATGCAAATGTTCGAACTAAATACCTAACTCGAGAGGAAATACAATATAATATGTGGAAAATGGCAGCTTCTTATTATGACTTTGAGTGGATGCGTTGGAATTTAATGCGCAAGCACTACCCCATTTATTTTTATAAAGAGCTGCTTAAACTCCTACCTAGGTATCTCTCTAGAAAACTCTTGCGAAAACTAGGCTTGAAAACTGAAAGGCAATTCTTTGAAGAAGATGCAAGGCGAAGAGAATTCTATAAAGGAGTTCATTGAAATAAAATAAAAAATATGGAATTCAAAAAACTGGATATGTCTAAATATAAACCATTTAGAGAGATGGGGAAAACCTGTAAATCTCGCGAGATCAAGGATAAAAAGGTTATCTGGCCTAGATTCGATGTACCCTCCCTCTTGAAGGGGAAATTTAGAGTGCGTACAATTGGAAGGTCAGACCTAGAGAAAACCGCGGAGTTCTGGAGATCAAGCTATCCCGAGGTCTATGGATCAGACTATGGCTTCTTACTTTATCCTGAGGAAATTGAAAAGCGAGCCGCACTAGTGGACAACTGGGAAGAGGATCGCATTAAGAAGCAGCACCTCGTGATTGTTCTAGAAGAAGTTTCAAGTGGAGATTTCGTTACCTCAGCGATGCTCACTAAATTCGACCTTAACTTAGAAATAGAATTCTCCATGCTAGCCACCCATCCAAATTGGAGAGGAAAAGGCGTGAGCAGGTTAATTGGCATAGGAATCTATGATAAAATTGGGGAGTCAGGAGCTGAGTATTATACAACTTTCTTGGAAACTTGGCACGATATAACTCAGAAGATGTTGATAACTCGAGGAGGGTGGAAGATAGCTGGAATATTCCCAGGTAGATATACCCGCTGGAAAGGGGGTGATCAAGAATATCGAGGCTGCGTGATCTATATGTATACCTTCACAGGTAAAGGTGAAGAATATACTACTAAACCAGAGGAATGGGTTTTAGCTCCTGAGTTCAAAGAACTCTGGAATTGCATTGAGCGCTTGAATCAAAAGATAGCTGAAAAAGCAGAGAAAATTGATATGGAGGAGATCAAAAAACAACTCATACCCTAGTGAGTTAAAAATACCTTAGTGGGATAAATTTAAATCTTAAAGCAGCTTCAATTCTTTCGATATGAAGGCAAAGCAAATGGGAGCTTTGATTTTAATCATAATAATGATATTTTCAATGCTTACTGCTTTCTTCACCACTAGCGAAGAAGTACGCATCAAAAGAGATTTCAATAGCTTGAGAGATGGCTTGAAACTCGTGCCCAATTCACCATTTCTAGTTCAATTTGCTAGCGTGGAAAACATCGAAGACACTGAGCTAGAGAGATTGATCAATATCATAGGAGCACTCCCTCGCTATGAGCAATATCACGCAATCGTAACCAAGGCATTGATCGCTGATTACCTAGATCAAAGCTGGGTTGAGCTTCACAAGGTAAATCAAAGAGTAGTTAGGCTCAATTATACCTCAACTTATAGCTATAAGGATTTAGAAGTGAAGATCACTCCCCAGGGCCTAGCAGTGGTAATTGAGACCTCGCCAGTGGTCTTTGGACGCAGGGAAAGAGTGGAGGAAACCATTGATTTAATGCTGAATAACATCAACAACTCAGCCTATCAAACCTTCCTCCCATTGATGGAGCGATCTAGATTGAATGCAAACTTCGCGGTTATTAGAACCCAAGCTGCTTATGTCTATGATGCTTATTACATAGGCACGAGCTATGCTGGAGGGAATAGCTATCGATTTGAAGCAGTGCTTCATTTAAATAATAGTGTGAATGAAAGTGAATTAAATGAATTTAAATCTATGCTGCATTCGAGAGAACTTAGCGCTCAACTTCGAAATTTCACTGAATATAAAGTTAACTTTGAATTTAATTATGCAGTGGTGAATGCAACTGGGAACTTTCAAGCTATAATGAAGGAGTTCGAGGACTTGGCGAGATAGCATCATAGGATCGTAAAATATTTACCCTAGTTTCTATATTATTCTCAAGAATCAAATGAAGGCAATACTCGCATTGGAAGATGGTACAGTTGTGCTTGGCAAGGGCTTTGGAGCGCGAGGTATTGCTCTAGGGGAACTTGTTTTTGCAACTTCCATAACTGGCTATGAAGAAGCTTTAACGGATCCAAGTTACAATGGCCAGATTCTCATGCTCACCTATCCCTTAATTGGGAACTATGGAGTGAGTAAGACAAACCTCCAGAGTGATTCCATAAAGGCAGAGGGCTTTGTGGTACGCGAAGTTTGCGATCACCCCTCGCATTATCTCTCTAAGCTCTCAATAGATGAATATCTCAAGAGCGAAGGGATACCTGGAATGTGCGAGGTTGACACTAGGATGCTTACAATTAAAACTAGGAAATTTGGAACCATGCTAGCTGCATTAATTGTTGATGAAAAGCTGAATAAAAAAGACGAGGAAAGAGCTATAGAGCTGGCTAGAAACCTTAAAACCATTTTCCCAACCTATGACTTAGTTAGCGAGGTAACCTGCAAGAAAGCTTATCACATACCTGGGGAGGGCAAGCGTTTTGTGGTGATAGACTGCGGGGTTAAAAGGAATATATTGAAAAATCTCGCTATGCGCAACCTTGACTTGGTGGTTGTGCCAGCAAATGCTAGCTATGAGGAAATCAAAGAATTTGAGCCAGATGCAATTTTGATATCCAACGGCCCTGGGGATCCAGTGAATGTGAAGAACGTTATAAAAGTGGTAAAGCAATTCGTGGGCAAGCTTCCCATATTTGGTATTTGCTTGGGGCATCAAATAATAGCACTAGCACTAGGTGCAGCTACCTATAAACTTAAATTCGGCCATCGAGGTGCAAATCAACCTGTGAAGGACTTTGAAAGCGGCATAGTATACATTACCTCACAAAACCATGGCTATGCAGTTAATCCAGAGACACTCACTGGCACTGGGCTTGAGGTTACCCAGATCAATGCAAATGATGGCACAGTTGAGGGAATGCGCTGTGAAGAACTTGCCATAGAAAGCGTGCAGTACCACCCAGAGGCTTCGCCAGGACCTAGGGATACTTCTTGGTTCTTTGATAAAATCGTTGAAATAGTGGAAGGAAAAAGGTGAAACGAGAGGTGAGAAAAACTGCCTAGGCGGAGTGATATCAAAAAAGTATTGGTAATAGGCTCTGGGCCAATTATAATTGGTCAAGCAGCTGAGTTTGACTTCTCAGGAACTCAAGCCTGTAAGGCACTCCGCGAAGAAGGAGTGAGCGTTGTACTAGTGAACTCCAACCCAGCGACCATAATGACAGATCCAGATATGGCGGATGCAATATACATAGAGCCAATTGTACCTGAGATAGTGGCTGAGATCATTGAAAAAGAGAGGCCAGATGGCATAATCGCAGGCCTAGGTGGGCAAACTGCTTTGAATATAACAAGTGAGTTAGCTGAGATGGGAGTTTTAGATAAATATGGTGTAAAAGTCCTAGGTACACCTCTGCAGGCAATCTATGACTCTGAAGATAGAGATAGATTTCGAATAGCTATGCAAAAGATAGGGGAAAAGGTACCTAAGAGCAAGGCTGTTAACAAAGTTGAAGATGCATTGCAAGCTGCAGAGGAACTTGGATTGCCTGTGATCGTGAGACCAGCTTATACACTTGGTGGTACTGGAAGTGGGATCGCTAGAACCATTGAAGAGCTTAAGACTATCGTGGACTCAGGTTTAAAGCGGTCTCGCATTCATCAAGTACTAGTTGAGGAATGCGTGCTTGGCTGGAAGGAATTTGAATATGAAGTTATGAGAGATGCTCGTAATACCTGCATAACAATCTGCAACATGGAAAATATAGATCCAATGGGCATACATACAGGGGAATCAATAGTGGTAACTCCTTCTCAAACTCTGTCCGATGAGGATCATCAAATGCTTAGAAGCGCTGCAATTAAAATAATTCGAGCACTAGGTATAGAGGGAGGGTGCAATATTCAATTTGCATTGAAAGACCACGAATATAGAGTAATCGAGGTAAACCCAAGAGTCTCGCGTTCCTCAGCACTTGCATCCAAGGCAACAGGTTACCCCATTGCAAGGGTAGCTGCGAAGATAGCAGTTGGATTATATTTAGATGAAATTAAAAACGATGTAACCAAGAGCACTCCAGCGAGTTTTGAGCCAACCATTGACTATGTAGTAGTGAAGATACCCCGCTGGCCATTTGATAAATTCCCCACAGCTGATAAAAGACTTGGTACTTCGATGAAAAGCACAGGCGAAGTAATGGCAATTGGGCGAACCTTTGAAGAAGCCCTGCAAAAAGCCATACGCTCCCTAGATATAGACAAAGACCTAGGCTATGGAAATTGGACGCGGGAGCAAATAATTGATTTACTTGAGAATCCAACCGACGATAGGCTATTCGCGATATATCAAGCATTAAAATCTGGATTCTCAATAGATGAAATAGCGCGCTTAACAAACTGGGATCCATTTTTCATTAAGAAAATTAAATTGATAATTGAAATGGAGGAAAAACTCCAGCGGGAAGGCTTAACCCCTGAGAATGTCAAGAAAGCCAAGCGCATGGGGTTTACTGATGAGCGAATAGCAGCATTGGTGAAGAAATCCAGAGTTGAAGTTAATAACTATAGGCGAAGACATGGGATAAATCCAACATATAAAATGGTTGACACTTGTGCGGCTGAATTCGAAGCCAAAACCCCTTATTATTACTCCACCTATGAGGATCAATGCGAGGCAAATCCATCGAATCGCAAAAAAGTATTGATAATAGGCTCAGGGCCAATTCGCATTGGCCAAGGAATAGAATTTGACTACTGCACTGTGCACGCTGTACTTGCACTTCGCGAAGAGGGAATTGAGGCTCAGATTATAAATAACAATCCTGAAACAGTTTCCACAGATTACGATACCTCTGATAAGCTCTTCTTCGAGCCAATTACTTTGGAAGATGTGATGAATGTAATAGAGAAAGAAAAGCCCTATGGAGTAATGGTGCAATTTGGAGGGCAGACTTCTATAAATTTAGCCATTCCGCTTCAAAGAGAACTCAAACGTAGAAAAGACCTCCCCACTAAAATCCTAGGAACACCACCTGAGATGATCGAGGTAGCGGAAGATAGAGAACTATTTTCAAAGATCTGCAAGAAACTCAAGATTCCCCAGCCCAATAGCGGCTGTGCAATGTCCTTTGAAGAAGCAAAGGAAATCGCGAGGAAAATTGGCTACCCTGTATTAGTGAGACCAAGCTATGTCTTAGGCGGAAGAGCGATGGAGATAGTCAATGATGAAGTGGAACTTGAGCAGTATATGAAGGAAGCAGTTAAGGTATCGCGGGAGCACCCTGTGCTCATTGACGACTTCCTTGATAATGCCATTGAAGTAGATGTTGACGCGGTTTGCGATGGAAAAGATGTTTTAATTGGAGCTATAATGGAGCATATAGAAGAAGCAGGCGTGCACTCGGGTGATTCTGCAACTGTAATACCAGCTCAATCCCTGAGCAAGGATATTCTAGACACCATAAGGGATTACACTAGGAGAATTGCACTGGGATTAAAAGTAGTTGGCTTGGTTAACATACAAATGGCAGTAAGAGGTGGAAAGGTCTACGTGCTGGAAGCTAATCCAAGAGCGAGTAGAACCATTCCCTATGTTTCTAAAGCAACTGGAATCCCACTTGCAAAGATAGCAGCAAAGGTAATGATAGGCCACACGCTAAGAGAACTTGGCTATATCGAGGAGCCCAAGCCTAGGTATATCTCAATAAAAGAAGTAGTTCTACCATTCGATAAACTCCCAGGGGCAGACCCCATATTAGGCCCTGAGATGAAGAGCACAGGCGAGGTAATGGGAATAGATAGAAATTTTGGATTGAGCTTCTTCAAAGCTGAACTAGCAGCTGGCAATCCACTTCCATTGAAAGGCAAGATATTCATCTCCATTCGAGATGAAGATAAACTCGCAATGGTGAAGATAGCTCGCAAGTTTTTAGAGGGTGGATATGAGCTTGTGGCAACAAGCGGCACAGCTTCATTTCTACAGAAACACGGATTAAAGGTTGAGAGCATTAAAAAAATATCAGAAGGCTCGCCAAATATAATTGATCTAATGCGAAGAGGAGAAATTGCATTGATAATCAACACCCCAACTTCCAAGCTTAGTCAAACTAGAAAAGATGGCTATGAGATTAGGCGAAGCGCAGTGGACCTGGGAATTCCCTATATTACAACTATTCAAGCAGCCCGCGCAAGTGCAGATGCAATTGAAGCAATAAAGAAAGGCAAAATATCCATAAACTCAATACAAGGCTACCTTGGAATCGAGAGAAAAACGCCCAAGGAAAGTGTATTGATATAATGAAAAATAGGTTGATTTTAATGGAATTCGATGTGAAGAAAATCAGAGAAGATGCTAGGCAGAATTTTGAAAAAACTTGGCTTGAAACAGCTAAACTAGTAAGCGGGGGACGCACTTCCTTTAAACTGCCTATGAGGAGGGGGAAAAAGCACCTCCTAACTTTATACTCAGATAAAATCAGAGAACAGCTTCTTGAAATGGGCTTTGATGAAGTAGTGCTCAAGCCAATATGGGAAGACAATCACATCAGACTACAATATGGTCCAGAAGCACCAGCGATATTAGATCGTCTTTACTACCTCGCCTCAATACCTAGGCCAGATATTGGATTATCTGATGAGAAAAAACAACTCATTAAAAAAAGACTTCCAGATTTTGATAAATATGAAGAGCTCCAACGGATCCTTAGAGACTACAAGCGCGAGAAAATAGCAGCTGGGGAGGATTTCACAGAAGCACTCGTAACTCGCTTGAAAATAAAAACCGAGGATGCTCTTTACTTGATAAATGAAGTGTTTCAAGAACTCAAATATATAGAGCCGAAGCCAACCAATCTAGCATTAGTCTCGCATTTAACCACAGCTTGGTTTCCTACTTTAAGGGAAATTCAAGGGAAGAGAGAGCTACCAGTGATGCTCTTCACCTTTGGCTGGCGATATCGTAGAGAACAACGGGAAGATGCAACACATCTAAAGGCACATTATAACTTAAGCATGGTGGTGATGAACAGTGAATTAACAATTGAAGATGGAAAGTATATCACCGAGGAATTCTTCGAAAGAATTGGGTTTAAAGAAGTTAAATTCCAACCCAAGCCAAATGCACCTGCTTACTACGCACCTGGAACCAATTATGAGGTATATATAAAGCACGAGGAGCTGGGTTGGGTTGAGGTTAGCGAGATTGGAATGTATTCCCCTGTTGCTCTTGCCAACTATGGAATTAAATACCCAGTCTTCAACTCTGGACCAGGGCTTGGGAGGATTATCATGATAGGTGAGGGAATAAATGATATTAGAGAAGTGCACTACCCAGAGCTATATTCCAAGCTTGAGTATAGTGATGAGCAAATGGTTGAATTAATTGAAATAGATCGAAAGCCAGAATCCATAGAGGGCAAAGCCATAGCTAAAGCAATATTAGAAACCGCTAGGAAATATGGCAGTGCAATTGCACCCTGTGAATTTCTAGCCTATGAGGGAAAGCTATACGATAAAAAAATTGAGGTGAAAATTAGAGAGAAAGAAGAGGGAAGAAAACTCCTAGGCCCAGCTGCTTTTAATGTTATTTATGTGGAGGATGGAAACATCATAGGAGATGTTAAAGCTCACAAGCTATCCACTGGAATAAGTTATATGGAGGCAATTGCGAATCTAGCAGCAAGTGAGTTCGAAAGAGCAGTATTGCTGGGTAAAAAAGAGGCTGAGGTGAAAGTGAAAATAGTTCGCTCAGCTGGAGATATAAATGTGAAGATCTCAGACTCAGTTAGGAAATTCATCATGGATAGGAAGAAAAAAATTGATATCCGCGGCCCAGTTTTCACCTCAATTGTAATGAATGTACTATGATCAATTATAAAGCCCTAGATGAAATTCAAAGAAAAACTGCTGCAAGAGTTATATTGAGGGATAGATTCCCAGCGCTTAAATTAATAGGCGGCGTGGATCAAGCTTATTTTAACCACAAAATAATTTCCTGCATCACTGTACTTGACTACATAACCCTAGAAGTTAAAGCTTACTCCATAGCTATCGATGAAGTAAAATTTCCATATATACCTAGCTATCTCTATTTTAGAGAGGGCTCAGTGATCATTAAAGCCTATAACAAGTTGAGAATCAAACCAGATGTTTTAATCATAGATGGCTGCGGGGTAAACCATCCTCGAAGAGCTGGTTTAGCTTCACACGTGGGAGTGGAGCTTGATATATCTACCATTGGAGTTAGCAAGAGCATTCTCTGTGGAGAAATTCAAAGCAAGCCCAAGCTAGAAGGGGAATATAGCTATATAATGCTTGATGGTAAAGAAGCAGCAGTTCTGCTGCTAAGTAAATTAAACTGCCGTCCAATAGTAGTTGCACCAGGGAATAAAGTTTCTCTTAAAAGTGCAGTGGAAATTGTAAAAAACTGCTTGCGAGGACATAAGCTCCCTGAGCCATTGAGATTGGCTCATTTATTTGCAAATGAAGCCAAGCGCTTTGAAATAGCAAAGTTAGTGGGGAAAGAGAAAGTAGAGTAAAAAAGCAACTAGGTAAAAAGCAAAACATATTTAAAATTAAGTTAAATGAATTTAAAATATGAGTGGGATGGATTATTGTGAACTAGTAAGGAAATTTCATTCAAGGAGTGAGAAAGAAGACTGGCTGTGGAACAAGCGATCTTATGATTTCACAGTGGAGGACATAATTTTCGAGGAAAAAATAAAAAGGCATTTGAAAAAAAGTAGGAAATGACCGTGAGAGTAAGGAGGTAAGGAGGTTTAAAAAACTAAACTCACGGTCAAGTATATTATGCAAAATTCCAATATTAAAAATTTTTTCTACATTATTTTTTATTTTAATTTATTTTAAGCTGAAAAATCAATACATGAACATAAAAGCAATAAATGAAAAAGCAAAGCTAGCTAGCGAAGCACGCTTCACAATATTCACTGCTCTTTTAATATCCCTATGCAAAGGCACTTTAAATTCCCCTCCCAGTACATAGCTCTCCTCAGGACTGCTTTTTTGCAGCTTAACTTCAAGGGCACCTGCAAGTGCAGCCATTGGATAACCTGAATTCGGGCTAGCGGTTTTACCTCCATCTCTCAGAGCAATTACAATAGCTCTCTTGGAAAAAGAAGCGAGGGATAGTAAAAAAATTGAGATCCTAGCGGTTGGAAAATTCAATAGATCATCAAGTTTTGCAGCGAAGAAACCAATGTCTTTAAATGGCTCAGATTTATAGCCAATCATTGAATCAAGAGTGCTTGTCACTTTAAAAGCAAGGGCAGCAAAGACCCCTAGGCCAAAGAAGCTGAAAAGCGTATAATAGAAAACTGGGGAGAGAATAGCATCTACATAATTCTCGCCACAGGACTCAATGGCAGCTGAAGCAATCCCATGGTGAGTTAATTCACTTGCATCTCGGCTACATAGCCAGTGTAAATGCTGTCTTGCAATTTCAATATCTCCCATCTCAAGTGAATTGGCAACCCTATCAGCTGCTTGAACCAAGCTTTTTAATGCAAAGGTACTCTTGAGGAGAAAAGCACTGCATAAAATCCCAAGCAAATAATTGAAAGAAAGCAATAGCTCCACTCCAAGATAGCCCATTGAAGCTATAAAGCAAATTAAGAAAATAGCTATGCAAGTGCCATATAGCCTTCGCCAGCTAGATGGTGCTCTACGCTGGAGGAAATCAATCGCTCTTCCAATCCACACCACTGGGTGGAGAAAAGATGGCGGCTCACCAAGAGTTAAATCCCAGAGAATCGCAAGCAGCAATATAACGGCAGCATCTACGGGATTCATCAACTTTTCTCCAGCTTCTCTCGATTAATTTATCCCAATTTTAAGCTTTATATTTCCTAGTCTAAGCTTTATATTTCGCTAAATTTTAGCATGGATAAAAGAGGGCAATTCTTGCTTTCCTACTTAAATATTCTACTTAAATATTCTTCTGCGAAAAATATATATGTTGATCGATTACAATTGAATTTGGAATGGCAAAGCATGGGATCATTTTCCTTTTATTTATGATATTTGTTATATTCATCGCTGGTTGTGTTAAAACCCCTGAAGGATTAGAGTTAAATTAGAGGAGATATCCCCCTCAAAAGAACCTGAAAGCATTCCAATTGAGTTCTATCCCTTGAAACTCTCGTGGGCTATGGAGAAAAATAATGAAAAAACAGATGCCTATTATGCCTCAAATCTTCCAAGAGTGCCAGAAATCATCTACATCGTTAATATCTCAGCTAATGTAGGAGGAGAACTAGCGGAGGCAGTTGTTGAAGGAGATAAAATCTTCTTAGCTGATCATCAAGGAGTATATGCTCTCAATAGAAGCGATGGAGCACTCATATGGGGAGTTGAGGTATACTCAGGCACCTTAGAGGGAAGAGCAATTTCATATCCCCAGCCATTAGCTAAGTGGAGGGCTCTTGGTTTAATGAGATTCGTTGAAGCCTATGGCATTGGAAAATATCTATATATTGGAACTTCTTCTTCAGCTGGGGAGCAAGATGCATATCTTATAGCTCTTGATAAAGATAATGGCAACCTCATTTGGAAAGTTAAACTTGAATCTGAAGCACCAACTGAGCCATCAAAGGTAACTTCTAATTTAATAGTAGCCGATGGAAAAATCTATGTTGGAAGCGTTAGTGATGCTGGATATATCTATTGTGTTTCTGAAGATGGCGTTCTTAAGTGGCGCAGCAGAACTGAGGCAAATGTTAGAGGCTTAGCTCATGGAGATGGCATTCTATTTTCAACCTCAGAGGCCTCTAAAAAACTATATGCTCTTAATTCAAATACAGGGGAAAAGCAATGGGTTTTTGAACACAATGCAATGCTAAGCACCCCTTCCTACAAAAATGGAAAGCTGTTTTTAGCTGACTCGCAAGGCAATATATTGGCTGTTTCAAAAGAAGGAAAGCTTATATGGAAAAAATCTCTTGGGATATCTAGCGATGTTAACACCAATTCTTATATAGCAGTTAGCAATCGCAGTATATACGCTGTGAGGGGAATAGGAGAGAGACCTCGAAACCTATATATTTTAAATTTCGATGGCACTCTTATTGGAAATTACACGTTTGAAAAAGAGGAAAATGGAGGAAGGCCTTTAGCTTCTGAAGACGTAGTTATAGTGCCTGTTAAAGATGGTTATAATAAAATATATTTATTGTGGGGGGGCAGTGTAAAACTCAGCGAGTTCAAACTTATAGAGAAAGAGATCTGGACCCCAAAAGTAAGCGTTGGATATGGAGAAATATATGTGGTTGCAAATCCAACTACTTTAATTAAGCTTGCTGATTATAAGAAGCCAGTTGTGAAACTAGAAAAAGTTGAATTAAATAAGACTTTAAATATCAATGCCATAGCTTGCGATAAAGAAAGCGCTTTACATAAAGTTCTCCTCGTCTATAGCATAAATGGTTCTAAGTGGAACTACAGGGAAATGGAAGTTTCGAGGAAATATGCAATTCAACCAATAGGTGGATATGGCTTTGCAGAGGAATTATATGGCATTAAAATCAACATTCAACCTGAGGCTATCAACTCCACTGTTGAATTTTACATTGCAGCAATAGATAATTCTGGAAACTATGAGACCACAGGGAACTATGCCTATCGCATAACCATTAGGCATTAACTACTGAAAAGAAAAACAAAATATTAAAAATGCTAAAAAAAATAATTTTTATTCTCCATGGCTAAGTATCTCATGGTACAGGGAACTGCCTCTCACGTTGGTAAGAGCACTTTGGTAACTGCATTTTGCAAGATCTTCGCTGATCGTGGTATTAAAGTAGCGCCTTTTAAAGCGCAGAATATGAGTCTCAATTCTTGGGTAACCAAGGATGGCTTTGAAATTGGAATTGCTCAAGCTATACAGGCAAAAGCCGCTGGAATTGAACCAGAGGTGGATATGAATCCAGTGCTGCTTAAGCCAAAGGGAGATATGCTTGCACAAGTAGTGGTGCTTGGAAAGCCTTATGCTGATCGAAGAGCTGGGGAGTATTATAAGGATATCCATGAAATCATAGAAATAGTTAAAACTGCTTTGGATAGATTGAGCAGGAAATTTGATTTAATAATAATAGAAGGCGCAGGTGGCACTGCTGAGATCAATCTTTATGATAGAGATATAGTTAATATGAGGGTTGCAAAGCTTGTTAAAGCACCTGTTATTCTAGTTGGCGATATCGAGAGAGGGGGTGTCTTCGCTAGTTTATATGGCAGCTTGGCATTGCTAAGAAGAGATGAAAGAAAACTCGTTAAGGGATTCATCATTAATAAATTTCGAGGCGATATCAAGATCTTAGAACCTGGGTTGAGGAAGCTTGAGAGATTAACTGGGGTTAAAGTACTAGGTGTAATTCCCTATTCAAATATAGATATCCCCTCTGAGGACTCAGTATCCCTCGGTGAGAAGAAGAGAAGGAGATCTCCAATTGAGATTGCAGTTATTAAGCTCCCTAGAATTTCTAACTTCACAGACTTCGAGCCACTTGAGAAAGAGGTAAGCGTGCGCTATGTTGACTTAAACGAGGACTTAGGCAATCCAGATGCAATAATCATTCCAGGCACAAAGAATACCATAGCTGATTTGCAGGCTCTTCGAGAAGCAAAGATGGATGAGCAAATTTTGAGTTTAGCTGGTAAAATTCCCATAATTGGAATCTGCGGGGGGTATCAAATTCTAGGCGAGGTTATAATAGATGAATCAATCGAGGGGGATAAAAAAACAATGATACGCGGCTTGGGATTGCTTCCAGCTATAACTAAATTCGAGCGCTATGAAAAGCAAACGAGGCAAGTGCGCAAGAAAATTCGAGGCCATGGGCCAATCTTAGGTCGAATTAAGGGTAGATATATACGGGGCTATGAAATACACATGGGAGTAACTGAAACTCAACCTAGTAGGCATATCTTTGGCAGCGATGGCTGCATCGATGACTCAGGATTGATTTTCGGGACATATCTCCATGGCTTATTTGAAAATGATCACCTCAGACTTGCTCTCCTGCAGTACTTAAAAGAGCGAAAGGGATGCGAGATTGACCTATATAGATATAGAGATAAAGCAGATCCCTTTAAGGCACTTGCAGATTTGGTAATGCGCAGCGTGGATATGAATGAGATCTTTAAAATAGCAGGAGTGAACGCGTGAAGGGATTAATCATAGCTGGGAGCAATAGGCAGAAGGCAGCTATTGCACTTTCCTTGATAGCTTGGCTTAAGAAAATGGGATATAGAGTGATGCCATTTAAAATAACCGTGGACTACGCACATCCAAGTCATCACTCCTTGCTTGCGAAAACAGCTGCTGAAAACCTTGATATCTATACCATGGGTAGAGAGGGAGTTAGATATATTTATTCTAGGAAAAAAGAGGAGTTTGACTTCGCAGTGGTCGAAGGTGGAGATATTGCTGCAAGCAATGAAGTAGCAGAGGTTTTAAATTTACCTGTGATAGCTGTTGTTGAGTGCAATGAAATAATTCAAGTCACCACTGGGAAAACCCTGCTTGGGAGAATACCTTATCTCCCAGAGGTAGAGGTGAAGAGAAAACAAATAGCTGCTGGATTTGAGGATTTAAATTTAGAGGTGGAAAGGCTCCTCGAGATCGCTCGATATCTAGACATCGAGGGGATTATTAAGCTAGCTACGGAGTGCGAATTTGAAGTTAAAAGAACTCAGAATGAAGTTGAAGATAAGCCCGTGATTGGAGTGGCAAGGGATCAAGCTTTTTGCTTTTATTATCCTTATAACTTGGAAGAACTCATGAGGAGAGCTCAAATTATATATTTCTCTCCTTTGAATGATGAACTCCCTATGGTAAATGGGCTGTTAATAGGCGGGGGCTATCCGGAGTTATATGCTGAGCAGCTCTCTAGGAATAAGCAATTACTTCGAGAGATTAAAAAAGCAGCTGAAGATGGCATGCCAATATATGGAGAATGCGGCGGTTTAATTTATCTATCTAGAGGGATCGAGATCAAAGGCAAGAGATATATGATGGCAAGCGCTGTGCCAGTGGATATAAAGATGCAGGAGAAAATAGCTGGCTATGTGGAGTTAAAAGCTATAGAGAACTGCATCATCGCGGAGAAAGGCGATATACTAAGAGGCCATGAATATCATTTTTCACGTGCATATGTAGATAGCGATGTAAAATTTGCATTTGAAGTAAAACGCGGGGAGGGAATTGCTGAGAGGAAAGATGGTGTAGTGGTGCAGAACACATTAGCTCAATACACCCATATTCACGGTGTTGCTCATCCCAAGTTTTTTGAGAGATTTTGCCAAGCAAGTGCTCAATATGCTCGTAGATGAGCAAGTTTTCTCGCAAGGAGAATTGCAATTGCCACGCAGGTGAAGGTGGAGGCTATGGTGATATTTCTTATTAAATCTAAATAAGAAGTTGGAATAGAGGGATATGTATTTAGAAAGTAATCAACATAATCATTAAGTAAAAACCATAGGAGGACGGCGAGAACTCGTATTTTTCCAGTTTCAATGCTTGGTAGAATTAAAATCGATTCAAGTGCCATGCCAATGTGGAGGATGAAGAGAGAGGCATACAAGAGGTAATTATAGCTTAGGAAATAATCGCGATATAGAGCGATCACAAATATTGTCCAGAATCCATATTTCATCAAGCCAGTTGCAGTTAGAAGGCTGAATAAATGATTCTCTCTATGAGTTAATTTTGAGAAATACCAGATTAAGAAAAAAAAGGTGTAGAGTGGGCAGTCTGGGATGAAGATCCATAGCAAAGGCCAGGTGTTCATTAGTTGATCGTGATAGTAATAGAATCCAAATATAGTTCCACCTGCGTTTATAGCTGCAATAATAGAAAGTCCTTTCTCTGACGCAAGTTTTCCCCAGAGGTTTATTTTAACTCCCAGCTTCATTTAATCTCCCTAGCTGGCACTCCACCTGCGAAGCAATTTGAAGGTAAATCTTCATTAACTAAGGACATAGCAGAAACAATAACGCCATCGCCTATTTCAATTCCAGGGAGAATGGTTACATTTGCTCCTATGAGTACATTTCTCCCAATTTTAACCTCGCCAACGCGCAGTTCCTTTATTAAAAACTCGTGTGCTAGGATCACTGAGTTATAGCCAATTATGCTATTATCGCCTATTTCAATTAATTCTGGGAAAAAGATGTCAAACATAGCGCCTAAGCCTATAGCTACGTTTCTACCCACTTTAATCCCAATAGCTCGATAAAGCAGATTCTTTAGCCTGAGGGAGGGCATGAAACGGCAGATGTAGATCACAAGGAAGTTTATCATAACTCGAATGGGATTTTTCACTTTATCCCAGTACCAAAGTGAATTTACCTCGGTATTGAATTTATAGCTCTTCAAACGCCTTTTCGCGTTCATAATCTCAAAAAGATATTCATGGGCAATTAGTTTTTCTAGAAATAGCTATACTATATTTAAATTCACTTTATGTTCCACTATATGTAAAAAGGTAATCACAGGAGGCATGCATTCATATTGAAGATAAACCCTGCCCGAGGTTTCATTAAATCCTTGATGTTTTGAGCCATAATTAAATGTGAAAGTAGGGCCGAGCAAGCGGAAGTAATGCTGAATTGCAAGGGGTAGATCAATTTGCATGCCTTTTGTATAGCTTTTATTATATGGTACCTCTTCATAGAGCCAGCTCCAGGAATTATCATTGCTTGTATAACTTAGATTTATGGAGGTATTCAAAAGGTTGATAAAGGCTGTTTCATTTTCAATTGCAATCCATTTTACTGCTTCCCAATTTTCAATTTCTTTGGCTTGCTCTTGATAAGATATAGCTACCGCAATACCCTCTGTCCCCTCTCCTGATTTCTTTTGCATGGTGATACTCAAATTCCTTCCTTGAGAATTGCTGCCTATTAATTCAAGCTCGAAGTTGCTGGTCACATTATAGAATTCAAATGTAAAATTGCTGACTGGCGTGGAGTTAGAGGTATTTAGACCAATTATATCAAGCGGGATGGTGAAGTTCATCGATGGAGCTGGCCTTGAATTTAAATAAGCTGCTACTTCGCTTAGATTATCGTGAGCAACCACGCCATGAAATTCAGTGCGCTCCTGCATATACTCCGCCCAAGCTTTATAGTATTTGCTTTTAACAATTACAATGGTAGTACTCCCATAAACAGGGTTTTGGAATAGCGGATTTGCAGTTGTATTTTGGAAGAATACAGTTATCCCTTCTGAATTAGCATGCAGTGTTGCAATGCCACCTGCAACTCTAGCACTGCCAT
>JAWCLZ010000010.1:0-45187 GCA_038850275.1 Methanocellales archaeon | reverse complement strand
TCGTGGCTATGGGAAGTGGAGCATATTAAGCTTCTTTTTCTAATTTCCCTTCTCAATGCTCAAAATAGCAAAATAAGAGGCCCTTAATTACTTAAGTAATGGCAAAAAATGGATTGAAGGAGATAGTTTACTTCTTCCCTGAAAGATATTTCTCATTGATAATTAAAATACTTGGAATAACTGTTATTGCACCTAGGAAGCACATTAAAATACCTATGGACATCATATTTCCAAGTTCGCGCAGCACTGTCATTTTCCCAAGGGAAAGAGCTGTGAATCCAGTTAAAGCGGAGATAACTGTTATAAACATAGGTTTCATTGTATTCGCAAGCGTGGTTGTAATTGCTTGTTCAGCAGTGCTATGCTGCAATTCATATCTGAATCTAGTTACCACTTGAATTCCAAAGTCTATTCCCACTCCCATGATCATCGCTATTCCACCTGACATTTGGGAGCTGATCTCCACGCCAAGTAAAGCTAGTAAGCCATATGCAAGGATCACGCCCACTCCCAGTCCAAGGAGGGAGATAATTCCATGTCTAATGGACATGAAGAGCAGGAAGACGATTATTAATATTCCTATGAAGGAAAAGGTAGAGGTTGAGGCCATGGTGGGACCTATTTGCTCGCGGAGTTCAATCATGATAAATAAGCTTCCAGCTAGACTTGTTTTCACCCCTGCGGGCTGAGGGGTTTCAGCTACTATTTGCTTTAGCTCAGCGGCAAATTCATCTCTTTCCCGGGTGCTCTCCATCCCCGCTATTTGAATTTTTATTAAAGCTAAAGAATAATCTTTGGTTATATATTGGGCAAATTGATCTGGGTATTTATCTATCAATTCGATTATTTCAATTTTGGATTGGGGAACATATCCCGCGTTCATTTGCTGGAGTAGCACCGCTGGGCTGCCAATGCTTATTACATTCTTCATTCTAGCTATTTTCTGCTCCAGCAATTCGCAGTATTTCATAACGCTTGGCTCTCTAATGTCTCTAACTTCGCTTGAATTTGCATATCTCGGATTGATTTCAATTGCTATAGTTACAGATTCCCCGGCAGTTCCAAATTCATCTTGAATGAAATTCATTGCATCTATCTCTGGTATTTGCTTTGGCATCATTTCTTTATAGGATGGTGCAGTGGTTTTAACTTGAGTGGAGGCAATTATTGAAATCGTTAAGAAGAGGAGCATTGCTGTTAAAATTAAAACTGGCCTTCTAGCTATAAAATTTCCATAGCGCTCTAAAATCCAATTTGCCAATTTACATCCCTCGCTCTTATTTTTTCAGCAAATCTCTCTTCGAGCACAATGAATACAGGATTTACGATCAAGACGGTAAGCCAACAGTAGAAAATCCCGAGAGTTAAAGTAAGCCCTAGCTGCTGAATCATTGGCATTGATACAAGCTGCAGTGCTAAAAAGCCAATCATTGTAGTGGCTGCTGATCCTGAGATCGCTGAGCCCACGCCTGGAATTGCAATTAGCAGCGATTCTTTTTGCGATTTTCCCTTTTTTCTCTCCTCTTCATATCTGCTGAGTAGAAAAGCTCCATATTCAACGCCTAAACCAATGATCATTGCTCCCACTGCAACTGTGGCAATGGAGAGCGGTATCCCCAGCCAGCCCATTGTCCCCAGAGTCCAGGTCACGCTGAATAGCAGCGGTATGAAGATCAAAATTGGCTTAGTTAAAGATCTGGTTAGCATTGTTAAAAGCAGAAGTACTATTATCCCCGCCACACTCGTGGTGTAAACTGCATCTTCCCTTAAGAGACCCATCATTGTTACTCTAATTGGAGCCATGCCAGTGATGGTCATTTTCACTCCCGGTGGCTTTGTCGCTGAGTCTACATCGGCTTGAAGTGTACTAACCAAGCTCTTAATTCTCTCCTCCCCACCTGTGAAGTCTCCTGAGATGGAGAGTATGGTGGCGGAGTAATCTCTATTGAAAAATGCCTTTGAATTCGGCACTTGGCTTAAAACCATTTTAACACCCTCGATATCTCTGGGCACTTCCTGCTTGAATAGCGAGGCTATTGAGAATACAGCATTAATATTATGTTCTTTTTCAATTAGCGCTTGCAGCTCAAGCAGGCACGAGATAACCCTTGGGTCTCTAATATCCACCACTGCATTTTCAACGGTGGATTGCTTGTCAAGCTGTATTAAAACTAAAATCATATCACCGCTGCCGAAGCGCTCCGAGATCTCTCGCTGCAGCTTTATAATTGGTAAATCTTGAGGCAGCTCCTTGGAGATATCTGTCTGCATGGAAACATTTAGCACGCCCACTGCTAGGAATAGAGTTAGGATTATTGAGATCAAGAATATCTGGGGAGCACGTTGATATTCAAATTCAGCTAGTTTTGCTAGAAATAGAGCAAGCTTTGACATCTCCTGTGCCTCTCAATATCTCTCTCAATTTCTCACTTGCTTCGCGCAGCACTTCTGAGGCTTTTAATATTCTTTGCTCAGGTTGATCTGCAAACCTCATACTCAATTTATTTAAATCATGAAGCACGGGAAAAAGAATTGCTAGTTTTTTGCTTTTCAATTTTTTATTTTCCTGGATTTTTCTAGCAATTTCTTCAATTTCCTCTTTTTCTACATTTAATACTTGTGCAAGGAGCGATATTATATCCTCTTTGATCTTTTTCTCGGTTTGCTCAATCTTAGCTGCAATTGCCTCTCCTTCTCGAGTTAGTCTATATGTCCTTCGACTTGAACTAAGCTTGATTTCTTCTATTAAACCTTCTTTCTCTAGAGCGTGCAGCAGTGGATAAATCGTGCCCGGGGATGGCCTCCAGAATCCTGTTTTTTCATTTATTTTTTCCATAATTTCATAGCCATGAGTAGCTCCTTCCTTTAAAATCAAGAGTACGAATGATCTTAAAAAACCTCGTGGAATGAGCTTTCTATCATTCTTCCTATTCATTATATTATTTCCTCCGCCATTTATGCCAGGCAAATATACCGGCGGGAATTATTAAAATTGGAATTAGATAGAGCCAGACCGGGAGTCCTTTTTCTCTAGATACCTTAATTGGTATTGTTTTTTCTACTATTCTAACGGAATCCTCGAGGGTATATCTAATTTCCAAATCTAGGAGGTAGGTCTTCAATCGAGCATCGCTATTAACTGAAAAAGTTAATATTGCTTCTCCAGCTTCACCTGGCTTTAGATTTCCAATGTAGTCATATTTTTCTTTGAAGTCAAAAGGTTGGTCAGCTTGCTTCAGCAATTTCAGGCTTACGCTCTTGGCTTCTTCTGTCCCAGTGTTTTTGATCCTGAGTTTCAATGTCACATCTTTATCACCTTGAGCTAACTCTGAGCGACTGGTTTCAATGCCTTCCACTTCAAATAGCGGGGTTGGCTTTACGTTGAGTTCAAATTCCAAGGTTTTATTTTTATATTCAATATTATTTTTTTCTTTATATCTTATAATTAAGTCAGTTAAATAGCTCCCTGGAGGCAGAGATTTATCCACATCTATATAGAAAATGGCATTTTTAGAAGAATGGGCTTCAATGGCGCCTAAATTTGCTTTATAAGAATAGCTCTGGCTTGGCTTAAAACCTTCCCTTAGAATTAACTCAGCAACCACCATCTCAGCTCTTCCACTTCCTATATTCTGAATCTCAATTGTTAACTTTGCATTCTCGGTATCTGGAATCAAATTTAAAGGCGAACTTTGAATTAAACCTATTGCAAAATCAGGTATCTCGGATTTCACATAAATTCTAAGCTTTGCAGTAGTCCAGTCGGTATCCTTATATTTATATTTAAAATTAATTTCATTCCAACCTTCAATTGCATCCTGAGCCACTCTAACTTGATAGTCCACGATTGCAACTTGCTGCGCGGGAAGCCTGCCAATTGCTCTAACATCAATTTCATTTGGATCGAGGGAAAAGGGATAGGTTGATTCCAATTTACATATAACCTCCTCAACCTCCCAGTTGCCAATGTTCTCCACTTTTATCCATAATTTCAAATACTGCCCCGCTATAGCTGGGTAGGGATCATATCTCAATTGCTGCACCACCAGTGCTCCACCAGGGGGAGTGTATAGAGCGTTGGAAGTTCCAGTAATTAAGGCCAAGCAAATTGCAATGTATATTAAAATTCTTTTACTCACAGCATTCACCCATTATTATATTTATATATCGAATCAATATATTCTTCTCTTCTCGTATATAAAAATAGCGAAATTACAATTACATTTACATTAGCTAGGCAAAATCAGTTGAAGAGTTTTTTGAACACCATTCATCCTTTGCACAAGTCCTCTCTTCTTGATATTTTGAATATTATTGAGACACGCGGGATTTATGCAGCCTGCATAGCTATTCCAATGTGGATATATGCGAAGCAATGCGCCGCATTCAGGGCATTTAGATCTAGCGTTCATCTCATCCCCATCTCTTGCTTTTGATATCTTTTAAAAGAAAAAGCTGTTGGTTGAAAAAATGCTACTCAGGAAGCTGATTCCCGAGCTCCCTCTTAAAGGCTTCAAAATTATCTCTACTCGGAAGGAGAATTACCAGATCAGCTACTCACGCTAGAGGATGTTAAGAAAATGCTTAGAGTGTGTGATAATCAAAGAGATCGAGCACTTATATTCACACTTTATGAATCAGGCCTTAGAGCTAGCGAGCTACTGAGCTTGAAAATTAAGAATATTCAATTTGATCGATATGGAGCAGTGATAATTCTACCAAGACGTGGGAGGGAGAATGGCCTTAAAACTGGGCAGAGAAGAATAAGGCTTTTTGACTCAATGCCCCAGATTTACAACTATGGCTTAACCTGCACCCAAGAAAGGACGATCCAGAGGCACCACTTTGGATCACCCGACCAACTGGTGGGGGAGGAGCAATGGTTTACAATAGACTATACCAACTTACAGTGCGACTCGCAAAGAAGGCAGGTTTGAAGATAAATGTGCATCCTCATCTATTCAGGCATAGTAGAATGACTGAGTTAGAGCAGCGAGGAAGATGAAGAGAGATATAAGGTCTTCGAGCTTTTTAAGCAGCTGTTGAGCGAGGGGGAGGTACGCAAGATCTTAGTTGAGCAAGTGGTAAGTGAGGATGGGATAGTTGAATCTATACCAACTGAGTTAATCTTAAGAGGGAGTTGTATTCTCGAGTATCGCGCCTAAACTTGAGGGGCAGTTTGAGAGTAGGTGTATACCGTGGAGTCCAAAGATTTCACTTGAGCAAAATGAAGTTGTTAAGAGATATCAGCAGATTTGCAAGAGCATGCCAAGGAGCCTTTGGATGAATGAAGAGGTTGAGAGGTGGAGCGTGGTTATTAAGTGCGCTCTTGATATTCTCACGCGCGAAGAGATAGAGGTAATAAATCCATTTGCCTATGCAATTGACGAAGCAATAGTTCGAAACTCGATTAATATTAAGCGTGATAGGCCTAAGATCTATGCAATTGTTGATGCAATAACTAGTTTGCATCGATATCAAAGGCCAAGTTTTGAACTCTATTCATAGCTGAGGGGAGATAAAGCAAATGCTAGGTAGCGCGAGTGGTAGTACTTTGCGGGCTTATGAAGTGGTTTTGAAAAATGCAAAGCCGCTCTCTAAGCCTTATAGTCAATTGCGAGATGAAGCATATATTGATCTAAGGATATGAGAGGGAGCAGCGTAGGAATTCGAGAGCGAGTGGAAGCAGCGATGAGAGAACTTGAGGATAAGGCGTTTACTGCGAGTGACCTTGAGAGGTGGACTGGTGAGTCGCTGAAAACCAGTAGCGAACTTTCGCCCTGTTTATAGAACTTAGCCAAGTCCGTTGAAGCAATTCAAGCCTTAGTTTGTTGATTCCATTTCATCCCACTTAGCCGGTGTGAGAAATTTATTCAAAGCACTTTGATCATTTCGATCCACAAATCGCTCATTCATCGCAGCTATAGTAATGTTTTCACAACTTATAAGCCCTTGAGATATTCCCTAAAATGCTTAAACTGCTGAGAACTAAACAACTCCTGAAAATAAGGAGCATACTTTCTAACCATCTGCGGATACTCAACTACCGGTAACATTAATCCATCCCAAAAAATTATTATTATCAAATTAATCTTATAATTTTCCTAAAATCGCAAAAGTTTAGTATCCAACTTGAATGTAATGGATACTTATCCTTGGACGCTTCAATTTATGTCTTTTCTCGAAGTTGGCACTTATATTTCTCTTTGTCTTCCTGTTAAATTCCCTACCGCAGATCAAACATTTAAATGACATATAAAGTAGGTTAATCCCTTTACATCATTATGACTCATTTGTATCAAATCTTATAAATAGCTATTTTCTTTTCAGCCTTCTCATTAATACAAGAATTATTATACTTATTCCAATGACCGCGCTAATAATTGTTGCTATTAATTGTATTGAAATTTCCACTGGTTTTTCAAGTTTAATGCTAAACATCCCATCAGAGGTATCCTCAGCTGTATTAACGCCATCTGTGGCTCTAACTCTTACTAAGTACTCTCCCTCTTCTAATCCTAAAGTATTCAACTCATACTCCTTATTCTTAACATCGATTTCGATAGGCAGCCACGTCTTCCCATCGCTGCTCAATGCTAAAGAATAAGATAAGGGATCTCCATCTTTATCGCTTGCCTCCCATCTTATCTTCATTTGCTCGCCTCTTGCAAAAACCTCTCCGCCATTTGGATAAATAACCTTAATTTCCGGCTTGTTCTCTGAAACCTCTCTACTTGTTAGCAAATTACCATTTTTGTCTTGGAGCTCTATTCTTTTTGTCCCATTTATCCATTCAATTCTATAGACAAAACCTACTTCGTCGATTGGTCCGCCGTAAGGATCGGGTTGATAAAAAGAAACATTAAAACCTAACTTACTTAAAACCTTATTATCTTTATCTAATAAAACGAAATAATAATCTCCTTTTTTCCCTGGTTCGAGATCTAAAAGTGTTTCTGGCAAATAAATAAATGGGTCAAGCTTAACAGTGCCATTTTTGTTAATCATACCACTAACCAGCAATCCTTCTGGATCAACGTCACTAACAAATCGTGTGTGGTTTAGCATATTTAGATATCCGTCGTAATCAACGTATATCGTAGTAGGACAGAAGTAATATCCTTCTTCTCTAACGCTTCGAGCAGAGATCCAATTGTTACCTCGCGGACCGTCCATGAAATATTGTTTGCCTTCTTTTTTAATCCATTTATTGACCCAAAAACCATTGGCTGCTGGTAGATTTATTCGCTGATCAGGGGTAGAATAGACTGTTCCTCCTCTTCGCCCACATTCGCTTGCGCATCTTGAACGACAACAACCAGGGTCGCATACAGTCTCATCTTGACCACAATCAATGATGCAACCTTGCTTTGGATTAATACCATGACTTATTTTCTCTTCTTTTTCTTCGTTAAATTTCTGCCAACAGCAATAAAATCTATCGCCATCAGGTAATTCACAATAACTTTCATCCCAACTGCCATAACAGTCTAAAGAGTAAATATCGCTTACAGGTGCAACAGCATGGTTAAACTCGTGAGCAAAAACTTCTTCTATAGCTGAATCACCCATAGTGACTGCCATAAGATTATAACCTGCCTGCCCACCGGTACCACAAGTAACAGCGATGCCAAAATCATATCCTTCTGAGATGGCTAATCTGGCTGTTCTTTCACGAAGGTCATGATTGTTGCCTACCGAGTAAGATCTGCCCCTATAATACTGTGAATATACATATTCACAAGTCAAACTGCGATTATGAATACATGTTTCGCTATAGGGAGCAACTGCAAAAGCGTATTCTAATTTGCTATCTCCAATTGGATAAACGGCCAATAAATATTCTAAATATTTTTTTATTCCCGCCTCAACGTTCTCTCTGTAAGGTGCACAGCCATTACCATCCTGATAAGGTACAACTAAAAATCTCCAAGTACGCGTTTTAACTACATCATAATTTGGCGAATTAAAAGTATTAGTTTCATTGATCTCTTTGATTTCATTTTCAGGATCTATTTGCACAGCAAAACTGACTTTATCTGCATCGGGATAAGGCAGAATTCGCACATCTGGACCACAGATTCCGCTAATACACCTTCCTTGTATTAATCCACCGTAAATACCGGTCATATTTTTTTGCCACGATGGAATTATAGGAACCATTAATTCAATTATCTTTCCGGCGATTAGTCCTTTCTGTCCGGGAATTTTTATTGGGCCAAACGTATCTTTGTTCAACTCACTTGGCGGAAGCACTACACTATAACAGCCAGATCGGTTAACAGTGCTCCATTGATCTGTTGGCAAAATTAATCTGATTTTAGCTTCAACAGGACCATATTGTGCCATTGTTCTTATTTTAACCTTAAACGCAGTTGCTTTTCCTTTGACTAGAGGAGCGCCATAAATAACTTGGACAGGTTCTGCTGAAATAATGTCCAGCTCAGCTTCTTGCTTGTATATTTTTTGGTAATTTGTTCTCATTCTATTTCCAGCTGCATCACAAACCTGGATTGAAAGATTTAATTCCATCTTAGTAAAATTTGGATACCCAGAAATTCCAGTAAGATTAACATCGCACTGCGAATTATTACATTCCTTATATAAATTCAAAAATGTGGTGCGATTAGGTACAGTAATCCCTGGTAATGGACCCTCTTCATCTGAAACAAAGCCAATAGCAGTTACATTGCCCCTGAATTTTATTCCCTTAATCCCACTATCATCGCTTGCTTTTACAGTTATAACTGTGCGTTCATTTAAAAGACCACTTAAATTTTCAGGAACCTTTATTTCTGTAATCGAGGGTTCTCTCAGCTCAAGAGGTATGAATTTGAAATCATAATCGCTCTGCGGCATGCCGCTCATATTAACAAAATTGCTTTTCGTAGGTATCCATCTCCCCTGCCATTCACATTCGTCTTCAAATGGTTGAAAAACCGGCTGTATTAAATAACTGCCATTACAAGCAACTTGAGCTTGGTAATACATAGGACCAGGGAATCCATAATCTTCTTCGGTCGTTGAGAGTCTACTCACATTCTCATACCATATAGCCCCGCCGCGCTTGCAAGCATAGCTTGAGGGGAAGCAAGTATATGGTGGTATGGATAAACAACCACCTGGTATTACTTCGGCTTCACAGAATAATACTCGAACTGTTTTTGATAGATATTTAAAATCTAAAAGTTTGCCTGAGATTGTACAAGGCACTTCTACTTTTGGTCGAGCTTCTTCTCCAGGTGAAGGTGGTACTAACTCAAGAGCTTTAACTTCAATCGTTCTCTCGCTAGAAACACCTCTATTGTTGGAAGAATCAAAAGCTTCAGCTCTATAAGTTAAATTTCCAGCTGGAAATCTTCCTGCGTGCCACACGCATTGCCAGAAATTATCTCTTTCAAAGTATTCTGGAATACAAGTGTGGGCAGAAATGCCATTAATATAAATCACAATTCGAGCAACAGCCTCATTATCCGTTGCGATGACTGTGAAGGTGATGTTTGAAGTAACCGTTACAGGGCTTGGGCTATGTATAATGCTAACTGCGGGTGGTGTGGTATCTCTCTCGCAAGCATCTCCAATGCCATTTCCATTTGTGTCTCTTTGATCTGGATTATATATACTTGGACAGTTGTCTTTCTCATCCGGTATTCCATCTCCATCGGAATCCTTTATTAGCTTGGCAACTTGCAATGTGCAAACATGCCACTCCTCAGGCCCAAATTTTTCCGGCGCGCCTGCGAAAGTAAGGTGATAAGATGGCCAGATCTTCCAAGTCCCTCCTTTATCTAAAACTCTAGTTACTAGAATTGTTCTGCTTTCACCTGGTTTTAAAACTGTGTTAGTATAGGAAAATCCAAAAGAAGTATCATAATTATTAGGATCTCTAGCAGCTGCAAAAATTCCTTTAGCTCCTAAATTTAAATTGTATTGCCCATAATTTTGAAGGGTGAATTTTACTGTGATTACATCTCCTTCTCTTAGAGACAACGGTCCAGTCACGCTGAGGTTTGTTAATCTCAGCAAATCCTTTGATACATCTGGCCCAGCGTAAGAACAAAGTGTTTCTGCTTCAACGGAGATCGAAGAAATGGACAATAAAACTAGAAAAAATCCAATTAATATAATGGCTAAGCTGTTGCCAAACTTGTGCTTTCTATACCTCTCGTTTTTGCTAGGATTCAGAACTTCATCCGAATGTTCCCCTTGGATGGTGATTGTATCATCCATGCAGGGTCAAGGTTATGTTTACTTCTTGGTTATTTAAGATTTCGATTAACGCTGTGAAATATTGATCATATTATCGATAGGCAGACATTAGCTTAATCAAACTATCGCTTCATATTTGCCGCATCCAAATGGGGTCATCTTGCTCAGAAGGGAGATGAGGGTATCGTGGATCAGGTGAAGGTGATTTATCAAGATATTGCCCAGCGCGATCAGGTGGAAATTGCAATTAACAATGCTAAGTATTTTCTTAAGCGCGAGGCGCAAAGTGGTGGCGATTCAAACCATAAAAAATGTCTTGGTGAGAAGAAGGAATAAAATTCCAAGCAACACAGGCAATTCCGCTTGCCAAGTAGGGAAAGAAAAAAATCTTGACGAGCAAGTACAACTTTTGTCGATGTCTTAACATATAGCCCCTAAAAAGCTTTATTTCCACTTTTATTATTCGTCGAGAGCTAAAATTATTTCTTCGAGAGCCAATTTAAGTAAACATATATGTTTAACCTTTATTTCCACTTGAAAATTCAGGAACTGAAGAATTTAATCAAATTATTTAGCTAAAATATCACTCCGCCTTTCCTCAAAATTGCTCCAGCCACTCCTCCACCGTGCTTTAAATAAGAATTACAGCATTAACAATAGCATCGGTTTCATCTCAGCAATATCTCCCTCCACCAATTCTAAAATGGAATTTTTAATCATCCTCTTCATCCCTATTCCTCTCACGTAAGTACATCTTGAATCCTCTTTTGCTTTAAAGCCATTTTAATCTCTCTAGCTATTCTTCTACCCATATACATTCCTTCACCATACTTGAGATAGGCATAGGGTGATGTCCCAATTCCAACATTTGTCCCTGCAACGATTCTCGCTGAAATCTCAAATGTGTAAATCTCCAAATTATCTGTTATAGCAATTTCCAAGCAAAAAGGCCCGATTATCCCAGGACTAGATAGTTCCATAGCTATTTTTTGCACATTGTCGCCCATTCTCATTAATTCAGAGAGAAGGGATTCTCGAAGAGTCAATGGAAAGTTTCCCACGATGGTATATGTTGGAGCGATATCTATCTCAAGCTGCTCGGCAGCGGGTATTCTTCCAATGATATCCACCGCTGATTCATAGCGCTTATCCACCCCAAAGAATTCCACCTCGTTTTCCAATGGAGAGGAAAAATAATGAGGATAGACATTAACGCCTAAGATGTACTCCTGGAGATATATATTATCAACATCAGCTTTGGTTAGCAGCCCGCGGTCGATCATTTGCTTAACTTTCCGTTGAAAGGATTCAAATGAAGCAGCGAGAAAATAACCCTTCCCGCCTTTAGCTCCAGGGAGTTTAGCTATGATTAAGCGATCGATTTCCTCTGGTTTTTTAAAGGTCTTTGGCAATCGAAGCCCAGCTTTCCTCAGCCATTGCTCTTGCTTCTCCCGCACTGCTTCGAAGTGAAGTAACTTTCGATTTCCAAACATTGGTACATGGAGGCTCTGGGTTAGCTGTTCCGTGCTTAAATATGCTGTAAAGGAACCATGTGGAATAAGCACTGTGTTTAATTTCCTGAGTTTATCCTGTATATCCTCTTTCAGTAATTCAGAAAATTCATTAATGTGAATTATCTCATCTGCCACTGCAAACTTTTTATAAACTATGGAATCGCTTTCTTTGCAGATGCAAACAGTTTTAAAGCCCTCTTCCTTTGCCCCCTTCAAAATATTCAAAGCTGAATGAGAGCCAATTGTCCCTATGCATAGTTTTTTCAAGTCATATTTGCTCAATATTTTATTCACATCTTCCTTCGTTATCATCCCTAGGTCACAACATCTAGAAGCCTATCTTTTTCTATGGCTCGCTTTATTTCCATGGCAGTTCTCCTTCCAGCGCCTATTTCAATTCCATATTTATATCTCATGTAGGGCGAAGTTGGCTCTACGCAAGGGCAGCCTGGTACTCTAGGACTTACATCAAAAACATAGAATTCCAATTCCCTAGTTATTGCTCCCTGCAAAGCAAATAGACCCATCATTCCCGGGGGATATTCCTTTCGACTTGCTTCAACGAAGCGCTCTCCAGCATCGAATATTTTTTCTATCTGACTTTCACGCATGGTAACGCCTAAATGTCCTATTTCAATATTTTGAGTTGCAATCCCAAGCTCCAGCTGTTCAGCTGCAGGCAAGTCTAAAACTCCATCTAAGTCTGTTTGAATTCTCCTATCGAATCCTAGAAGGTCTAACTCATTATTTAGAGGTGACCAGAAAAAATTTGCATTAAACTTAGCTCCAATTATATATTCCTCTATAACAGCTTTTTCCAGGCCTTCTCGACTTATTATTCCCTTTTTAATTCGATCCTCAGCTTTTCTCTTGAATTCATCTGGAGAGGAAGCATAAAAGAAGGCTCTTTCAATAGCGCGTTTTTTTTCAGGAACTTTCACTATAGCTAAGCGATCTATTTCCTCATATGATTTATACACCCTAGGCGTGGGTATGCCAGCTTTTTGAAGTAAAAAATATTGATTTCTAGGCACATTCCTTTCTTCAATTTTCAACATATATCTATTTCCCATCAAGGGCACCGTGAACTTTTCCTCTATGTTTTCATAGCCTATATATACTGAGAAAGAGCGATTGGGTATAAAAATAGTACATAGCTCTCTAAGCTTCCTTAGATTTTCCTCAAGCACTATGTCTGAAAATTTGTTCAACAGCAATATGTGATCAAAAAGATTGGAATAATATTTTGTATAGGTTTTCTCCCTTCCTATTTGGCAAACCACAACAGTTTCAAAGCCCTCCTGCTTAGCACCATGGGCAATTTCAAGAGCTGAATGTGAGCCTAAAACCCCTATTCTAACTTGGCGTTTGTCATATTCTGAGATTATTTTTTCAACTTCTTTTCTATCGATCATTCTTTCGCCTCTAAATATTCTTTATATTTCTTCACGATTTCTGCAAGATCTGGGACAGCAAATAGTTTGCGGTTTATAAGGGCATTTGCAGCCGCCATATATATTTCGCTTATAATGGTTTTCAATTCTGGATCTAATTTAGGAGGCGTTAGCCTGCAGAGTGACCTCCATTCTCTTATCCCTCTATATCTAGCCAAGCGCTTGGCTTCCTCTACTTCTTTATACCAATCTGTTTTTCTATAGAATTGCCTAGCAATTTCCTTGCTTATGTGAAGCCCGTTATATGTAAATCTGCATTCATCAAGAGTGCCAACCACATCCACTACTAATAGTCTCCTATCTGGATCGAAAGCTAATTCGACTTTCCCATCTTCATTTTCTAAGCCTGCTTTGGCAGCTATTTCTGTTATGGTTTCATCAATCTTTATAAGCAGGCTTTTAATCTCATTCAACTCCATATCTGTTAAGCAAGCGATTTTTTGAGCCTCCTCCCAAGAAAGATATCTATCGCTTTCTTCAAGTTTAGTGCTTAACTCAAAAATCGGCTTCTTAAGTCTCTCGCCAACCTTTGGATAATGATCCAAACCTAGCTCTTCAAGCGTTACTAAGCCTTGTTCAAGTCTTCTAAAGACCGCTGAGCCCTCTGGAAGTCCATTTCTATAGATTATTTCAAGTGGAATTAAAAAGTTACTTAAACTAGGGGTATAAATGCTGTAGTCGTATTTGAGTTTTCCATCCTCCAAATAAGCCTTAGGTCTATAAACATTTACTAAGTTGATCTCCATAATATTTGAAGGCTGTTTTAACTCATCTAAATGCACAACGTGCTTTTCAGCGTCCACCAATCCACGATAATGCGTCCTTATATTTTTCTCCTCGAGTTTTTCAAAGCAATAAGCTCCCATTAGGCATAGCGCTTCGCCTTTTCCCTCTATGTGATCTGGCATTTCACCCCAGTCGAAGATTGAATAGCGATTTGAAAAATGAAATCGAGCTATGCCCATTTTCTCCTTCTCTGGTTTTTTGATGATTTCCAAATCCTTTACGCTTCCCAATTTACCTCAACCTCTCATTTTATTAACTGCATTATTTGCCTTCTAAATATCCCGCAAATTCCAAAGCTATTGCTTTTTTAAGTAATAAAAGCTTTCATTCTTTCCTTAACTATGAAAGCAAATTGCTCTGGTTGTTTGACCGCTAGGATAACTCTTTTCCAATATCCATCATTTTTCTCTATTTCAACACTCCTCCCATGGTGGAGGGCGAAGTACAATTCCCTTCCCAGTGGATTGAGTCTCAATCCCCATCCAACATACCAAGGTATTCTCTCTCGAATTTTTACTTCTTTGACACTTGAAATTGGAATAGTATATCTAAAGGGGAGGAAATAGGCCTCTATTTTACTTGAGTATATTTTAAAATAGCTTGGAAATAATAATCTATAAGATCTCTCTTCATAAAGCAATGCTTCCAAACTTCATCTCTCCTTTAAATCATAGCAATATGGACAGCGAGGGGGATCGCGATATCTATCCATAACTCCAAATTCACCAAGGGTTTAAGTTAACTCTACATAAATTTTAAGTTTTTATTCTATATAAAAATCAAATGGAGGAGCCATGCAGATATTTAGACCGGAGGATTTGAGGAGGGATAAGAGGCCAAGTATTCAAGATATCCCGGATTTAACGCCTAAGCCAATAATGAAAACAACTGATATTAATTGGGTGGTTGAGAAGATAAGGGAACTTGAAGCTAGGATTGAGAGAATTGAGAGAGAGTTAAGGCTTCGATAGTTTCTTTCAGATCGATTTTACCTTAGATTTAAGAGCAATAAAATAAATCATGGCCCTTGAAATCGAAACTCAAAAAGCTTCAAAGGAAATATATTGCTAAGGATATCAAGCCTTGATTCCCTATTAGGGGGCTTTCAGGATAGATTGTATTTATTTGAGGGCTTTGAATTCTCCTTTTTATCTCAATTTTTCGCTAGAACTATAAGAGCAAACCAATAGGGGAATAATCTTCATAGAGGGAGGTAACTTCTTCAATTGGGGTTGGAATGCAATTGCTTGAGAAGATCTACATTGCTCGCGCCTTTACAGCTTTCCAACTAGATACTCTATTGAATGAGGGCTGCATATCTCTGCCTTGAGCTATATTGCAAATGCAGATCTCTTTGAATCCATGATTTTTTTCAATATTGCTAGAGGAGGAATGCGAGATCCAAGAGCTGCAAGAACTGGAGGAGCTTAGCGCTAGATTAAAAAATGAAGGACTTGATCGAAGGCTGGCTGCTTGATGTCTATCTAGATGAAAGACAAAATAAAATGGTAATCTGGATAAAAAATTCAAATGGAAATATAAAAATATGGATGAATTTTACCCTGCTTTCTACATCTATTCCTCTAAATCTGAGTTAGAGGGTTTGAAAAAGAGATATCACGGTAATAATTGGATAAAATAGAATTCTACAGAAACTTGGGTTTTGCTCAGGTATTGCTTTGAAAAAAATATTTATCCAATGGCATAAGGGTGAAAGAAGTAAAAAATTGGTATTGCTTTGAACTTCTGGATTCAGAGTACTCCAGGGACTATCGAGTTCAGATTTAAAGTCAATTAAGCTTGAAATAGAGATTGCTAGAGAGAAAAATTCCCAGCTATGGCGATAAACTCTCAAAGATATACATTGAAGTGAGTGATAGAGAGAGAATCTCTTTAGAAAGTAAAGATGAAGCAGCTTTGCTCTTGGAGTTAAATGAATGCATTTGCAGCGGTTTAGAGGGCTTAGTTTTATCTCAAGGCTATCTAGGATTCCCCTGCAGAAGCTCGCTAGAGCTTCACCTGGCACTCTATTTCAAGCATGCAACTACTTCAAGCCCATAAAGTGGAGTTTTAATTGAATGGAAGAAGAATAAACCTGAGAAGTTTAAAACTGCTTCAAAGCTCTTACTCGCAGATCGAGGAGGCTTCATTATGAACCAAGAGTGGGTTAGTATGTCGCGCTGTAAATTCTTAATTAAATTTGGAGAATCTCTCCTCCTTAATTCGATTCCTCTCACCTTTAACTCTCCATTTTCAAAAAGCCCAAAGTAGCGATTTAAAGCATTAAAACCAGGGCAAAGGATTCAATATATTTTAACGGCTAATAAAAAGTCTCCGCTGGGGCAAAGTTGATCTCTGGATGAAATTATAAAAATAAAAAATATTAAATATTATATTGAGTATAGCTCGTTTACATATTTCTCAACAATTTTATCCCAGGAAAAGTTTTGAGCAAATAGAATTGCATTTTCAGCCATTTGAGCTCTATTTGCAATAACATATTCCAATCCATCAGCTATCGAAGAAGTATCACTGCTTTCCACTAATACACCAGTTTTCTTATCAACTATGTTCTCTGGAAGTCCACCAACGTTCCCCACTACAACTGGCAAGCCACAAGCTTGAGCCTCTAATGCAACTAATCCAAATGCTTCTTTAAGGCTTGGGAAAACACCAATTGAGGCTGATCTAATCAAAGGTAGAAGTTCAGCTTCTGAGAACTGTTGTGCATAGATTTTAACCCTAGGCTTGATTTCCTTAGGTAGCTCGCTATGTTTCCTTATGATATAATTATAATATTCCCAGTTGGAGGGCATACCAAAGATCGCTAAATCATATTCCACTTTGGATTTATAGCATAGTTTATCATAAGCTGTTATTAAATTCGATATACCCTTAGCTGGGTCTATTCTTCCCCAAAATGCAATATAGCTTCGCTTCAGTCCATATTTCTCAAGCACCTCAGTATCGCTTCTCCTCTCTTCCTCAGTAGGGGGTCTGAATTTATTCAAATCAATGCCATTTGGAATGTAGATTAGCTTGCTCGATCTCACTTTATATTTAGTTTTTATAATTCTCTCTTGACTTTTCGAAACCACGTGTACTTTGTCAGCTAATTTGCATCCCTTTTGCTCCCACTGGAGACGCTCATCCTTTTTTATCTCCTCCTCCTCTCTATCAGAGCTCATATGTATGGATAAAATGCATTTTAAATCTGGGAGTGCACGTGCTGTTTTTAAATTATAAATGAATTGAGCGCCATAAAAATCGTGGCCGTGGATGATTGTATTTTCATCACATAGCTTTTGATATAGATCTCTATTATAATCATAAATATAATTCAAAGCTGTGAATATTTGATCCCAAGTTACAATGCAATCAATTGGCTGATCAATATATAAACTGCCACTTCTAGGTTGAATTCTCTCGCCCAAGCCACTGCAAGGTGGAATTGCATAGAGATCTACCCCCTCGACTGGTCTATAATGAACTATATTCTCAGGGGAGTAATATGATTTGGGATAAATTGGGGAATCGATTCCCTTTTTCCTAGCTAAAATAGTAACTATATTCCCAAATTTAGGAAGCCTCTCAGAAACCTCAGCCACAACTCTGCCCATTCCACCCCATTTCTCTATATCCTCAATTTTCCCATTCAAAACCATTCCTTTCTTCGAGTCCCACCAATATTCAGGTGAAAACATCACTATTTCCATAGTGATCAATCTATTATTTTAACAATAGCTCCTTGGTTATTTGCATTTGTATAGAAAGCAGTACCTCCATACTTTTTATTCATATAGCTCTGCACTTTACTTCTCAGCTTCAAAGCCGCTTTCTCTCCATTTACAATCCCATAAGCACTTGGCCCCCAAGAACTCTGTCCAACTCCTTTTGCCCCATTGCGTAGCATATACTCAACGATTTCCTCGGTTGCTCTACTGTGATATAAACCCTCTTGATATGGGGCAAATGCAGCTCCAACGTTCCTTTGAATCTCAGTTAAAGCAGCTCCAAATCCATCGAGGTCTTCTTCAACCAACGAGGGCAGCATTTTCATCACGAGTAAATGACAAATTTGCTTGGCAAACTCAGGCGAAGCACTTGCTCTCTTAAAGACCTCTCTCTCTGCTTTCTCGCTGAGGCCTCTTTTAACAGATGGGGTGGCAACAACGAAAAACCAATTCATAGGGAAGCTATGATGGAATATAACTGGGGGTATAGCTTTCCTTCTACCCACTACCACTCCACCATCCACTACAAAGCCGCCTTTTTCAAACACAGCTGTGCCAATTCCAGAAATCCTCCCCCTGCCAAGTAGCCTTGCTAGCTCCCTAATTGTGGTTTCAATGCCATAGAGCTTTGAAATAGCAAGGGCAATTGAAAGCAATAGCTGAGTAGTAGACCCAAGTCCAACGTGAGAGGGAATGCTTTTAACAATCGAGATTCTAGCCCCCTTCTTTAAATTATAATTCTTTAAAAGAGATTTAACCATACGCTCAGCAGTTGGAAATCTCTTCGCATTCTCCTCATAGGAAATCTCTATAGTTTTTGATTCTTCAGCTAAGATTTCAACACAAGGCTGATTGATCCCCACACCTATAGATCCATAAAGTCTACCCAAGCTATTGCTTAAATCGATTACACCAAGATGTAATCGCGCGGGAGCATTGATTTGAACCTTCATAGTATATTTTTAATTTTTACTTCGATATTATTTTAAACTTTGGAGGCAAATTTAAACTAGGTGTTTTTATGAGAACAGCTGGGATAGATCCAGGCACATATAGTATGGATGTCTGCGCTATTGAAAATGGCGTGGTTTGCTATGAACAAGCTATACCAACTCCTGAGATTGCAAGGAAACCTGAGGTGATAATAGAGGCAATTGAGGCAGCATTTCCCCTTAAGTTAATAGCAGCGCCTTCAGGCTACGGGGTTGAGATAACTAAAGCTAGTGAAATTGAGCTAGAGCGCTTTAAAGATTGGTATTACAACTATATCTTGCTCACCACTAGAGAGGAGATTGAAAGCGCTGTTAAGCAAGGCATCTTCGGAGCTCTAGTTTACTATGCCATGACTGAGAGCACTTTTATAATGAGAAAAAGAGGCTTTCCAATAGTATTCATACCAGGAGTAATTAATCTTACAACTGTACCTAGCCATAGGAAGATCAACAAATTAGACATGGGCACGGCGGATAAAATGAGCGTTTCAATTTTAGGTGTATATGATCAAGCTCGAAGACTTAACATTCCATATTCCGAGGTTTCCTTTATCTTGGTTGAAATGGGCTTTGGGTATAACGCAATCATAGGTGTGGATAGAGGTAGAATAGTCGATGGCATAGGAGGTACAACTATACCTAGCCCGGGTTTTTTAACCGCTGGCTGCATTGATCTTGAGCTTGCTCAAATCGTTAGCAAATGGGAAAAAGCAGATGTTTTCACTGGAGGTGCCGCTTTAATAAGCGGAAAAGCCACCCCTGAGGAGCTCGCGAGTTGCTTAGATGAAGAGCGATGCAAACTAGCTTGGGAGGCTATGATGGAGGGAGTGGAGAAAGCCGTTGCTAGCTTGCTTGTCTCAATCCCAAAGCCTAGGGAGATTTTAACTTCAGGTAGAATTACTAGAATCAAGCGAGTTAAAACTGAGCTTATAGAAAGGCTCAATAAATATGCAGAGGTTAGAGAACTTGGTTATCTCGAGGGGGCGAAGATTACTAAAGAGACTGCTCAAGGCTATGCAATGCTCGCAGATGGCTTAGCTGGTGGAAAATTCCAAGGACTCGTGGATTATATGCGTATTAAAGAAGCAAGGGGAGCATGCATAGACCACATATATCACCCTGCATTCTCTAGAGTAAAACAGAAATTCGTGCCATTCAAACTGAGGAAAAGAGAGGGACGTGATTAACTGCTAAAAAATTAAAAAATGGATTTTCAATATATCAATTCAATATATCAATAATCAATAAAAACTTATTTGCCTTTGCATTTAATATTAAAAATTAATGTCAATAAGTTTTGCAAGGGAGCCATTTAGCAGAGAGGAGAGCCTCAGCTGCTTAGAGAGCTATGTTAGAATTTGGTTTGAAAAAAACTTTGAAGATCTAACACCACCTCAGCAGTTTTCCTTCAAACTCATTTCCATGGGGATAAACACAATTGTAACAGCACCCACTGGTTCTGGTAAAACTCTAGCTGGCTTTATGGTGATTTTGAATGAGCTATTCAAAATGGGTGAGAAAGGCGAGCTTCGAGACGGGGTATACTGCATCTATATCTCTCCACTTAAAGCTCTAGATAATGATGTTAAAAAAAATCTACTCATTCCCTTAACCGAGATCAGAGAGATAGCTAGGGAAATAGGCAGAACTCTGCCTGAAGTTAGAGTGGGCGTGCGCACTGGCGATGTAGCTCCAGATGAAAAACAAAAGCAATTAAAGCTACCTCCCCATATACTTATAACCACTCCCGAGAGCTTAGCTGTGCTCTTGAATGCACCTAGATTTATTGAGAATTTGAAAACCGTGAAATGGGTGATCGTAGACGAGATCCACGAGCTAGCTAGTAATAAAAGAGGAGTACATCTTAGCCTCTCGCTAGAGCGCTTGAGAGAACTCATAGGAAGGGATTTCATTAGAATTGGCTTGGGGGCTACTCTTCACCCCATCGAGGAGGCAGCTAAGTTCTTAGTGGGCTATGAAGATGGAAATGAAAAACTACGGAGCTGCAAAATCGTGGATGTAAGTTGGTATAAGCCATTTGATTTAAAAGTACTCTCTCCCTTGAAGGATATAGTTAAAAGTACAGCTGAGCAGGCTAATGCAGCTTTATATAATTTACTCGATCAACTTATAAGCAAGCATCGAACCACGCTTATATTCACAAACACAAGGAGTGGTACTGAGCGCGTGGTCTATCATTTGAAAAATAAATGGCGGGAGAAATACAGCGATAGCACGATTGGCGCTCATCACGGCTCGCTCTCAAGGGATATTCGCCTCGATATTGAAGATAGACTAAAAAAAGGCTTGCTAAAAGCAGTGGTGTGCTCCACCTCATTAGAGTTGGGTATAGATATTGGATATATAGACCTAGTGGTGCAAATTGGCTCGCCCAAGAGTGTTACTCGCGCAGTGCAGCGAATTGGGAGAAGCGGTCATAGATTTAAAGACATAGCTAAGGGGAGGATAATTGTTTTAGACCGAGATGATTTAATTGAATGCACAGTCATGCTTAAATGCGCTAGAGAGCGGAGATTAGATAGAATTAAAATTCCCAAGAATTGCTTAGATGTACTTGCTCAGCATATAGTTGGAATGGCATTGACGAAAAAATGGAAAGTTGAAGAAGCACTGCGAGTTATAAAAAGAAGCTATTGCTACCGCGATTTAAATAAACAAGATTTCATTGCTCTTTTGAAATTCCTCGCAGGTTACTACGCAGATTTAGAGGATAGAAGGGTTTATGGCAAAATCTGGTTTGATGAAGAGGAAGGAGTATTTGGGAGAAGGGGGAAGTATACTAGAGTAATTTATTATTTGAATCTAGGTACCATTCCAGATGAAGTGAAAATAGATGTATATCGCTATAGTGATAAACGCTACATAGGCGGGATTGAAGAAGACTTCCTAGAGCGTTTAAAGCCAGAGGATATCTTCGTGCTTGGGGGAAAGCTCTATGAATTTAAATTCGCTAGGGGAATGCGCTGCTATGTGGAAGATGCACCTGAGGAGGCCTTGCCTACTATTCCAGCTTGGTTCTCAGAGCTATTACCACTTAGCTTTGACCTAGCGCTTGAAATTCAAAGTTTTAGAGAGCAGATGAAAGCAATGCTAGATAGAGGCGCGAAGCAATCTGAAGTTGTTAAATTTTTAATGGATAACTACCCAGTTGATAAATACGCTGCTAGCTCTATTTATGAATACTTCAAAGAGCAATATCTATTCACCAATGGGAAAATCCCAGTGAGGAATAAAATTTTGATTGAGAAAACAGTAGATTTAGCTGGAAGGCACTTCTTGATATTCCACGCTTTATATGGCAGAAGAGTAAATGATGCACTTGCTAGAGCAATTGCAATAATAACCTCTGATCAAATTCAAAGCACGATTGCAGCCATCGTTAGCGATAATGGCTTTGCATTATTAATCCCTAGAGATAAAGTAAAAAAGGTTAACATAGAAGAGATCATTAACACACTGCTTCAAAGTGATATTGAATTGCTTTTAAAGCAGAATATTCGTAGAACAGAGCTTATGAAGCGGCGCTTCAGGCACTGTGCTGCTAGAAGTTTTTTAATATTGCGTAACTACAAAGGTCATAAGATAAGTGTGAGCAAGCAGCAGCTTAGTTCTCAAACCCTGCTTAATATTTGCGAGGAAATTGATTCAAACTTCCCAGTGGTGCAAGAGACCTATCGCGAGATACTACAGGATACAATGGATCTAGAGAAAGCTGAGGAAGTATTGAATTGGCTTAGAAAAGGCGAATTGAACTTTGAAGTAATTAATACAGAGGTGCCATCGCCCTTTGCTCATAATTTAATTATCCTAGGAGAGGCTGATATAATTTTGATGGAGGATAGAAAGCAGCGATTATTCGAGCTATATAATGCAGTGATGAAGAAGATAGGTGTAAAAGCTTGAGTTAATTTAAATGAAGATCTATAGCGGGATTGAAATAATTGAGCCATATCCAGCGATTTATATTGAAGACCTAGAGGCAGTTGTAATTGCAGATCTCCACCTCGGCTATGAAGGTATAATGGCTGAAAAAGGCATTTTCCTCCCTAAGACGCAGTTTAAAAAAGAAATGGAAATGCTTCTTGAGATCTTTAAGAAGAAGAAAGCTAGAAGGGTGATAATAAACGGGGATATAAAGCATGAGTTCTCGGAGACAAGTTATCATGAATTTAAAGAAGTGAGAGACATGCTTGCTTTTTTAAAAACTAAATGTGAAGAAGTTATATTAATCAAGGGCAATCACGATAACTATATAGCTCGGGTTTCAAATCGCTTTGGAGTTAAACTTTATGATGAACTAGAACTGGGAGATTACCATTTTCTACATGGCCATAGAGCTCCAATTACTCTGAAAGCTAAATATTTAATCATGGCGCATGAGCACCCCGCAGTTACACTCTACGATGAAGTAGGCGGTAAGGAGAAACTTAATTGCTTGCTCTATGGGGATTGTGAATATGCAGGCGGGGTTAGAAGGATAGCTGTACTTCCAGCTTTCTCCACATTAGCAATGGGAAGCGAAGTTAATTTCATTCCAAAGCAAGAGCTACTCTCCCCAATTTTAAGGGAAATCGATGTAGAAAAACTAAGGGTAATTGGAATAAGCTTTGAATTAGGCTGCTTAGACTTCCAAGAACTCGGAAGATTGAGATTTATATAATATTTTCTCTACCTCCACTTCTAGCCAAGTCCTTCCAAGCATTAGGAAAAAGCTTATGACTAAGATACGATAAAGCTTCAGTGAAAATTTGGGAGCTGATTGAGTTGAGGTATGAGGTTGAAGTTAAGTTTCATGAAGACTTTGTTAAAGTAGAGAGAAATAAAATAATTGTTGGATTAACTTCTCAACCTGAAAAGGGAAAAGCTAACTTGGAACTCATTAAGAAGCTTGCAAAATATTTTAACGTGCCTTCAACGCAAGTTAAAATCGTGGCAGGTTTAAAAACAAGAAGGAAAATAGTTGAAATTGAAGATCAGGAATAAATTTGCTTTTAAACCTTTGAAGAATAGTATTGAAAAACATATTCAAATGGGAATATTTAGCAATAGCGTGAGTAGGAAATCCCCTCCAAGGCCAACATTGCACCTAATAAATGCAATTAAAAGTAAAGCAATGAATAGTGAGAAATCTATCATATATCAACAATAAAAATTGCGATAATATATATAAATATTGGGTAATAATAAGAATTGATGAAGATTTATAAATCAAGCAAGCGCAGGGTTATAGATGGTTTGCGCGATGGCAAAGTTACAATTTCCGTTTATGGACTTGGCAAAATGGGACTGCCTCTTGCAGCAGTTTTTGCAAATGCTGGGGCTAGGGTAATTGGAGTTGATGTTAATTCAAAAGTTGTAGAGATGGTGAATCGCGGGGAATGCAATTTTTTCGAGCCTGGGCTAGATGAGCTGGTGAGGAATAATGTTAAAGCAGGGAGATTAACTGCAATTAGGGATCCCATTTCAGCTGCAAAGCAGTCTGATGTTATGATAATCATTGTTCCAATTTTAATCGATAAAGAGCATAATCCAGATTTATCTAATGTTAAAGCTGTTTGTGAGGCAATTGCAAAGGGCTTAAAGAAGAGGGATTTAGTAATACTTGAAAGCACTGCTCCACCTAAAACCACTGAAGAAGTAATCTTGCCCATCCTTGAATCCTCAGGTTTAAAACTAGGCGACTTTGGACTTGCTCATGCTCCTGAGCGAACTATGTCAGGCACTGCTATTCGCGATATCACAAGTGCTTATCCTAAGATAGTGGGTGGAGTGGATAAAGCGAGTACTAAAGCAGCGGCTTATCTCTATTCAGCGATTAATAAGCGAGGTGTTATAGAGCTAAGTAGTGCTAGAGCAGCAGAGGCTGTAAAAGTATTTGAGGGTATATATCGAGATGTGAATATTGCTCTTGCTAATGAGCTATATGGTGTTTGCAATGAACTTGGGATTAGTGCTTTAGAGGTATTTGAGGCAGCTAATACACAGCCCTATTGCCATTTACACAAACCTGGATGTGGCGTAGGGGGGCATTGCATTCCTGTTTATCCTTATTTCATCATCAACACAACTAAGGTTGATACTAGTTTAATTAAACTAGCGAGGCAGATCAATGATTCAATGCCAAGAGCCACTGTTAAATTGCTTGAGAGTGCTCTTGCTAGTTCTAATGGAAAGCTTGAGGATAGCAATATATTAGTGCTTGGATTAACTTTTCGCGGAGACGTGAGGGAAACTAGATATAGCCCTGCTCTAGAGATAATCAAGATTTTGCGAGGGAGAGGTGTTAATGTTTTTGCTTTTGATCCAATTTTGAGCAGGAGGGAAATAGAGCAATATGCTACTTACGCTTCACCTAGCGATGCTAAAAACCTAGATGGAATTGTTATAGCTAGTGATCACACCGCTTTTAGAAAGCTAAATTGGAGGAGAATTGGCGAGAACATGCGCAAGAGAATTATCATCGATGGCAAGCAAGTTATTGATCCTGAGGAGCTGAAGAGATTTGGCTTTATGGTGCGAGTTATAGGATAATTTTTAGCCATTGTTTGCGCTTTTCAAAGTTTATCAAAGGCTGATTAAAAAATGCAATTTAGCTTTTGAATTTTAGAGGGCTTTTTAAAAACATGCATATAGTCTTTATCTTCTCAAGCTAACTCAACTTAGTTTTGCTTTTAAAATCCTGCGATCAAAATTTATATATACTAATATTGTAAACATAAAATTATGTCTACAAAAACTGTATATAGCATAAGGATTCCCGTGGCTTTGCGCAAGATTATGGAAGAGATGAGAGATGTAAACTGGCAAGAGGAGATAAGAAAAATTGTAGAAGAACTTGTTAAAAATAAAAGTAAAGAAAGACTACTTGCCGAAGCAAGAGAGTTAAGAAGAAATATGAAGACGGAGATAAGTGCTGCTGCATTAATTAGGGAAGATAGAAATGCAAAGGCAAAAGCAAAATAAAGTTGTCCTGGATTCAAGTGTTATCTCAGCGATATTTTTTAGAGAAGAAGCTTCTGAGAGAGCTGAAAAAGTTGCAGAAAATTATAAACTGATCACCCTCGATTTTGCAGCTGTGGAAGTAGCAAATGTGGCTTGGAAGAGAGTTATATTTTTCAGCGACTCAAAGGAAATCGTGCTAAGAGCTCTGAAGAAGAATTTAGAATTTATCAATAATGTTTGTGAAATCATCGCTTCCAAGGAATTAATAGAAGATGCCTTTGAAATTGCAGTTTCAGATGAAATTACCATTTATGATTCCCTTTTCATAGCTGCTTCAGAAAGAGAAAAAGTTTCACTTTTAACCACCGATAAAAAGCTATATGAAAAACTTGAGGGAAAGAGAAACATAAAGCTAATTTAAACACGATTTTATTAATCTTTAGTCCTTAAAACTTCTACAATGACTCTTCTAAGCCGCTAAATCAATTTTCCTTGAATTAGAGTCTCTCGATTAATTGAGAGCATAGTGAAAAGCTGATAGGTGAATTCAAATTTCCTAAAATTGGTATTGCATTCCCTTATCCTATTTCACTATCAACATAGCTAAGGCTGATAATAGTTTAATCAACTCATGGGATGAAACCATTAAAAGAACTTAGTGAAGTCTTATCTTGATTATAGATTCGCAGTACTCGAAGCTGAAATTGCTAAGATCAAGATAAGGAATGAGTTGAGTTCAACGATTTTTTAAATATCAATCCCTAGGGGAAAATTCTCGTTACTCGGGTTAATCCAATTTCCTTAATTAGGGAAATAAAAATAAACTTAGAAACAAACTAGCAGCTAGCAATAAAATTAAAAAGGGAAAACAATGGTCGAGGGCGAGGGTAAAAATAGAATTAGATATATTTTAGTGGTGCTGTGCAGCCTTCTTTTTCTCTCATCCATCGTCTTAATCTGGACTTTTCAAGAGCTGAATTTTAAAGATGTTGAGATATCGAATTTAACTCAGCAATTAAAGGCGCAGGAAATTTTAATTTCAAAGCTTAAGGAGGAGATAAATGCTCTACAGGTGAATTTAAGTAAAGCCAATGAGATGCTAAAAATTGAGCAGCTTAAAAGAGAGCAGCTTGAAAGCGATTTTTTGGAGTGGAAGAAGGTTAATTGCTCAGAATATGCTGTCATTGGAATAGATCCCTATGGCAATGGAGTGGTAATTCCTTTAAAAGTGGAGATCAAAAAAGGCGAGGGGAAAGTTTTGCTTAATATTGCAAATGTTCGCTTTGATGCTTCACTTCAAAATTCAGCTCAAAAGGCAGTTAAGGTAGCGCAGGAAATAACTAAGTTTAACCTCAGCGATAGAGATATCTTAATTACCATAACATCTCCAGTTCCTTGGAACCCGGAAATCGCAGGGGAAAGTGGAGGTGCGGCAATATGCACTGCTTTAATTGCAGCCATTCAAAATAAAACCATTGATGAAAAAGTTTTAATCACCGGTACAATTGAATTAGATCATACAATAGGCAGAGTTGGCGCGGTTTATCAAAAAGCAATAGCGGCTAAGAAAAGTGGAGCTTCTAAATTTATAGTACCAATAGGCCAAAAAGTTTGGATTGAGGAACTCGAGGTACTGGAGATCTATACAATTGAAAGTGCATTGAAATATATAATTAATAATTAAATAAATAAAATTAAAAATTTAAAATAAATTTATCAAGAAAAGCGTTAAATATTGCTCTACCTAAGTTTCATTAGAGCGGGGGTAGCCAAGCCAGGCCAATTGAAGGAGAGATAGTGAAGAGGTCTTTCCTCTGGCTATAGGCGCAGGACTTAAGATCCTGTCCCGAAGGGGTTCGTGAGTTCAAATCTCATCCCCCGCATTTAAAAAATCAAGAGGTGATGTTCGCTTGGTTGTGGATGGTGAGCCATTTGTTCTATATGTTAGCAAGAGGTTCCTTGACAAAGCCTCTAAGGCTTTGGGCTTAGGATTTCTAGTTAGGAAGCCTTTAATGGAGATCCTTAAGAAAATGGATATAAAATATAAAGAGCTCGAAAGAGAAGAAGCAAAGGCTGCTTTAGAGCAATTGGCTGAGTCAAAAGGCATATCGATAACTGCAGGTGAGCTTGTTAAATCCCTAGCCTTAGCTTTTTTCCTTCCAACAGGAGTATTTCTCGCCTCTTTAAAAAAAGTACACTATCGCTCGGGAGTCGAAATGGAAGATGGCATAATACTGGAATTTCTAGCGGAAATACCAAGAGCGCTGAGGCCTACTTTATTTTATGATATCTGGCTTATTGTACCGAAAAACAAAGCTGGAGCTGATAACATAAAACATCTAATTAAAGCAATGGTTGAAAAAGTTGGAGTTGCGCCTTTAAATGAAGAAGAATGGGATGATGCAAGGCCGATTAGAGAAAAACTTGAGGGTAAATTGCAGATAAAAGGCGTATCGGAGAATCTCTGGGGATCCCTTTGAAGATGATTTTTAATTTTTTCCCTTGAGTTTCTTAGAATTTTTTATGCTGCATCAAAAATCATATATAATTAGAAATTGCATTCAAAGTCTAAAGATTAAATCTAAAGATTCAAAATCTAAGTTCTAAAAGCGAGTCTATGAATGATGTTCTCAAAAGGATGATAAAATGAATCCAAAGAAGGTTAAGGATGAAGCAGCGGGGAGGAAAGAATACTTACGTAATCTCAAGAGAACTCTACTTCCAATTGTAATTGGAATTTTACTTGGAATCGCATCCCTTTCAATAGTGAAATTCATCTCAAGCGACTATAGAAGGATAGGTCCTCTTATCTTAGTTCTCGTGATAATTGGTATATACATCCATAGATACACCCTTCCTTTAATAACCTCTGAGCGTGAGAATCTATCGCCTAGAGATTGGATTTATATAGGATTCATGGTTTTTATAACTTGGTTTGTGAGCTTTACACTGCTGCTTAACTAAGGTTAAGGTGAACCATGCGTATAGCCATAGTCGACTTAGACCGCTGTCAACCTAAGAAATGCACCTATGAATGCATGCGCTTTTGCCCCAGGGTTAGAACCGGGGATGAAACAATAACAATAGCTGAAAATGGCAAACCAGTTATCTCTGAGGAACTATGCGTTGGCTGTGCTATTTGCGTGAAAAAATGCCCTTTTGGAACTATAGCCATAATTGAACTACCTGAAGAGCTAAGGGAAATTGAAACCCATCGCTATGGTAAAAATGGCTTTGCGTTATATGGCTTGGCAACTCCACAGAAAGGGAAAGTGATAGGAATATTAGGACCAAATGGCATAGGGAAGAGCACGGCTGTTAAAATACTATCAGGCACCTTGATGCCAAATTTGGGAAGGGAAAGTATAGAGTGGGATGAAATTTTAAAGCATTACTCAGGATCAGAGCTCTATGAATACTTCAAAAAATTGAAGGAGAAAAAGATAAAAACCGCTCTTAAGCCGCAGTATATAGAGCAAATTCCAAGTTACTTCAAAGGGACTGTTGAAGAACTACTTCTTAAACTTGATGAACGAGGAAAACTCGAGGAAGTAGCTGAGCTATTGGATTTAAAATCAATTTTAAATAGAAATATAGCTGAGTTAAGCGGGGGAGAGCTTCAAAGAGTGGCAATAGCAGCTTGTGCATTGCGAAGAGCTGATTTCTATTTCTTCGATGAAGTAACTCCATATTTAGATATTTATCAGCGGATAAAAGTAGCTAGGCTGATAAGGGAAATAGCTAAGGAAGCGAGTGTTTTAATAGTGGAGCACGACTTAGCTATCTTGGACTTGCTTGCCGATGCAGTGCACATTGCCTATGGCGAGGCAGGCTGCTATGGAGTTATAACTCACCCCAAGAGCGTTAGAGTAGGTATAAATGAATATCTCAAAGGCTTCTTGCGGGAGGAAAACATTAGGATAAGGCCTATGCCTATTAAATTCGAGGTAATTGCACCAAGGAAGATGAAGGAAGCAAAAGTATTAATTGAATTGAAGGGCTTCCTAAAGCAATATGAGAAGTTCAAATTAGAAGTCAGCCAGGGGGAGCTGCGGAGGGGAGAGGTAATTGGTATAGTTGGGCCCAACGCAATAGGTAAGAGTACATTCATCAAAATCCTAGCTGGAGTTGAAAGTCCTACAGTTGGAGAGGTAAGTTTAAAGTTAAAGGTATCCTATAAACCGCAGTATTTAAGCGCAAATCAAGAGATAACTGTGCAAGCATATTTAAAGCAAATCACAGCTGAATTCGATTCTTCTTACTATAAAGCTGAGATATTAAAGCCCCTTCAACTCGAGCGATTGCTTAATTTAAACTTAGATGAACTCAGTGGGGGGGAGCTTCAAAGAGTGGCAATAGCAGCTTGCTTAAGTAGAACTGCAGATCTCTATCTCTTAGATGAACCAAGTGCACATTTAGATGTAGAGCAAAGAATACAAGCAGCTAGAGTCATAAGAAGATTCGCTGAGCATAATGAAGTAACTGCTCTAGTAGCAGATCACGATATTTATTTAATCGACATGATCAGCGATCGCTTGCTAGTATTCGAGGGAGAGCCAGCTTCACATGGTAGAGCATATGGGCCATTTGATATGCGCGCAGGGATGAATCGCTTTCTCCATAGCTTAGATATAACCTTCCGCCGAGATGAGGAAACTAAGAGACCAAGGGTTAATAAGCCTGATTCCAAGCTTGATAGAGAGCAAAAAGCGAGAGGGGAATATTATTATCACTATGAACTATAAATGTGTGAAATTTATGAAATTTAATGGAATATAGAATATATGAATAAGAATAAACTTATAGTGAATCGAGTCTAAAATTGAATTAAAATGCCTGAACTCTTTGATTTAGAAATAGCTGGAATAGAATTTAAAAACCCTTTAGCTCTTTCAGCAATGGCGGGGATAACTGATAGTAAATTTGCTAAGAAAATAGCTGAAAACGTGGGACTGGTGGTAATAGGTGGCTATAGTGTTGATTCAGCAACTCAAAAGGCTTCTAAGGAAATGATGAAACGCGGGAGGCAAGAGTTCATATTTCGCAATCCAATTTCTTTTCTTAAATCTGAGTTGAAAGCACTTGAGCGAGAGAAAGTAGCTGTAGCGCTTAATGTTAGAGCCGCGGAGGTAGAGCCATTGATGAAAGTGGCTGAGCTAGCTAAGGAATATCACGCTATTTTAGAGTTAAACGCCCACTGCAGACAACCTGAGATACTAGCTCTGGGAGCTGGCGATGCTCTACTTAGAGATCTACCTCGCCTTTCAAATTGGATAAGGGAGATTAAAAAAACTAATGTAGTACTCTCCATAAAAATCCGTGGAAATATGGTGGACGATGTAGAGCTAGCTCGAGTTATAGAGGAAGCAGGTGCTGATATAATTCACGTGGACGCTGTAGGCGCAGAGGGCTCGGATCCAAGTGTGATAAAGAAGATTAGAAATGCAACTGATTTATTTATAATAGGCAATAACTCCGTGCATGACTTCGAAACCGCCCACAAGTTATTCTCTCGAGGGGCAGATATGGTTTCAATTGCCAGAGCTGCTAAGTATGACTATACAATTTTCAAGCGCCTCGCACGAGAAATCGAGGAGGAGCAGAAGAAATATGGCTGGTATAATGCTCCTAAGCATATATGTAGAGATGGCGATTTACGTGGACTTGCTTTTTGCTGCATGCCAGTTAAAAACTGCCCTCTAGGGGATGCATTGAAACTTGCTGGCTTAACTAAAGAGGAATATACTAAGATCAAGCTTGACTTCGCGAAAAATACTCCCCTTGAAATAGGGGATACCACGTGCTATGGAAGCTTAACTTGGTGCTGCACTATTCACAAACCATGTGTAGGCAGAGAAGCTGCGCTTAGAAAGGCTCATTTATCAGACGTGCAATATATGCAGCTTAAAAGAGCACTAGCGGAGCATATAAAGGCATATATGAAGCAGAGGAAGATGAGGCAATAAAAATGCATGACCCAAGCTACATAGCTAGATGCGCTCAACTTGCATTGATATTAGAAGCAACTGCCAATCCCAAGCCTGGGAATGTAGATCGTGAGCATGATTATAGAGATACTCGCTATGAGCATTTCCTAGCATCTGCAGTTGGAGCATATCCTGTTTTTGAGCAAGCAGCTAGATCTAAAAATGGAGTTGGTGCATTGATAAGATCTGCGGTTGAAGAAAGCGCTAAGTGGCATAGAGGTGGAAATACTCACTTCGGTGCCTTTACTCTTTTAATTCCCTTGATAATGAGCGCTGGTATGAGTGGATCTCAAGTTGAATTGAAGCAAAATGCAGTGCAGTTAGTGAGGAATACCACTTCTAAAGATGCAATTGAATTCTACAAAGCTTTTTCAAGTGTTAAAGTTAGGGTAAGGCAAGTTGATTATCTAGATGTAAATAATCCAAGTTCTATTAAAATAATAGAGGAAAAAAATTTATCTCTATATGAGGTTATGAAGCTCAGCTGCAATCGCGATTTAATCGCTGAGGAATGGTGCAAAGGCTTCCCCAGGAGCTTCAATGGCGCTTTACTATTGAATAAAAAAACTAAGGAAGGTAATATAAACGATGCCATAGTGCAGGTTTATCTGCAAATGCTCTCAGAAGAACCAGATACCTTCATTGAGATTAAATTCGGCAAGGAAAAAGCACTCTGGGTAAGTCAAATGGCAAGCTTAGTTTTAAAGAATAAAGAGCAGATAAAGCAATTCGATGAGCAGTTAATCCACGAGGGCATAAACCCAGGTTCAACTGCAGATATAATTGCTGCTTCAATCTTCATAGCTCTCGTCGGGGGAATGCGCTTTTGAATCTAAAAAGCCTTGGCTTAAGCGAGGGGATAAATGAAGTAATTGTAACTACGATTTCTAATTCCAACAAGCCCAATGCAGCTCCAATAGGCTTGAGGATTAAAAGAGGCGTGGTTTCAGCGAGGATTTATAAAAACACCACTACCTATAAAAACATTTTTGAAACAAGTGCTTTAATTGGAAATATAGTTGACGATCCAACGCTCTTCATAACCACTGCTTTCTCAACTTTAAGCAAAAATCACTATATCTTTAAAAAAAACCTCTCCATTCCAGTTCTCAAGAAAGCTAATGCTTGGGTTTTATTTGAATGTGAGATAAAATCAAGCGAGGAGCCAGCTTTAATCACGCTCAAGCCTAAGCAGGGTGAAGTTTTATGTAAAAAAGTAGCTGCTATTAATAGAGCAGTTTATGCAGTTATAGAAGCAGCTATACACGCAACTCGATATCTAGCAACTGGCGAGGAAAAATATAAAGAGTTAATAGAATACTATGCCACCATAATAGAGAAATGCGGGGGCAATCGAGAGAAAAAAGCATTTAAGAGGCTAAAGCAATACTTGGGGGAATAGCAATAGCTATCAAAGCTAATGCTATAGCTTGGGCGATCACTGGAGCTGGGCATTTTCTCAAGGAAAGCTTTGAGGTTTTTAGAGAAATTAAAGCCAAGAAAAACGTCAAAATAACCATTTATCTATCCAGAGCAGGGGAGGAAGTTGTTAAGATGTATGGCTTATATAGCGAGTTGCAAAAGATAGCTCCTGGGGGGTATTTAGAGGAGGTTTTCTTTGAATCAAGCGCTAGCTCTCCAAAGGCAGGTAGACTTGGACTCGGGAAGTACAATGCTTTGATAGTTGCACCAGCCACTTCTAATACTACTGCTAAAATAGCCCACGGGATTGCCGATACCCTTGTTACTAATGCAGTTGCTCAAGCAATTAAAGGAGGCACAAAGGTTTACATTTTACCAGTTGATATAGCTGGTAAAATCAAATCACAAATGCCATTCTCCATCGACCGCGAGCTATGTAAAAAATGCAAAACCTGCAAGCCTAGAGAGCTATGCCGTAGCGGTGCAATTGGAGATCAAATAGACCTATTGCGCTGCACAGGCTGCGGTGAATGTGTTAAGCTATGTGAATTTGAAGCAATTAGAGGGGGGATTGTTGAGATAAAAGTTAGAGATATAGATAGGGAAAATTTAAAAAAGCTTAAAAAGCTTGAAGGCATAGAAGTACTTCGCAATCCAAGGGAGATTTTAAGAGCTGTGGAATTATGAAGCTATTACTCTTAGGTGATGTCCACGGCGAGTTAGAGGAAAATAGAATTAAAGTGAAGCAGCTGCTTGAGTTAAATAAGCGGGAAGTTGACTTTGTAATTCAAGCAGGTGATCTAGGCTTCTATGAACCTATGCCTATCTCAAGTTACTTCATATTTGGCAACAATGAAGACTTTGATGTAATTCAATCAATGCTAGATGGAGAAGTGGAATATGAGAATTTAAAGCTAATTAAAAGCGGGGAGATAATAAAATTGCGAAAGGGGAGGAGTAGTTTAATGCTATCGGGATTATGTGGAAATTATGCTCCAAAGTACTTCAACTTCAAAAGAGAGGAACTAGTTGGAGATAGAAGACGTCACTTCGTAGCAGAAGAAGTACAGCGCTGCTTATCCCTCTCCAATATAGACCTCTTTCTTTCCCACGAAGCCCCATATGGTTTAATTCGCAGAAGAGGCTATGACCTTGGAGTTCGCCATATTACAGATATCCTCAAAACCGTTAAACCTAGGTATTTATTCTCAGGCCACCACCATGAATTTGCATATCGCAGAATTGAGAAATCCCAGTGCTATTCCCTAGCTCCAGCAGTTGAAGAATACTTAATTTATGATTCCAAGAGCGATGTGATTAAAAAATATGATATAAATGGAAGGGAAATTACTATCAAGCAAACTAAGCTAAGCGATTTTTAGCTTTCACGTGAATTGAAAACATAAATACTAACTCTTTTGCTTCTTCAAATTCTTCAAATATTCCTCTCGAATTTTCTCACCGAGTAAGCCATCTTCAATTATGAAGTTATCAACGTGGCCGCATTCTTTACATAGATATAGCGAACCTAAATACTGCCCTACGTAATAAGTTACATCTTTTGAGCCGCAGCGAGAGCAATATATATTCTTCCCTCTTTTTTCCTTTGCCTCAGCTTTAATTAATCTATCAAGTGCTACAAAATCCTCCTCTTCCATTTTTAAGCTCCAAATTTCTCCATTCTATTCATATAGTTCAGCATTATATTGATAAGCTCATTGCCTCTGATTCTACCCAAGTCTCCTTTAGCGCAGCTCCGCTCATTGAATTTGTTAACCTCGTCAACTCTAACTGCTTCACCTGCAATTGCAATTGGAACTGGATCTCCCATGTGCTCTCTCACCTCGAGAGGAGTGGTGTGATCAGCTGTTAAGCAAATTACAACTTCCTCTAGATCAACATTAGCTAATATATATCCCATCATTCGATCAGCCTTGGCTAGCATTTCAAGCTTAAGATTTACATTGCCATCGTGAGATGCAGCATCAGTGGGCTTGAAGTGGGTGAAAACAAAGTCATATTTCTCCAGTGCCTTAACTGTCTCCCTAGCTTTAGCGAGTTCATCCGTATTGTATTCTCCAGTCATCCCCTCGACTTTAAGCAGCTTTAAACCTAGGGATGCTGCAACTCCTCTTACAAGGGCAGTTGCAGCTATGCAAGCTCCATTTAATCCAAATTTATGCTCGAAGGACTCCACCTCAGGTTTAACTCCCGGGCCTCGTATTAGTAAATAGTTGGCTGGCAAGAGGCCTTTCCTCGCTCTCTCAATATTCACCTCGTGTTTGCTTAAAATCTCAGCACTTTGCCTTATGAATTCATTTAATACATAAGCTGTGAATTCAGCTTCCTTAGCAAGAGGCCTAACCTCTCTAATTCTCTCATTCACCAAGTGGGGATCGGAATCAGTAACTTTCTCGCTCAATCCACTCCCGCGCAATATAAGTGCTCCTCTATGTCCTGTGCTCTCCTTGAAAATCGCTTTTACATCGCCAGGTAATTTAACTCCTTCATTTATAGCTTGAGCAAGAGCAGCCTGTCCCTCTTGAATCCGCCCAGCTCGTCTATCGATTACCACTCCATCTCTAACTGTGGCGAAGTTCACTCTAAAGCAAATGTCCCCATCTTCAACTGGGAGTCCCTCTCCAAGTGCCTCTAGATAGCCTCTGCCTCTATAGACCTTAAAAGCATCGTAGCCCAATATTGAGATATGCGAGGTATCGCTCCCAATTGCAATTCCAGGAGCAACTGGGTCCATGAGTCCATTTATTCCTCGCCTCGCAACTTCATTGAAACTCGGGAATACCCCGTGCTCAAGGGGAGTTTTACCACCAAGTGCTTTAACCGGGCGATCTGCCATTCCATCTATTATTACCAACAAGCCTTTTTTCTTCATCTAAATTCAATTTCTATTCATACTACTTAAGATATTTCAATCGAAATTCTATACTCCGCATTAAGCACTCGGTTTGAAAACCGTAGACACTCTGGGCTCTAATTCTCTTCCAGATCTCTTTAATTCTCTCGCTCTTTATATTACCATAGGAAATGGGTATGCAAGCACAAGGCCATACTTCCCCTTGGGGGGTAATATGAAGCCATTTCCTCCCTGCGAAACAGCCTGTAGTTTTCATGATATGAGGTATGGACGTGACTCTCAATTTATCGCTTCGCTTTCTAGCGCTCTTTATAAATCTATCTAGCTTTTCACGATCGCTTTCATTTAAAACCTCTCCATAAAACCATCTACCTGTTGGCACAATTTCATAAAAGGTTAACTCGTGAGCATTGGTTTCAATTGCAAGGGAATAAAAATCCTCTAAATAATCAATATTCTCGGGGGAGAGTACTACGTATATATCCACGAATAACTCTGCTTTCAAGCAGTTTTCAATTGCTTTAATTGCTTCATTGAAAACCCCGGATCTTCCTCGCATTCTATCGTGTTTTTCCTCATCTGGGAAGTCCAAGCTAACGTTCACTGCGTAAAGCCCTGCTTGCTTTAGCTCAAGTGCTTTTTCAAAGGTTAAGTTATAGCCAGAGGTAAAGAGGGTTGAAATTGCTTTCCTTCTATCCACCATTTTAACCGCGGTAGCGAGAGCTTCATAGGTCAAGGGCTCCCCTCCATCGAAGATCACTAGTGTGGTTCCAAGTTTGAGCACTTGTTCAACTGCGGTTTTGATCTCATTTAGCGATAGCATTGCTTTTCTCTTGCTATTTGGAAGAGCACAGTGCTTGCAGAAGTTGGGGCATTCCTCGGTTATGGCAATGGTAACTTGATCCGGCGTCATTCTACCGAAAATCGCTTGGAACTGCGCTTTGGAGTATCTTTCAAATGGCTGGCTTGGAACGGGAGGAAGCCAAGTTGAAATATAGAGTTGATTTGAAGCTTTAATGGCTTTCTCGCCATCTAGGAGATTAATCATTCCCCTAATAAATGGTTTCACAGCTTTTGATAATTTTCCCTCTACCTTTGTTTTAATGCGGCCATTTAAAACCTCTGCGATTACCTCAAATCCCACACCCTTATAGAGAAGATATTTTATATTATTTTTATTATTTTTATTCAACATAACATCAGCCTGCTGATTAATAAAATTGAACTAGGAGATTTCATCAGCACTTGCACGCCAACTTTAAATGCAATCTCCCAAGCGCTACCTTTTAAATACTTTGAGATATCCTCTTTCTCAAGTGCTTTTACAATTGCATCTATTTCATCATCTCTCATTTTTTTAATCAACTCCAATGCAGCACGTCCCATTTGATACTCCCACTGCAATTTTTCCCTCCACTTTGATTCATATTCTCTTAAAAATCCTCTTGAGAAGTTATTTGAAATTAAAGCCTTGGCTGCTACTTCTCCAGCGATTTTACCAGCCAGCATCCCATAGCATATTCCACTCTGCCCGCAAGCACCTCCAACTATCATAACCCCCTCTCCAGCTATTTCATTTGGAATAGTTGCAATTGGATCCCCACCTCTCTTGAACTCGCATATTTTCAAAATCTCAATTCCCTTAATTCGCTTAAACCTCTCAACATAGGAATGGAGGAAGTGCTCAATTTCTCTTCCAAAGCCTCTTACAAAAATCCCAAGCGAGGCTCTATCATTGCCATAAGGCGAATAAGTTGCTTTCCAGCCTGGCGCGATGCTTCCAATATAATACTCAAAAAAATCTGCTTCACCAATTCCCTTGCTCTGGACTTCAACTTCATATGCCCAGGCTATGTCCTCTGGATATTTCATAGCTTTAAGCCCAGCTGCTATCGTAAGTTCCGATTCCACGCCATTTGCAATTATAGTTAGCTTTGAGTTTATATCCCCTTGAGCTGTGGACACCCCTACTATTCTACTGCCATTTTTAAGCAAGCTTTTTGCCTCAGCTTTATTTATCTCAACCCCGAGTTTCTCAAGCTCTCTCGCATAATATTCATCGAATTTAGAGCGATCGATTACATAGCCAGGGGTTTTGATCTCAACTCTATGAAGCGATGGAGAGATTATATGCATTCCCTTAACTTCATTTAAAACATATTCCATATTCAATTGCTCTCCAGTTCTATCCCACATTGTCTTGAAAAAAGTATTAGCTGGAGAGGGAGGGACTCCAATTTTTTCTTTTCTATCTATCAAAGTAATTGAAAACTCTTGCTTCAGTAATTCAGCTGCTCTTTTAGCAGCCATCAACCCAGCAGCGCTGCTGCCAACTACTAGTAAATCTGTATTCATTTTTTGAAAAAATAGCGCTAGCAACACATAAATTTAGCGAATGCAGTAGAATTTAAAAAAAATAAGAATTTTATTATTTTGAAATAAATTAAAGGATTTATTGCATTTTTTACCAAAAAATAAATATAATTGTTCATCATAATTATGCTTATGGAATGAATGGAAATATGTTGTGTGAAAAAGAGGCAGCAATTGAAAAAGAAAGAGGAATAATTCTAGTCCTAGCCAAGGCTGAGAATTATACCAAAGCAGTTTTAAAACTCATTGAGTATGCAGTTAATATCAAAAAAGAACCAGGAGTATATGTAACTTTGAATAAACCCTATGTCGCGATGAAGAAACTGCTTGAGAATAAAGTAGATCTGAGAATGCTGATCTTCATAGATGCATTCACCCAGCTAGCAGGTGGGAAGCCAGAGAAAAGCGAGGGCGTGCTATTTCTCAATAACGCTGAAGATCTCACTGGATTAAGCATTGCACTTGATCAAGCAGTGAAATCCATTCCAACTAAGCAAAAATTTGTTTTCTTGGACTCCCTATCAACTCTATTGATCTACAATAAAAGCGGCAGTGTAACCAAGTTCATTCACTTCTTAACCTGTAAAATGAGACTATGGGAAATCGATGGCATATTCATCTCCCTCGATGAAGAAGATGACCAAGTTATAAGTAAATTAAAAATGTTCTGCGATAAAATAATGCACATAGATGAAAAATTAGCCAATTGAAAGAAACTTTTATATTCCAAGGGTGAAAAAAGGGATTGGATGAGAGGGGGCTTAGTTCTCGCAGGTGGAAAGAGCACTCGAATGCAGCGGGATAAAGCACTACTTGCAATTGGGAAGAAAAGGATGATAAACTTAGTGCTTGAATCCCTTGAGCAAGTTGTAGATGAAATCGCTGTAGTAGCGGGAAATAGAGAGCAGGGAGAGCATTTGAGGCCATATATAGGCCAAGTTAAGCTTACTTACGATGAGATTCCAGAATTCGGGCCTCTCGCTGGCATATTAGCTGGCTTGCAAGTGCTTAATTCAAATTCAATTTTCATAGCAGCATGCGACATGCCTTTTATCAATCCAAGAGTGGTGGAAATGCTATTTAATCAAGCTCAAGATTCCGATGCTATAATACCTAAGTGGAAAGATGGAAGAATTGAGACTCTTCATGCAGTATACAAGCGTGCATCAATGATGCAAGCGGCAAAGCTGGCAATTGAAGAGGGGGAGCATGTTATTTTAGCAGCGATCAATAAACTGCCAAGAGTGAGCTATATCTCAATTGAGGAGATCAAAAAAATTGACCCTGAGTTGAAAACGCTGATGAATGTGAATACACCAAGTGATCTTAAAAAGATAAATATAAATGATTAATCCTATAGCTTTCAAGGAGTCAAAGGAATGATGCGCCAGCGTTTTGTGCTAGATACCACAGCTATAACTGACGCCCATATTAGAGATAAAGAAGGCTTCGCGAATCTCATTGAGCAGATCAATACAATCGACTTAATCGCAGAGGCAAGGAATGAATTGTTGAAAAGGAAGAACTATGATGATAAAGAGACCAAGAGGAACTAGGGATTTCCATCCTGAAGAGATGGAGAAGCGCAGAGCTGTGGAGCAAAGATTTCGAGAGATAGTTGAGAAATGGGGCTATCGTGAAATAGCCACTCCAACATTTGAAGCACTGGAGCTATTCACCTTGAAATCAGGGGAGGAAATAGTGAAAGAGATCTATGCTTTTAAAGATAAAGCAGGTAGAGACTTAGCACTTCGCCCCGAGCTAACCGCTCCTTCAATCCGCTTCTATGTGAATGAACTTCAAATGGCGCCTAAGCCCATAAAACTTTATTACTTCCAGAACTGCTTCCGCTATGAAGAGCCTCAGAAGGGTAGATTCAGAGAGTTCTGGCAATTTGGAGTCGAATTAATAGGTGCAGATACCCCTGAGGCAGATGCAGAGGTAATTGCATTAGCGATGCAAATGCTAAAAGCAGTTGGAGTGGAAGCTAAGCTGCACATAGGTAGCTTGGACATCCTCAGAATGCTTATGAGGGAAATTGAGAGCGAGAAGCAAGATAAAATCTTGGACTATATAGATAAAAAAGATCTAGGGGGACTTCAAGCCTATCTAGATCAGCTTGAGATCTCCACTAAAGCAATGCTTTTGAGTTTAATAGCACTACAAGGGAACAAAGATGAAACCCTGCTTAAATTGCGCGATATAACAGGCGAGGGGGAGGAATACAAGCGCTTTGCAGAAGTTCTAAAGCTCTTAGATTTATATGGAGTGAGCTATCAAGTTGACTTAAGCATAGCTAGAGGGCTGGATTACTACACAGGAATAGTCTTTGAAGCATATGTACCTGAATTAGGAGCGCAGAATCAAATATTAGGGGGAGGTAGCTATAGACTTGCTCATTTATTCGGTGGAATAGACACACCAGCAACAGGCTTCGGCATAGGCTTTGATCGAGTCATGGAAGCACTTGGAGGCAAAGTTGAGGTGAGGAAGCCAAAGAGAATAGCGGTAATAACAACTGGAGATGAAATGCGAAATGAAGCACTTAAAATCACATTGCAATTGAGAAAATATGCTACAGTAGATTTAGACTTGATGCATCGAAGCTTGAAGCATCAACTTGCCCATGCAAACGCAATAGGCGCAGATTATGCTTTATTCATAGGTGAAGCTGAATTGAAAGCTGGAAAGCTAACTCTGAGAAACATGCATACTGGAGAGCAAATGAATTTGAGTTTGGAGGAAATAATTTGGAGGATTAAAAATGGAGGCTGAATTAAAGCAAGCTTTAAAGGAATTTCAATATGCAGAGAGATTAAAGTCGGAGTTAATAATTGGATTTAAATTACTTGAGCGCCTAGAAGGATTGAATCCTGAGCACATCCCAGGTGGAGAGAAGATCTTAACTGCTTTTTTAGAAGCCTTACTTACTGAGATCAGAATTGCACATAATGCGACTAATTTAAAGAACTTCGCTGAGGCAGATAAAAAGATAATGCAAGCTCTAGGTAGAATTAGCCTTCGAGATTACTATGAAGCTGAGCGATGCATCTCAGAAGCACTCACATTTATAACTTCCGCTTGCCATGGATCGCTTCAAATCCTCGTGGACAAAGATTTAATTTGAAATTCCTAGGTAAGCTTTTAAGGAGGAGCAACATAAGTTAGAGCAATGAAGCGAAGAATTAGACCAGAGGCAATATTAGAGGAAGTCATAGTTACTAAGCAGAACTCACCTAAATATTACTTAAATGGAAAAGAGGTAGACATCTGGAGCGAAGAATACGTGAACTATCATTCAAAATCTCCAGTTGACTACATACGCGAGAGAATCCTTGAATGTGAAAAAAATGGAATCGATCCCTTCCCAGATGTGGTTGGCAAAGCCAAGGAGAAGGAAATGGTTAAAAATGCTCTTCTCTCAGGCTCACCCATATTATTCAAAGGCGCTAGAGGATATGGAAAAACCACTTTCTCCAAAGCAATTGCCAAGTTACTTCCAGAGAAACTCCTAGCTATAAAAGGCTGCAAGATAAACGACGATCCAACGAAGCCAACTTGCTTAGCTTGCAAAGCCAAAATCATAAGCGGCAAGGTTGAGCTAACTTGGGTTCCAAGGATATGGGTTCGCATTCCAGGTGATCCAATGCTCACCACTAGGCAGCTCATAGGTGGTATTTCCATACAGAAGATTAGAGAAGGCTACGACTTAGATGATCCCGAGGTATTCATACCGGGTAGAGCTCTAAAGGCAAATCGAGGAGTTGGCTACTTCGATGAACTTGGGGCAATTCCAACTTCTCTCCAAACACTACTTCACGAGCTCTTCGAAGAACATCAAATTTCTACCACTGATGGAGATATAGTGCCATTTAAAGTAGATGCCATAGAAATTGCTTCAACCAATCCAGCTAACTATCGAGGTATAAACCCAATCAAAGAACCACTCCTCGATAGAATGGAGCAAATTGAAATAGGACCACCTGAAACCCTTGAGGATGAAATTGAAATTGGAAAGCGAAATATGTATATAGTTAAGGTGAAAAAGCAGCCTCCAACCATACCTTTTTATCACCTCAAAATTCTAGCTCGAATAGTTAGATATGCTCGAGATAAGCAGAAATGTGAAATCGCTAAGAAAATAGAAACAGAGCCCTCCTGCCGTGCAACCATAAAGCTCTTCGACCATATAAAATCAATAGCCAATCGAAGTGGAAGAGAAATACCTCTTCTCATCGACTATGGCGAAGCATTTGAAACAATTAAATTAGCACTTGCTGGGAGAATAGAACTCGCCTATGGAGTGAAAGAATCTAAATCCACATTAATAGAGCAACTTGCTCAGCAAGCTATAGCTAAAACCTGTAGAGAGATATACAATGAGCTCAGTGAAGCAGAATTCAGCGCTTTATATAAAGAACTTAGAAAAATAGGTAGAATTCCAATTGAAATACAAATCTTAAGCAAGCTAAGGGGAAAACCAGAGGTAGATGGAGTTATAAATAGAATTTCAAGAACAACTAACCCAAGTGATGAGGAATATCTAGCTGCGCTTGAAATAATATTGCATTCCATGAGCATTTGCCTACCCAGAGCGGTGGAGAGAACTCGAGATGGTTACATAGTTAAAGAGTTGATGGAAAATGAAGCCAAAGTGTGAACCATGCTTAGAAACCAAGGGAGAAAAATTCACAGCTATTTTTGGAGAAAAACTAGCGGAGGATATACTATATGGCCTATTCAACCCAAGGAGTTTAGAAAGTAAACAGGGAAAGGTGAATATAACTGAAATAGTTGAGAGCTACCTCAAGGAAAAAGACCTAGAACTAGAGAGACCTCAAATTGCAGCAATAGGATGGAGTAAGGGAGATTGGAGGGAGAAATACTTCCCTGCTTATAGCAAGCTTAAGGCTGCGAGGGCAAAGGCTTGGGAATACTTAGCGGATAAAGTTAAAAAAGGGGAAATAAAAACAAGTGATCTCTCACCTAAGCAGATGATCAAAAACTTCCCTGAGCAAATAGTTGAAGAATTCACTAAGGAAGACTTCCTTGATGTAGGATCAATGAGACTACAGCGCGATTTTTTATATCCAGATATGTTCATAAACCTACCTGGATTTACAGCTAAAGCAGAGAGATTAATCGCCAAAAGAGTGCTAGAGGAAGCCTATGCAAATTTAGAAAAACAAGGCATTGGAACGCATGAAATTGAAAGCGAGGGCTTAGGAATATATCCCTCTCATCGATTACAGGAGTATGATGAGCATAGGCATAGCTATGACATGCTAGATATACAAGAAAGCTTGATCTCAAGTGCACTACACGATCCCAAGGAACTAAAGCTAAGGCGAGAGGATATATTGATAAGAGAGCCATATCACCTAGCTAGAGTAGCAAATGTAATCCTGCTTGACATCTCATTTTCAATGGATGGAGAGAAATTCATAGGCGCGGTAATGGCAGCACTTGCACTAAGAGAACTATTGCAACGTGAATATAAAGAAGACGTGCTCCACATATATGCTTATAATCACGAAGTGCGAAGAGTGGCACCAGGTGAATTAACTAAGTTGCGACCAATTGGCTACACAGATATAGGCTTAGCGTTAGATACAGCAGTTAAAACCCTAGAGAAAGAGGATGCAAATAGATGTATATTCTTAATCACAGATAGCGAGCCAACTGCTTCATCCTCCGCGAGTGAGAGCCCAGTGCAAAGTACAATGAGGGCAGCTAGAGAAGCTGGGAAGCTAAATATAAGATTAAATTTAATAATGCTAGACCAAAGACCTGAGTTAAAACTACTCTGCGAGGAAATAGCCAAGGTAAATGGCAGAGCAATAGTTACCTTCGTCCAAGACCCCCTGAATTTAAAGGAATTTATAATCAAGCGCTATATGGAACAGCGAATGGCTTGAGAAATGAAACTTAAAAAGTATGAATAATAAAACTAAATCTGAATATTGGTTGAAGATGGCTGAGGAAGAACCTTAAGGATGCAGCCATCGACTTGGAGAACAATAGATTCCCAAGCTCGGTTTTTCATTCTCAGCAATGCTGTGAAAAAGTCTGCAAAGCTATATTAAGCTTCTTGGGAATAGAACCAGTAAAACTCATTTTCCCTCCTCAGTCATAGAACTCATGGTAATAAGGGGCAATAAATATAAATTGTAGAGCTTGAGTTACTTGATAGAATAATAATGCCCATGAAAATATATGATGCAGATAAATCCAAGTTGCTATTTAAAAACGCAGCTGAGGTGATGAAGCTTGGGAAAAACTTCCTTAAAGGATTTGAATCTAAATAGAGAATACGCGGCTTTGATCCAAGAATATCTCGAGAAAGTCAAAGATAAAGCAACTGGAGTATTATTATTCGGCTATTATTATTCGGCTCATTAGCAAGGAGAGAGGAATTGCCATTTCCCAAGAGCGATGTAGATTTAATTGTAGTTACCAAGAAATTACCAAGGGATTTATTTGAAAGAGCAAAAATTGTTAGAGAAATAGAAAGCTCTCCTGCTTTAATACAAAGCATATGGCTAACAGAAGGGGAATTCCTAGAGCAATTTAAAGCTAGAACAGGCTATATCTTAGATGCAATTCAAGATGGAATAATAATCCACGATAAAGGCTTCTTGAGGAAAACAATTCCAAAGGCAAAACGCGAGCTTAGAAAGCGAGGTATAAAGAGGGTTGGAAGCGCTTGGGTCTGGCTAGTTAAAAAAGCAGGCGAGATAATAGAACTTTAATATCCATTCAAACTTGTTATTTACTTTTATCTTCCGATTTCTTAGATCTCCACTTTTCAAATCTCCTCATTGCTTCAATTTTTTCTCTATAGCTTTTAAATTGATTCTCCAATATTCTATGCTTGC
>JAWCLZ010000009.1:29263-47476 GCA_038850275.1 Methanocellales archaeon | reverse complement strand
GATTTCAAGTGCAATGTTGACCACTTCCTCTTGCACGTTAATCCCAATGGCGAAGTTAAGATGTGCAAGGGCATAGTTGGTTCAATTAGAGAAAAACCTTTAAGGGAAATTTGGTATTCTGAGGCAGCGAATCGCTTGAGAAAAGAAGCTGAGAATTGTAAAGGGTGCCTCTTCTCAAGCTATGTAGAGGCGTCTCTATTCTACAGTTGTAACCTCTCAGTAATATTTAATTACCTAAGTTTCTTAAGATAGAGTGGGGATAAAGGTAGAGGTACTTGTACTTGCATCTAAGTTTATTTATTCAAATGACTATGATTTGAGCAATTTAGCTGAATTAAAGATACAGCTATCTTTTTATAAGAAAAAGCAATTTTTCTCAATAGACCATCACCAGTTGAAGCAAAGACTTAAAGAGCTTGATATTGAAATATGCAGTGTTCATGCTCCAACTATTGATGTTTTCGATGAAGATTTCTTGGAGGTATTGAGATTCATAAAAAATGAATATGGAGTTCAATTGATATCCATTCATCCTCAGCGTGGTGATAGAGAAAAAGCTCTAGCTAGACTAGGGGAATTAGCTGAGGATATAATTGATCTTGGAGTAATCCTTGCTTATGAAAACTTTCCTAGATCTAGTAATAAATGGATAGCAAGCGCTAGGGATATGTTTAATACTTTTAATATGCAGTTTTTAAAGCTAACTTATGATACTAGTCACGCTATAGTTGAGGATAGTTTGAGCGAGGTTGAACTCTGCTTGAGTAAAATTGAGATTATACATTTAAGCGATCAAATAAAGGGAGATGAACATTTGCCAATTGGCATGGGCGTGTATCCTGTGGGGGAGCTTCTCTCTCTTTTAAAGAGAAAGCAATACAGCGGCTACATTGTTTTGGAATATATGCCTTGGTATGAGAAGCTATTGAGGGAGGATGTTAAGAAGATAGAATGGATTTTAAAATAAAAAATAACTAAATAACTAAAATCAACTTTCTCTATGCCTTTTTTATTTTTCATTTTTAATATTCAATATTGCTTTCTCAAGTTTTTTAGCGAATTCCACATCTGAAGCAGCTTTTAGTCTTTTAATTGTAGTATCATAGGCATCTATTTGCTCTTCCTCAAGAGTTGCTGAGTAATTTGCAGCTGGGTCGATTTCATTTAATCTCTTTATTAAAATTTCCCTCTCCTCAATTGGCATTACCCTTGGATCAGTCATTGCAGCTGCTCTTGCATAGATTCCCTCGTCAAGGAGGTATTTAAGGGCTTTAAAGGGAAGTTCATAGTATTTACCAATTGCACCAGTTCTTTGAGTAAAGCCATCTGGCGTAGCTGCTTTAAAGGAAACCCTTACATAGAGGAATTTAGAAAACCTAGCTAATTTCTTCACATAATCTCTATCCACACCTAGTATAATGCCATTGGTCTCTAAATAGAAGGGATAGCTTGAGTTCTCCACGTATTCAAGTAGAGTGAGTAAATGCTCCTTCCCAATTGTGGGCTCGCAGCCTGAAAGACGGAGTTTATTTACCTTAAGGTGCTTAAATCTCTCCCAGCCGGGCGCAGTTATGCCCTCTCTAGCTGCTTTAAATAGTCTTTCAGCAACTTCCTTAGGGGAATAAAAAACTCCGAATTTCTCAGGATAGTCTCTAGACCAATCTGTCCAGCAGTAAATGCAGCGCAAGCAGCAGCCTGCTGCATAACCAGTTGCAATTCCTCTATACACAGGCGCTGAATATATACCAACATATTTCCTCTCCAACCCATTTTTCCCTTGTCTTGTTACAAGTTTCTCAGTTATCCTAGCTAATTCAAGTGGATCAAATGGCTTAAATTCAGGGGTTAAAAAACGTTGATAAATCATTATAATATTAATTATTATTTTTAATTATATTAATTTAAGGTATACTCTTCTATTGTTCTTCCCTTTGTTTTCAGCTTTAATTAGCCTTAATTGTCCAACTTCCCTCAGATTTTTTACATGTGTTCCACCATCAGCTTGCTTATCTATGCCAACTATTTCAACTATGCGCAAGGTAGGCAGATCAGGTGGGAAAGCACCAGCCATCTTTACAACCCCTGGGATTTTAAGAGCTTCCTCTCTAGGAAGCTCGTACCACTTCACTTCTATGTCTTTCTTGAATAACTCATTAGCTTTCTCTATATATTCCTCTATTATTGTTCTATCGAATTTCTCTAGATTAAAATCAAATCGAATCTTGTCTTCTTCAAGTTGATTCCCAGTTATAAGTGCTCCTGCGCCAGTGTATAAAAGAGAGCCAAATACATGAGCAGCTGTATGGCTTCGCATTAACTTATATCTCCGTTCCCAGTTGAGCACGCATTTAACTCCATCGCCTTCTTTTAACCCAGCTCGATCAACCTCGTGAACAATGGCACCTTTATAATTCACCACAGCAACTACGTTGAAAATCTCATTTCCCTTGATAAACTTCCCAGTGTCCCAAGGCTGCCCTCCTCCCTTGGGATGAAATATAGTTTGATCTAAAATTGCATGTCTACCATTCTCAACCGAGAGAACTATGCTATCGCATTCCTTCAAATAGCTATCCATTAAAAATAATGCTCGAGTCATAATATAATTTTTAGGTGAAATTAATCAAAAACCTTTGCCCCTATGCAGAATCTCTCGAATTTCTCGTGCTCAAGCAATTGCTTAGAAGTGCCTTGGAAAACAACTCTGCCATTAATTAGCACATATGCATTATCGCTTATTTCCAGTGCTTTTTTAATATTCTGCTCCACTATTAAAATCGTTAATCCAAATTTTTCTTTCAATTCCAAGATTTTATTGAAAATAGTGCTTGCAAACTTGGGCGAGAGCATTGCACTAGGTTCATCAAGCATGAGTAAATCCGCTCTTCTTATAAGCGCAGTTGCTAGAGCTAAGAACTGCCTCTCCCCACCACTCAAAGTGCGTGCGTTCTGCTTTAACCTATCCTTGAGATCTGGAAATATCTCCAACGCTAAGTTTCTGCGCTCTATATATTCCCCCTCTTCTAAAATATAGCCAGCCATCCTCAAGTTCTCTTCCACAGTTAAATCAATGAAGATGTTATCCACTTGAGGGAGGTAAGCTATTCCCATTCTAGTCTTAACGTGGGGCTGAAGATAAGTGATATCTCTACCGCGGTAGAGAACTCTTCCAGAGTGTATAGTAGCTAAGCCAAAGATTGCTTTCAAAAGAGTGCTTTTTCCACTGCCATTTGGACCTGCGATAGTAGTTATTTTGCCACTTTCTAGAGAAGCATTTATATCAAATAAGATGCGTAGTTCTCCATATCCCGCGGATAGATTTTCAACTTCAAGCACCTAGATACACCTCTATCACTGCTGGATTTTCAATTACCTCTGCACCTTTCCCCTCAGCTATAATTCTACCATTCGCCATTACATAAACGTGGTCCGCGTAGTCTAAAGCAACATCTAAACGATGCTCCACTATGAGGAGAGAAATTCCTTTACTTACTAATTCCCTTAATTTTTTGAATATTATGTGGGATAGATCGATGGCTACACCTGCAATAGGCTCATCCATTATTATTAACTTAGCTTCGCACATTAATGCTCTGCCTATCTCCAAAAGTCTAAGCTGTCCTCCGCTTAAATTCTGAGCTTTTTCCCGCCAAAGATGCTTCATATTTAAAAACTTTAAAATCGAGAGAGCTTTACTTATAAGCTCCTCTTCTTTCTTAATCCAATTCCTTGAGAAGCTTTGAAATATACCCTCATTACTACTTGCTATTAAAAGATTTTCAAGCACGGTTAATTTCTTTAAAGGTTGAGAGGTTTGAAAGGTTCTCACTATCCCAAGTTTAAAAATCTCGTGAGGGGGGAGATTTGTTATATCTCTCCCCTTAAATAATACTTTACCTTCATCTGCACGCAGGAAACCTGTGACCACGTTTATAAGGGTTGTTTTCCCACTTCCATTTGGTCCAATTATCAATGTCAAGCTATTGCCTACATCGATGCTAACGCTATCAAGTGCTTTAAATTCACCGAAATACTTCGTAAGATTTCGAGTGGCTAGCTCCACTCTATTTTGTTTGTGGCAAACTTCCATAGTCCTACTTCTTTCCAATTACCCTCTTGGACTGCATATATTCTATACTCTGAGCCAATTCTATCATTGAATTCATTTAGCTTTACCTCTCCACTCACTGGGGTGATATTGCCATATATACCAGCACTGTAATTCAAAGCTACCTTTGGCACTGCCTCAGCCATTGCATCTTCATCATATTTACCAAGAGCGCTATGCACTTGAGCATAGGATAGAGCTAGCACCCAAGCAGCATCATAGGCATTCAAGCCATAGCTCTTAGGTGTGGTATTTTTACGTTGATAATAAGTGCTATTCAATTCCTCAAAGGTTTTTCCGCCTCGAGTTTCTGAAACAGTGCTATAGAGTTTAATTTTACTTGCCTTTTGAGCAACATCAGTGATCACCTTGCCGCTTTTAGCTGTACCATCGCATCCAATCCAAGTGACATTGAGCAATATTGAGTTGTCTTTAATTTGAGCTAGCATTGTGGCAACTTCTTCATAGCTAAATGCAACCACAGCAACTTCTCTAGCTGTGTAGTTCTTCAAAAGCTCATTAACAGTTCCCTCAAGCGTAACTATATATGGTGTGAAATCAGCAGGCGGAGGATCTGGATACTCTACTGAGCTTTTAACTAAGATCTCAAGTTTCTCGAACTCCATTCTACCGAATTCATCTAAGCCCTTGCCCCAGGCATTGCCTATGTATGTTATAACCACTGCTTTCACCCCTAGGTCTTGAGCAAGCTTCGCTATTGCCTTGGTTTGGAATGAATCTGTGGCTACAAATCTGAATACATATTTCTTCTCCTCAGGCTTAGTTACACCTATGTACTTTGTCTCTGCAGTTGAAGAGGGAGAGGCTACCACTATCTTATTTGACCTTACATATTCAATGATATTCTTAAGCTCTCCACTTCCCATTGGGCCAACGATTACTTTAACGCCTTTACTATGCAATGCCATAACTTTATCCAAGGTTATCTTAGGATCAACCTTGGTGTCTTCAACATAGAGCTTGACTCTATATGGCTTTCCCTCTTTCTCAAAGTATTTATTTAAATCTTCGCTAGCAATTGTAACCGTGGTTTTAATATCATCGCCATATGTAGTTAAAGGCCCAGATAGATCTACTAATACTCCAATTGGAATCTCCACTTCCTTAGGCTTCTCTGGAACTTGAGCGCATCCAGCGAAGATTGCAGTTAATAGAACCACTAGAAGCAATTTTATCTTTAGATTCATTTTCATTTTAACCCCCTTTTCTTTTTTCAAGTTAAACAATTCCCAAATAGCATACATAAATATAAGGCTTTGAATATATACTTTGTCTGGAGGTAATATGGCTGTTTTAGAGGGAGCAATGGTTTACGCTAATTTACTAGTTCTCCTCAGCATTGGCTTAACTATTACCTATATCACTACAGCTGTCCCAAATTTTGCCCAAGGAAGCATGGCGATATTTGGCTCTTATCTCTCCCTCACGCTATGGCTCTTATTAAATCTCCATCCATATTACTCATTGCCAATTTCATTCATCTCAGGAGGGGCAATTGGAGTTGCTATATACATTTTCATCCTCAAGCCTATGATTAAAAAGGGAATTAGAGTTGTTACTCTTATGATTGCTACACTAGCTGTGGACTTAATATTCCTAGGAATTCTAGGGAGTTACTCTGATACTCTCAGTGGCTTAAGTGGAAGAGCTGCGAAAAAATTCATCTTCACCCCGCTTGACTTTGAATTATTTGGAGTGGATGCAATACTTTGGATTTCAAGCATTGTAATCATTTTAATGTTATTAACTCTATTTATACTTCTTTATAAAACCAAATTTGGAATAGCCCTACGTGCCTCAATGGAGAACCCTGCACTAGCTGAAATAATGGGAGTGGATGTTGAGAACACTCGTTTATTCTCTTGGTTTCTCTCAGGCTCGTTGGCTGCAACTGCAGGAAGCCTACTGCCATTTCGCCAAGAAATAGTTCCAAGTACTGGAGCATTGGTAATTATATCAATTTTCGCAGCAAGCATAGTGGGAGGCTTGAGGAGTTTAAATGGAGCTTTAATCGGAGGCTATATCATTGGAATTTCAGAATCACTCATAACTTTTCATCTTTCAAGCCTATTAGGAGCTGGCGTACTAGTTTATAGCAAGGTAGTTTCCCTAGGGGTATTGGTTATGGCTTTGATATTTGCACCAAATGGAATTGCAGGGATAAGGGGGAATTTGAAGTGGCGCTGGAGTACTTCATATTGAATGTTATGATCGGCTTTGCAATTTACTTAATAGTTTCCCTTAGCTTGAACCTAGAGTATGGCTATGCTGGAATTCCAAATTTCGGGCGAGCTATGGCAGTACTCATTGGAGCTATAGCAGTTGGTGGAATCGTGAATCGCATTTTAATGCTACTCCTAGGTGTAACTGGCGAGCTAATTGAGGCAAGTGGAATGGTTAAGAGCACGGTGAATTCAATGTTCTCTCAAAATCCATATTTGAGTTTAGCTTTTATGTTAATCTCGCTATTGATTGCTTTTTCAATGGGAGTTTTTACGGGTGCTATTTCCATTCTACCCAGTGCTAAGTTGAAACATGAATATCTAGCGATAACTCTACTTGCAATAAGCGAGGTTCTCTATTTAGTTTCCAATTACAATACCTCCATAATAGGTGGATACTATGGCGTTACCATACCAGATATCCTAGCTTGGGTTCCTGGTGAGCAGCGTTTATTTATCTTTGCAATCTTGAGCTTGTGCTTAGCATTGATTGTTTTTATAATAGTAGAGTGGATCCTTACTTCCCCTTATGGAAGGCTATTGAGGGCAATGCGAGAGAATGAAGATGTAGTTAAAGCCTATGGAGGGGATATTTTTAAGCTTAGAATAAAAACCGTGGCATTGGGATCAGGCATAGCTGCTTTAGCTGGAGCTCTTTATTCTTTTTATAGTGTGAATGTAATTGCTTCAGTTTACTTTCGAGTTGAATGGACTTTTTTCCCAATTCTAATGCTTTTATTAGGCGGCATGGGTAATAATAGAGGTGTTGCAGTTGGTGTATTTTGCTTTATCCTAGCTAAGGTTTTTCTAGCGGTTTATAAATTTGAGATAAAGAGTATTCTAAATTTACCATTTGAAGCCACTTGGTTGGAGTATATTTTCTTCGGGGGAATGATGCTTTTAATTCTTTATTATAAACCTGAGGGATTAATTGAGGAGAAACCAATTATGACTCCCCCAATGAAGCGTATAGACCGCTAATCCCATTGAGTTAAAGTTCTCTGCTTAAATGTATCTCTTAAGATACTTAATCTCTCCAACACCCTATCGATTCTTTCCCTAGAGAAGCTATGTTCTTCACAAAGGAATTGCTTTATTCCCTCATTATCTGGGGGATTAAATTTTATTTCATAATCAGAGGTAACCTTTGGGTTGAGGAAGAACTCTTTTATTTCTCTCCAATTAGCTAAATTTTGATTTAACTCCCGCAATACTCCTTCTATGGAACCATGTTTCTTGATTAACTTCAAGGCTTTTCTTGGTCCAATTCCCTTTATCCCTTGATTATAATCTGTACCAATTAAAATTCCAATTTCAATAAGCTGCTCCCTCGTGATCTCGAGCTGCTTCAATACCCTCTGCAGCTCTATTCTCTCAAGCTTAACATCAACATAGATATTCTTAGATGGAAGCTTTCGCTTCCCAGTTATTGTTAAATTTCTCACCAACTTAGGGGAGCCGAATAGCAATGAATCATAGTCTTGTGAAGCAGTATAATCTGCATCGCCATTGAGGACCATATAGGATGCTTGTGCTTCTCCTTCAGATGGTGCTTGAACAACTGGTATGCCCATATATCTAAGTAAGGTCTTAGCTTCCTCTATCATCTCTTGAGTCAATCTTGAGGTTGCTTGAGCATATTTAAAGCCTTCAATGCCATATGCTCTAGCTTCCATCCAAGCTGCTTCAGCTTTCTGCTTAATTAAACTACGTTCTTCAAGAGCCATTTGTTTAAAATCAGGAGGTTTGCCATCGAAGACAAAAACTGGCTTTATTCCCAATTCCATTAAATTGGTTGTGCGATAAATCAAACCTGAGAGATGAGATGTAACTCTACCCTTTGAATCCATCAAGGGTGAGCCATCAGGCTGCCTTATGATACTTAGGAATTGATAAAGAGTATTATGTGCATCAATTGCAATTATACAATTAGCAAGTTCATTTAACTCAACTTCCACGCGCTCAATTAAATCACCGAGGTCAACCCCCATTTTTAAGCCTCCAGCATGCATTCTCCCTCTAAATACAAATTTTTATCCATTGAGAGGTGTAAATGATTAAGCAAGACCTAGAAGCACGCCGAGGTTGGGATTTGAACCCAAGCGCCTCTAGCGAGGCAACAGGTCTCGAGCCTGCCGCATTAGTCCACTCTGCCACCTCGGCTTGATCAAAAATATTAATAGCTCTCAAAGCAATTAAATTTTGGGATTAAAAATGGCGAAATATCGCAAGCGTGAGTTGCAGCGTAAGGGAACTAAGAAGGAGAGAGCTCTTGAGGAGAAATTGATCGCGGAGAACTTGATTGATTTGAAAAATCCCAGAGGTGTTGAAATATAATTAAACTTAAAACCAAAATTTTTTCAGACCGCATCTACGTGCGAGAGATTGAAGTGGATGAAGCTAAAACTAAGACCTATGAAGATTTACTTCTTTTTTTAAATTTAAACCCAGAGGTATATATAGTGCTGAAAGATGGAATCCCAGTTCCACTTGATGAAGAGATAGAGAGAAATGGCGAGCTGAATATATTAAGAGTAGTCAGTGGGGGATAAATAATTTATTAAAAATTTATAATAAAATGTGTCAACTTATCTTTAAGTTCTCAAGTGCGATTGAAGCGAGATTTAAAGAGGATTGTAGACTTGATAAACCAATTTGCTTTAAAATTGAGAAAACAGAGCAATGTACCATTGGCACAGTTAACATATATTTTAAAGATGAAGCCATATTTCAAGAGCTAGCTAACTATGCAGAGGAATTTTTAATTAAAGTAGCTAGGGAAGCTGGTGAAATTCAAATAATTGATATTCAAAATGGTAAAAACATAGACCTTGGAATCGAGCAAGCTAGGATTCTCAACGGGAAGTTCTTTGAATTCTATTGCTACCATTGCTTTTCAATTACTTTTATAAGAATATTGCTAGAAGAGGGAATATACTACAAGCAAAGATGGATAAGCATAGATTTGGATGAGATATTAAACACGCCTTGGTTCAAAGATTAACTTTTCCTTCATTGAAAACAAGCTTTATCTATTTGAAATTAAAATATTTTAATGGGAGTGGGGTACATCGAAATCTTCAGCGAGATATTCGATTTACCACTGGGACTCCTAAAAATGGAGCCCACCACTCCCCATCGCACTTTTAAAGAAATAATAAGATATAAGTATTAGTATGAGCGCAGATAGGTGAAATTATGAGCTCCTCCGATGATTTATTTATTTATATTGATGGTAATTACTATAGAAAGAGCGAGGCAAGGATCTCAGTTTACGACCACGGCTTTCTATATGGCGATGGGGTCTTCGAGGGAATACGTGCTTACAATGGCAAGGTTTTTCGATTGAATGAGCATATTGATCGCTTGTTTGATTCAGCTCGAGCGATCTGCTTAACACCGCCTCTTTCTAAGGCAGAGCTTAAGAGTGTTATCCTCGAGTGCCTCCGTAGAAATAGATTGAGGGATGCATATATTAGGCCAATTATAACTAGAGGAGTTGGAGATCTAGGACTTGACCCACGGAAGTGTCTAAAGCCAAGTGTGATTGTGATAACTCAAGAATGGGGAGCACTATATGGCAATCTCTATGAAAAAGGATTGACAGCAGTAACCGTTGGGATTAGAAGAAATCCAATTGATGCTCTTCCACCTAATATTAAATCCTTGAATTATTTAAATAATGTATTAGCTAAAATAGAGGCAAATGAAAAAGGTGGGGATGAGGCCATTTTCCTAGATACCCAAGGCAATGTATCTGAGGGCAGTGGGGATAATATCTTTATAGTTAAAGATGGAGTGATATATACTCCTCCCACGCTTAATAACTTAAGAGGCATAACTAGGCAAGCTGCTATAGATGTTGCAAATCAACTTAATTTAAAAGTTGTGGAGAGAAACCTAGGGCTTTTTGACCTCTACACAGCGGATGAAGTATTCGTAACAGGAACAGCTGCTGAGATCGCTCCAGTGGTGAAAATAGATGGCCGCGTTATTGGCAATGGCAAACCTGGTGAGATAACCAAGCAATTGATGCAAGGCTTCAAGCGACTTACCGAGATAGAGGGCACGCCTTTTTAATTTTGAATTTACCTTAGTTTACCCTTATTTGAATTTCACCCTTTATTGAATTTGAATTCACCCTTTTTTGAATTTACCCTCAAGCTGCTTATATAACCTAGCTTGGAAACCGTGGAATTTAGAGTAACCCTCTGCATCCCTTTGGTCAAGGGCTTTTAAGTCAAAGGAAACTAGTTCTCTACTATAGAGTGCATATGGTGAGCTTCTAGCTATAACACAAGCGCTACCCTTGTATAGCTTGAGCTTCACTTTTCCAGTTACTCTCTCTTGAGTTTTATCTATAAATGCATTGAGAGCAGTGAAGAGAGGTTCATCGATCAAGCCTTGATATACTAATTCAGCCCAAGTTTGGTCTACAATTGCCTTGAAACGAAGCTCGCTCCTCGATAAAACTAACTGCTCTAGGTCTCTATGTGCTGTAAGTAAAATAGTAGCAGCTGGATGCTCATAATTCTCCCTAGCTTTCAATCCAAGTACTCTATCCTCAATGAAATCCGTTCTACCCACGCCATGTTTTCCCCCTATCTCATTGAGTTTTTTAATCAAAGCCACTCCAGCTTTTTTCTCACCATTTAGCGCAACTGGTATGCCTTTATCAAATTGAATTTCAATAACTTCAGCTTGATCAGGCGCTTTTTCCGCTGAAACCGTCCATTTATAGATCTCCTCTGGTGGAACAAAACTTGGATCCTCTAGATCACCGCCTTCTATGCTCCTGCTCCATATGTTTTCATCTACACTCCATGGTTTTGCCTTAGTTACCATCACTTCTATGCCCTTCCGTTTAGCATAATCAATTTCCCACTCTCGAGTTAAATTCAATTCTCTCATAGGTGCAATCACTCTTAAACCAGTAGCTCTAAAAACTGCGTCAAATCTAAGTTGGTCATTTCCCTTTCCAGTTGCACCATGTGCTAGTGCTTCTGCATTCTCCTTCATTGCTACTTCCACGGTTTTTCTAGCTATCAAAGGCCTGGCTATTGCTGTACCAAGAACATAGCCTTCATAGCAACCATTGGCTTTGATCAATGGATAAATATAATCTTGAACGAATTCCTCTTTAGCATCTATGGTATAATGGCGATCGCTAAGCTTAGCAGCTCTCAACTCAGCTTGCTTAATATCACTCTCAGGCTGTCCAACATCTACTGTGACAGTGATTACTTCCTTAAATTTATATTCCTCCCGCAGCAGGGGAATGCAAACTGAGGTATCCAAGCCCCCTGAGTAAGCTAGCACTACTTTACTCAAATTTCTTCACCCGCTAGTAGTTTAATCTACAGTTATTAAAAGCATTATGCTCTGTAATTAATTGCATTTTAAATCTTGCTATGGGAAATATTTTAAATACAATAAAGAATAATTCCGCAAATTGGTGGTTTCTATGGCCAAGATGTGGTATGACAAAGACGTCAGTCTAGATCCAATTAAAAATGAAACCATTGCAGTGATTGGATTTGGAGGGAGACAAGGACATGCTCAAGCACTCAACTTGAGAGATTCTGGACTTAAAGTAATAGTTGGAGCTGAGCCAAAAGAGGAATCTAGAAAGAGACACCCTGATAAAGAGAGCAGTTGGGAGAAAGCTGAGAAGGAGGGGTTTGAAGTTTACCCCATCTCTGAATCAGTGAGAAAAGCTGATATTCTCATGCTGCTTATACCAGATATGGTAGCTCCCTCTGTTTATCAAAGTCAAATTGCTCCTTATCTACGCAGCGGTCAAGCACTTGATTTTGCACATGGATTTAACATACATTTTAAACAAATTAAGCCTCCTAAAACAGTTGATGTTATAATGGTCGCGCCAAAAGGGCCAGGGGATAAAATCCGCCAAACCTATTTAGATGGCTTTGGCACTCCAGCGCTTGTGGCTGTGAAGCAAAATGCTACTGGTAGAGCTTGGGAGCGCGTGCTTGCAATAGCCAAGGGGATAGGTGCAACTAAACCAGGTGTAGTTAAAACTACTTTTAAAGAGGAAACTGAAACTGATTTATTTGGAGAACAGGTTTTCCTCTGTGCAGCGCCATTCATAAAGATGCTTGCCTTTGATGTCTTAGTTGAAGCTGGCTTTCAACCTGAAGTAGCATACTTTGAAGTGGGACATGAACGCAAGCTACTGGAGGATATAGAGTTTCAAAAGGGATTAGTGGGAATGTGGAATGCCTGTAGTGAAACTGCTCGCTATGGTAGTTTAACCCGTGGCCCGCTTATATATGGGGCTGAAGTTAAAAAAGCAATGAAGCAAAGACTTAGAGAGATTCAAAGTGGCAAGTTTGCGAGGGAATGGATCACTGTATGGCAGAAAGAAGGAAAAAAGGCTTTTGAAAAACCACTTGAAAAAGCAAGTAAGCATAAATTTGAGGTCGTGGGGAAGAAACTTAGGAGGATGATGTGGCCAGGGCAGGAAGTGGAGTAAAATTTTAATTATTTTATTATTTTTATTTTTAATCTTTTGAGGATTAAAAAATTTTAAGTATACTCAGCATTAATAGGGTAACGATAAATATGATTTCTGTAGAAGATTTAGCTTTAGAGCTACCACCAGTTGAGGATTTAAGTTACAATGGTGCATTTATAAAGCAAGCTATTTTAAAGCGCCCCCAAGCTACTTGGTCTCAATCGATTTTTTCATGCTCCTTTGAAGATAAAGTAATTCCCAATAGAGATTATCCCTATCAAGGACTACATGTTTTAATCGATGGCGAGAACTGGAAGTTCTTGGATGGCATTGCAATTGGAATTAAAAAAGAAGGACGCTATTTACCTTTAGAAGCGAATTCAGTATTACTTTACCCTTGGAAGATGATCTATCGCTACATTGGTGAGAATTTCAAACTCAATGTAGACTATTATTTACTACGATGTGAAGAGAGAAACGGGATCGCAGCAAGAGTTCTATTAACTCTACAAGCAATGGAAAAACCCTTAGTAGCCATAGATGTTGAGCCCTATGCTGACATTCGCCATATGTATGAAGCTTCCAATCCTGAAGCACATCAAAGCACAGTGGAGGATGGAAAGCTATTGATAAAGAGAAATGGGAAGTGCATAGTTGTGGGCGCAGTTGATTCAATACCTAAGATAAGGCAGTGGAAGGAGAATATTAATTGGTGGTATAAACTTGGATCAGGTTTTAGGGAGATTCGAAATGGGGAGATAAAATTCAAGGGTGAGAGTAAGCAAATTACTTCTCTAGGTGAATTGGAGTTTTCTTTTAAGGATACAATTCCATTGATAATAACCTGTGGTAAATCACGAGAGATAGCTTTAAAGTTATTTGAAGTAGCAAGTCGAGAATATAACTCAAATGAAGTAGTTGAGCGCGAGCTAACTGCTGAAGTGATTCGCAAGCTAGATCTAAAAATTGAATCTAAAGAGATTCTTAAAGCTATTATTTCAAGAGCACTTGGAATGTTGAGCTTTGGAATGTATATAAAAGAAATTAAGATACAAGAAGCAGGGGACTTCTGGTTCCGAAGTCTTTGGTTTAGAGATACATTTGAGGGATTGCTTAGTAATCTAGAGACTCTTTTATTCTTAGATAAGGAGATTGAGATAAAAAGATGCATACTCCTCGCTCTAGATTACTTAAATGAAGATGGACAATTGCCAAATAGAATCACTCCCCATGGAGAAGTGGATTATAATAGTGCAGATGCAACTCTATTGCTATATCTCACAGCTGGGAGGTATTTGAAAATAGTTAGAGATAAAAAACTAGCTAATTTGATCTTAAGAGCATTTCAATCAACTCTAAAAGGCTATATAAAAGCTGATTTAGAGAGGGAAAATGGCATATCAGTTCTACATCAAAATGGCTTGATTTCCACCCCAGCTTGGCATTCATGGTGCGATACCAAGAGATGGTATCAAGTCGATGGAATTTCAGCCTTAATGCCAACACGCCTATCCGATGAAATAGCAATCACCTTAATTCGAGAACTAGGTAAAAATGCTGAGGTCGAGGCTTGCAAGCCAAAATTCTTCCTCCCTGAGATCAATGCTCAGTGGATTAAAGTCTTAACTTCAATGATTGAAATAGCAAAAATAGCTCCTAATGCTAGGAATAAAGCTTTGAGGGAGAGTTGTGAATTGATATTAACAAAAGCTAAGCCTAGCTTTAGAGAATTATTCTGGAGTGATAATATACTTTACAATGCTATATTTCTAGATGGCAAAAAAGATAGCGTACTTGGCTCCCCTGCCTTAGTTGCAATGGCATTGCTAATGGATTTAAATATATTCACCGAGGGGGAAATAAAAGCTTTTTTGGAGGAAATAAAGAAATCATTACTTGTGTATAGAAATAATAAGCCATTTGGAGTTATGGTGAAAAACTCAAAGCGAAAGATCTACTTCAATGATGATGAATATCACGAGGGAGTAGTATGGCCTAGGGATACACCTTATTTAATTCACTTGCTTCAAAAAACAGGCGAAGTGGAGATGATTAAGGAAATTTTAATTTCAAATTTAGAGCATCAAATGAATGAAGCTGCAATCTTCTATAATAGCGAGCTATTCAGCTCAGGTGAAGAGAAATTGATACCAGTTAAAAACCCAGTGCAATGGTGGTCGCAATGGTGCGATCCCTATCTCAACTTTCAAATGCTACTCGAGGGGGTTTAGATGAAGGCTTGCATTATGTGTGGTGGAGTAGGTACGCGCTTAAGACCCCTAACTTTTGAGAGACCTAAGCCAGCTATCCCTATCTTAAATAAACCCTCAATTGGACATTTAGTAGAGCATTTAGCAGCCAAGGGCTTCGATGAAATAGTTGCAACTCTTGGCTATCAAGGAGAGCAAATTGAAGCATATTTAGGCGATGGATCTCTCTTTGGAGTTAGCATGAAATATTCCTATGAAAAAGAGAAGCTTGGTACCGCTGGAAGTGTTAAAAATGCTGAGAGCTATTTAAATGACGAGCCATTTCTAGTGGTAGGGGGGGATCACGTTTTAGATTTAAATTTAAGGGAATTCATGGACTTCCATAAAGAGAAGGGAAATATAATTTCCATAGCATTGATCTGCATCGACGACCCAAGAGCCTATGGCATAGTGGATTTAAATGTTAAATATCAAATCAAAAGATTTGCTGAAAAACCAAGCGCTGGAGAGATATTTAGCAACTTAGCTAGCACAGGTATATATGCTTGCAATCCAGAAGTATTGGATTATATCCCTAAAGGAAAATTTGACTTCGCTCGCGACCTATTTCCAAAGTTGCTTAAAAAAGGTGTAAAAATCACAGGCTGGCTAGCCCGCGGGCACTGGACGGATATAGGCAATCCCGCTTCCTATCGCGAGGCATGTAGATGGAAATTGGAGCATCTCCCAGGTACTGAAATCAGAGGGAGGGTGGATATTAAAAATGCTAGAATTAAAGGACCACTTGTTCTCAGCCATAATGTTTCAATTGGGAGGGATTCTGAAGTAGTGGGACCAGTGGTTATAGGAAATAACACCACTATAGGCAACAATGTATTAATAGGTCCCTATACCTCGATTGGCTCTAACTGTGAAGTTGGGTCTAACTCACAAATTCTCTCTTCATATATTTATGATGGAGTGAAAATTGGAAGTAATACATCTATATCAGGAGCAATCGTTGATAATAATACTATTATTGAAAATAACTCAACCATTGAAAATGGAGCTGTAATTGGCCCTAGAGTAGTAATTAAAAGCGGCGCTACTGTGCATTCAAATGTATTAATCTGGCCTGAAGTTGAAGTTAAACCAAGAGCAGTTGTCAAGAGAAATATATTCAATCCTAAATATAGTACATCAATAGGGGGGTCTTAAATAGCTACCTATGAAGAATTGATGTGGATAGCTGAAGATTACCTTAAGAGCTATGAAGAGAACTTGAATATTATTTCAAAGAACTTCGATACAGAGGCACTTGGAATAGTGATCTCGAAGTTCAATGAATTGAAGTTAATCTTAAGCTATTTAAATAAATTCCCCTTTCAACACGACTTAAGACTTAAAAATCTCAGGGATAGAGTTAAAAAACTAGATCAACGTTTCATTAAAATGGTAAGCGAGAATAGCGAGGGGTATTTAAATGCCATTGAACACGACCTCATTAGGCTTTTGAATAAATATGAAGCGTGTCTTAAATTTCTTTTTAAAAACGATCCAGAGATTTATTTACAATTACTTGAAATTAGAGATCGCATTCAATATGAATTAATGGAGTTAAAAGGAAAAAGAGATAGCTCGAAGTTAGAAAAGCGATTGGAAGAAGCTGATGGAATTTTGAGGACAAATCAAGAAATTTTAAGGAAATATGGAGATACAGCACTCCCATTCCCAATGCCTGAGCAATTCTGGTGGAGAAAACTAGGATAATTGAGGCTAGGATAATTCAACAAAGTATTTTCTTCATAAACTTAGACCAAGTAATAGGTTTTCGCTTTAGAGAAAGCCCATAATTTTATGAGCCTGGGGAATCACTCTTACATCTAAAAGTTTTTTGCCTGCAAATTCCATGAGCTCAAGTAGTTTAATAGGCGTGGGTTTAGTTTTTAACTTCTCAGTGGGGCTCACTGGTTGAAGTACAAGTGGAATTCTCTTTGAAATTCGAGCTATTCCTTCAATTGCAGGTGATAAGCTTGATGTAGTAGTTTCTTCTAGGACAACGATTTTCGCAAATAAATCCACCTTGGCTTTGTGAAAGATCTTTAGAGTTTCAAGTTCATCCTTCAAAAGTTGGTCATAATCATCGAAGTTACCATGCTCACGTAGTTTTATATCGCAAGAGGCAATATCTATACAATCCTTAATCTCCTCAGCTTGAGCTGGGAGAGCTGAGCTCGTTTCCAAGTAGAGTTTTTTATCAAATCTATAGCCGAGTTCAGCTATATACCTTGCATAGAGCAAGGGCTCGCCACCTGTTAAACTAAGATGCTTTGTACTAGGTAGCCATAGTTTTTCAACAATTCTCATAAGCTGTTGAACATTTAAAGGATTCTTAACATTATAGAAATCTCTTGCTCCAGGTGTTTTTTCAACTCTGCAGCTCTCAAGTTCATAATTCCAAGTTTCACTTGAATCGCAGTAGCTACAGCGCAGGGGGCAGCCTTGGAATCGAATGAATACTTGTCTAACTCCAAGATATATGCCCTCTCCTTGTATGCTATTGAAGATCTCTCGAATAATTGCTTCTTGTTTCATAATTTTTATTAAAATCGATAACATAAAGTACTTTGCGTTCATATTCGAATTCAATGGAGTACTTAAGGCTCACTTGGGAGGATATTGAGAGACATTGTGAAGCTCTATATAGAAAGATAAAGCAAATTAAGTTCAAGCCAGAGGTTATAGTTGGCATAGCGAGAGGAGGTTGGGTGCCTGCACGCATTTTTTCAGACTTGCTTGAGGTGGATGAGCTATATACAATGAGAATAAAATTCTACACCTCCATCGATGAAAGAGCTAAGAAACCAGTGATAGTTTATCCATTGCCTTTTAATTTGAAGGGCAAGAGAGTTCTATTAGTGGATGATATCGCTGATACAGGGGAGAGCCTCGAGCTAGCTCAAAGTCATTTGAGGGAGAATGAAGCTGGTGAGATTTTAATAGTTACTATTGTTAAAAAACCTAGGTCAAAGGTTATACCTGATTTATATAGCGTTGAAACAAGTGCTTGGGTTGTCTTCCCTTGGGAGGTCTCTGAGACCATTAGACATATAATTAAAAAAGGGGGGAGTGAGGGGGAAATTTTGCTAGAACTTGAGAAAGCAGGGGTCAAGGATAGCTATCTAAGGAGGGAAA
>JAWCLZ010000009.1:0-29253 GCA_038850275.1 Methanocellales archaeon | reverse complement strand
GGAAAAGAGCTAACGCAAGAGGTTAAAAATCAAAATCTTACGTGTCTCTCAAACTAAGTATTTCTTGAACCACTCCAAGCTCAAATCGAGCGCTTCATTTAAATGCTTTGAGAAAACGTGGTCTGCGCCTTCCACTACTACGAGTTTCTTAGGCTGAGGCGCAGCTTCATAGAGTTTTTGAGCATGTTCTATGGGTACTATTTCATCCGAGCTTCCATGTAATATTAATATGGGGGGAGATTTTTTTATCGCTACTAAGAGGTCGTATTTTTTTAGATCTTCATAGAAGTTCTCTTTAAACCTCCTTCCAGATGGTAATACGTAATATTCACCAATCTTCTTTGGAATTTGAGGCTCTTGAAAACGAGGTATTTTATATGGAGTTCCCATTGTAACGAGAGCTCTTACTTCTTTAGCTTGAGCTGCAATTGCAGTCATTCCACCAAAGCTTGAGCCAATCGCCCCAAATCTATTTATATCCACTTTATCATTAGCTTGCAAGAATTGCAAAGCAGCTAAGTAATCTTTGACTCTACCTGTTAGGGTAACTTCTTCAAATTCACCCTCGCTTTTCTCCATCCCCTCTCCACAGCCTCTGAAGTTAAATCTCAAGCAAGCATATCCCTCGCTACATAACTTGTTTGCCAAGATAGGCCATTTACCACTATCCTTGCTGCTTTCAAGCCCGTGGAGCAATATAATGCAAGGTGGTTTTTCTTTTACAAGTGGTATATGCAAATTTCCAATTATCCTTTGATTTTCAGAATAAAAAGCAACCCTCAAGTTCAAGTTCAAGGTTTCTCCACTCCAAGTCTTATTAATAAAGGATCTTTTATCCCAATAGCTTTAAAGGCTCGCTTTCTCCTAACACACGATTCACATTTACCACAGGGAAGTGACTTTGAGGTATAGCAAGACCAAGACCACTCAAGTGGAGCTTTTATAGCTATTCCTAGAGCAGCGATTTCAGCTTTATTCATTTCAATCAAAGGTGCAATGACCTCTACATGCCTTCTAGTTCCATACTTTAGCATGGCGTTGAAGCTTGATATGAACTGCATTGAGTTATCTGGGAAAGCCACTGCTTCCTCTCTATCGAAGCCCGCTACTATTGCGTCGAACTCAAAGTTTTCACAATAGCTAGCTGCTATGCTCAGAAAAACTGCATTTCTAGCTGGCACCCAAACTTGAGAGGAGGCTTCTTCTACCTTTGCCTCTATATCGAGGTCTTCTTCCTTTAGCATTGGCAGTTTTTTACTTGCTTGAGTTAAACTTCCTTTAAACTTAGCCAACCAAGGCAACTTTATTATACTATGCTTAACTTTAAATAGAGAGCAAATTTTCTTTGAATATTCCAATTCCCGCATTCTTGCTTTTTGCCCATAGTCAAAGGTGAGGCATCTCACTTCCTCAAATTCATCATATGCTTTTTTAAATGCAACTGTAGAATCAAGCCCGGATGAGAGTAATACAAATGCTTTCATAATTTTATCCAAATGCCCTTGTTTTTGCAATATCTCGCTCTATATCCTCACATTCCACTGCGAATTGATTTGCAATTGCTCTAGCAATTTCCATTGGCTTTATCCTTCTATCAATTTCTCTCAATCCAATTGCTCCCTCTGGAGCTTGCTTTGAGGTGATATTTAAACCCAAGTGAATTTTATAGCCATTTAAATTGGAATTTGCAATGCTAACGCTGAGCTTTTTCCCATTGAAATATAAATCCCCCCCTTCTCTAGCTACCTTCACACCAAATTCCATAAGTTTATCCTTTGTGATGCAGAGCAGCAATCTTTGAGCATAGTAAGCTAGTCTTAAATCTGCATTTGGATCTATGACTTCAACTATGAAGTGAATCAAATTTTCCCCCTTTATCTCCCTTCCTTCTCTTTTATCCTTTAAATCACGCATTTGCTCTCTAGCTACATTCATCCCTCCTCTAAATACCACTATCGAGCTCCCCTGCAATCCTAATTCCTCAAGTGCCCAGAGAGCTCGAAGCTGAGAGCCATCATAGTTTAATCTCTTATTCAGGAATTTTACTTTCAATTTCAATTTAATCCTCATCTCCTTTCTCAATTTTCACCCATTTATCCTCGCCTTCCCATAGCTTTATGGATATTAACTCTACATTATATCCCTTGAGTTTTTCCTTCATCTTTCCATAGATATATTGAGCGATTCTCTCGCTAGTTGGATATTCCAAGATTTCATTGAGATATCTATGATCAAGCTCTGCTATTACCTCTCCAAGTAGCTTTTTAAGTATGAAGTAATCTAAAATCAAATGCGTTTCACTATTCACCTTACCAGCCACTACAGCCTCAGTTGTATAGGTATGCCCGTGGATATTTCTGCATTTACCCTCATACTTAGGGAGACTATGGGCTGCATCAAATTGAAGTACAATGCCTAGCTTCATATTCAATGCATAGTTATTTGCTGATACAAATTATTTGCTGATACAATTAGTTATTTAATATTAGCACATTTAAGATTAGCAAAATGCAAATAATATGCCTCAGTGGTTAATATGCGCAAGTGGTATATCTTTGCCACTCTCGCGAGTTTATACTTCTGGGTTTACTTCCATCGCGTTGCACCAGCTATAGTTGCTTTGGACTTAATGCAGGAATTTGAAGCTAGTAGTGCTATTCTTGGTTTAATAGAGCACTGATTGGATTTGGAGTGGGGGGTGTTTTCGTACCTACTTTGAAAGTGATAACTGAGTGGTTTCTTCCAAGCGAATTTGCAGCTTTAAATGGCTTGCTAGTTGCAATTGGAAACCTAGGAGGTTTGATAGCCTCAGCTCCACTTGCAATTTTAGTATTATCATTTGGATGGCGTATTTCTTTTGCAGTAATAGCAACCATTACCTTTATTTTAACAGCTATGGCTTGGCTTGTGGTACGGGATTCACCTTCCCTTCCCCTTCCCCTTTCCATTTGCCTTCCCACTCTTCTCCTCCCAAGCGCTTTAGGGTAAAGCACGCGATTTAACTATATTCAAAAGAAATGAGTTCTGGCTCCTTGCTATCGTGGCATTTTTATCCTATGGCACGCTTATGAGCCTCCAAGGCCTCTGGGGAGGACCTTTTTTAATAGAGGTATATGGATTTGATAAAGCTACAGCTGGCGGTATTTTGATGTTCACTGCCATTGGCATAATAATTGGCTGCCCATTAGGTGGAGTGCTCTCAAAGCACTTAGCTAAGAAATCTATTTTTATATCCGGGGTATTTCTCTACACCTTTGCTTGGCTACCGCTTGCCCTTATTCAAAATAACTTGAATTTTTCCACCCTCTCCATAACACTTTTAACCCTAGGACTCGCTTTTGGAATTTCCTTCATAATGCTTTCAATGGTAAAGGAGATGTTTCCCATTGAAATTGCAGGAACTGCACTTGGAAGCTTGAATATCTTTTTCTTCCTAGGTGCAGCTAGCTTTCAATCCTCACTAGGCTATTTCGATAGCTATAGCGCAATGTTTAAATTTTGCTTAGGAAGCATGGCAATTGCCTCGCTAGCTGTAGTGTTTGCGGGAAAAAATTTAAGCTAATTCGAAGTATAATTTAAAGTATGGAGCAGAAGATTGGGGAGACCGCTGGTATAGTATGGCATTATCTTCAAAAACACGAGAGAACTTCAATTACCAAGCTAGTTTCAGATGTTTCCTTTGAAGCTAAGATTGAGAAGAGCATTGTTTATATGGCAATTGGTTGGCTTGCACGTGAAAATAAAATTAATTTCTCCTGCAATAGTTTAGAGAGGAAATGTGAGCTTTGGCTTAAGTGATCGCTTTAATCGCTCTAAGTCTCTCAACTGCTATTTTAAAACTCATTTTCCTATCCTTGTTTTTAATCTCAGGAACTATGGCTAGTTCTCTATGCTTGAACAGAGACAAAGTTCTTTTAAAATCAATTTCACCCTCTCCAATTTGCAAGCCCTCACCGCTTACTCCCACTGCATCTGAAGCGTGTATATGCTTAGTATAAGGAGCTAAGCTAGCTATATAATCATAAAAATCAGCATTTATATAATTGCAATAGAGTTTTGCGTGACATAGATCTAAGCAAAGGTATATTTGAAGTTGCCTAAGCACTTCAATTATCTCCTCCCTCGCTTTAAAGAGATTTGCATTATACTGCTCCCCTCTATACCAGTAAAATTGAGGCATATTCTCTAAAGTGCAAATGAAAAAAGTGGAATCTATTTTACTCAAAATTTCCCCCATTGATTCCAATAAGCACTTTTTAAGAAAATTGGGGAAATCAATCACTTGCCTAGTTATACCACCTGGATGGAGTATTATTATTGGTGCACCCTTGAAATACCCAGTTTCATATAGAGCTCTTGCAATTTCAAATGTTTTTAAAACCAATATAAGACTTTGCTTTCTCAACTTAGGATTCTCAGAGGCTATATCTATTAAAATACCATTTTCAAAAAATATTGGAACGTGGACAATTAAATCGAAGAAAAAAAAGTTTAAATCTAGATCATCTATCCATTCACCCTTTAAATCTCTTTCCTCTAAAGAGAACTCAAGTGCCTCTGGATTTAACTCAAGCATTTGTTTATAATCATTGCGCGCTACCTTAACCCCGATCTTCATTATTTACCCATCCGCTGAGGTACTTTAGAATGCGCTTCCAGGAAGATACCTATTCTCTCAAGTGCTATCTTTATCTTCTCCCTCGAGGCTGCATATGCACAGCGCACGTGTCCCTCTCCACATTCTCCAAATACATTCCCAGGCACAATGGCCACTTTTTGCTCTAGTAAAAGTTTTTCAGCGAATTCCTCACTCCTCATACCTGTGCTTTTAATGGAGGGAAAAGCATAAAAGGCTCCCTTAGGCTCGAAGCAAGTTAAACCTAGTTTATTTAAACCATCAACTATTAAGCGCCTTCTTCTATCATATTCCCTAATCATGGCGCGCATGTCTTCCTCCGCATTTTTAAGAGCCTCAATAGCAGCAATTTGAGCTGTAATTGGAGCGCAGAGCATAGTATATTGATGAATTTTATTCATAGCTGAGATTATCTCCTCACTTGCGCAAGCATAGCCAAGTCGCCAGCCAGTCATTGCATATGCCTTTGAAAATCCATTCAAAAGTATTGTTCTCTCCTTCATTCCATTTAAAGTTGAGAAGCAACAGTGCTTGCCTTCATAGGTTAATTTATCATAAACTTCATCTGAAATTACAAGTAAATCATATTCATTCACAACATCAGCTATGGCTTCTAATTCCTTTTTAGTCATAATAGCCCCAGTGGGATTGTTGGGATAGCTAATGATCAATGACTTAGTCTTCTCAGTTATTCTCTCAACTATATCCTCAGGGGTTACCTTGAAGTCGTTTTCCAAATGAGTTGGCACAGGCACGGGTATACCGCCTGCGAAGATTACATTTGGTTTATAAGAAACATAGCAAGGCTCGACCACTAGCACTTCATCCCCTGGATTAGTCGTTGCCCTTATGGCTAAGTCTAAGCCTTCGCTTACACCAGTCGTTATTAAAACTTCTGTTTTTGGATCATAATCAATATCATATTCTTTTTCTAAATGCTCAGCTATTGCTTCCCTAAGTTCAATCATTCCCATGTTAGAGGTATAGCTAGTGTAGCCTTTTTCAAGTGCATATATACAAGCTTCTCTAACCTTCCAAGGGGTTACAAAGTCAGGCTCGCCCACCCCAAGTGATATTACTTCTTTCATTCCCAGTACCATGTCGAAGAATTTCCTAATTCCAGATGGGGGGACACTTTTAACGCTATCAGCGATGAATCTCATGGCGAGATCCCCAGTCTTTTATTTTCCTCTCTCTCAAAGACCACTATTCCTTCCTCTTTATATTTCTTCAGCATGAAATGAGTATTAGTGCCATGCACTCTCTCAAGAGGGGCAAGTTTTTCAGAGACAAAGAGGGAGATTTCCTTCATCGTTTTAGCCTCCACTACAACTGCTAAATCATATTCCCCTGAAACTAAGTATACCGTTCGCACTTCAGGGAAGTTTGCCACTCGCTCTGCAACGCTATCATAGCCCTTGCCTCGCTCAGGCGTTACTTTTACATCGATCACTGCTGTTACTTTTTCCACCCCTGCTTTTTCCCAGTCCACAACTGCTTTATACTTCTTAATCACGCCTCTCTGCTCAAGCTCTTTCATTCTCTTTATAACTTCTTCCTCTGATAAGCCAACCATTGTTGCAAGATCAGAAGTTGGAACTCTTGCATCATTTTCCAATATACTTAAGATCTCTTTATCCTTTTCATCGATGTTCCTCATAAACATTACCAGCCGTGCCTATATTTTTACTCCTGAGCTCTATAAATTTTTTTTGGAAATTAGCTTTGGAAATTAGAAATAAAACAATAAAATAAAACAAAATCAATTATATATTTGTATTACTAATTAGAAAAAGGGGTTATTATGGAGCCCAAGCGAAATTACCTTACTATGGATGATTTTGAATTTGAAAATAAAACCGTGCTTTTGAGAATTGATATAAATTCCCCAATCGATCCAAAAACAGGTGCTATTTTAGATGACAAGCGCATGAGAAGTCATATTAAAACCATTAAAGAGCTTGAAAACGCTAAAACAGTTTTATTATCACATCAATCACGCCCCGGTAAAAAGGACTTCACAACTATGGAGGAGCATGCTAAGAGATTGAGCCAGCTTTTAAAGAAAGAGGTGAAGTATATAGACGATGTTTTCGGTTCATATTCTAGAAACTCAATAAAGGGAATGAAGAATGGAGATATAATTCTCCTTGAGAACGTGCGTTTCTACTCAGAGGAGCAGATTGAACAAAGCCCACAAGAGCACGCTAAAACCCAGCTTGTTAGAAAGCTCTCAAGCGTGGTTGATATTTTCTTAAACGATGCCTTTGGCACAGCTCATCGCTCCCACGCTTCCATAGTTGGTTTTACAGTAGTGCTACCCTCAGGGGCTGGGAGGCTGATGGAGAGGGAAATTGACACTTTGAATATGGTTTTAGAGCGATCTCAAGGAGGGGCTGTTTTTGTTTTAGGTGGAGCAAAGGTAAATGATTCAATAAAGGTTATGAGGAATGTTCTTGAAAGAGGCAGTGCTGATAAAATCCTAGTAACAGGTTTAGTTGCGAATGTTTTCCTAGCTGCGAATGGGGTGAATATAGGGGAGAGGAATTTAAAGTTCATACGCGATGAGGGTTTTGAAGAGGAGGTTGAGAAGGCTAAGCAATTGCTTTCTAAATATCGCGAGAAAATTATGCTACCAGTGGACGTTGCTCTATGCAAGGATAATACTCGAGTTGAAGTATCAATCCATCAAATTCCCTCGGAATATTTAATTTGGGACATTGGATTTGAAACAATAGATAGATTCAAAAAGGAAATCGAGAGCGCGAGTGTGGTTGTATTCAATGGCCCAGCTGGGGTGAATGAAGTTCCAGATTTTGCTTTAGCAACCAATGAGCTTTTAATGGCCTGCACTAGAGCAAAATTTGCGGTATTAGGAGGGGGGCATACTTCAGCAGCTGTGGAGAAACTGGGAATTGAAAGCAAAATAGCTCACGTGAGTACTGGTGGGGGGGCTTGCATGGACTTTCTCGCTGGGGAAAAGATGCCGGGTATAATTGCTTTAATAGAAGCTGCTAAGCGATACCGCTAAAAAATTTTATTTTTATTTTATTATTTTATTTTATTTTTTATATTCTATTTTTTTTATCTAATTCATCTAATAAATACTTCAACCCCTCTAATTTATCACTGAAGAAAGTGAGGCAGATTTTTTCCCAATCAATCCTCAGAGTTAGATATATTGAGAGAGCGATGAAAACTATTGTTATAACAACACCTAGCCAACTTCCCCCATTCAACAAGAACATGAGCCATTCTAATGAGTAGTAACCACTATAGCTCACTATTAAAGTTAAAACTATTTTACCAGCTAGCACTGAGGTAAAAAATTTAAAAAAAGAATAACTCATCATTCCCAATGGGATGTAGAGAGCATCGTCAGGCAGTGGAGTGGCTGCGAAGAGAAATATTATTAAAATTCCATGCCGCCCCACTAGCCAGCGTGCATATTCTAGTTTTCTACAGCGCTGCTCAGTGAGTAAATGCCTACTACCATAGCCAATGGTATAGGTTATTAATTTAGCAATCGATGCACCAAGAGCACTCGTAATTGCCAACAATATTGGATTGAAGCCGAATATTGGATTACTGAGTAAAAAGACAATTATTAAATAAGGAAGGGGTATGAATAGAAAGAGGTTACCTAGGAAACTCGCTGTGAAGATACCTATATAGCCAAGATCAATCGTTAAATTGAATAGCCATTCAACTGTGGAATTCAATTGCATTAAATGCTACTATTTGCGGTCGAAGTATAAACTTTTGCCAGTTGCTGATAGTGGAATTGCTATTACAAGACTCGCTTCCTTTAAATAACCTAGTTTTTTAGCTGCCGCCCCAGCGCGATAGAAAACTCGATTATCCACGTTATGAATAGAAGCTGTCTTCACAGCTGAGCCTAGAGCAATACCTAGGTCTAGAGCTTTTATTATACAAGTGGGCCCTTCGAAGTCAAGGCCTTGGATTCGAGGGGCTTTACTATATTCCTCGCAGGTTTTAAAACCACAGGCTCCGCAGTCTAAATTTAAAGCCTCGCTTTTCACACCTATTAAGCAAAGCGCACTAGATTGCTCTACATTTGCAGCATCCCTCTCCCAACCTAAGCCTCGGGTTTTAGCTTGTGAGCGCATTTCCATTGCTATTTTCTTCAAATCTTCATCAAGCAATATAGCAGAGTAAATCGTATCTCTACCTAGAGCTTTGGGAGCTGTGCGAATCGAATTCAACATCAACTTCGCTACCAAAAGCACTGCTTCTTCTTCAATATTCTTACCACTGAGTATCATATTATCAAACTCCTATTCTACATCTTTCCAAATTCTTGTGAAAAAACTTTTTTCCCTCTCCCTCTCTTTCTCCTGTTCCTCCAACCTCGCTAATTCCTCCAATAGTTCTCTCTGTCGCTTGCTCAATTTAGTTGGAATTGTGATGTAAACACGTATAATTTGATCACCATTTCCATATCCATGCAAGCGAGGCATTCCCTTGCCCTTTAATCTAAAAAGGGTATCGTTCTGCGTGCCAGGGGGGATTTTCAACTTTGCTTTTCCAAAAAGAGTTGGAACATCGATCTCGCAACCAAGCACTGCTTGAGGATAGCTTATTGGTATTTTGCAAATTAAATCATCTCCCTCTCTCTCGAAGAACTCGTGAGGCTTCACCTTAACTTCAATATATAAATCTCCAGGTGGAGCACCTCTTTCCCCAGCTTCACCCTCGCCTTGAATACGCAATCGATAACCAGTATCCACTCCCTTAGGCACTTTAATCAATAGCTTACGAGTTCTATGTACAATTCCCTTACCTCTGCATTCACTACAGGGAACTTCAATATATGTACCACGTCCTCTACAAGCGCTGCAGGTTTCAATTCTTATGAATTGAGTAAAACCTCGAGTTTGCACCTGTCTAACTTGACCAGTTCCATTGCAAGTTGGACATTTCCTTGGAGCAGTGCCAGGTTTAGCCCCTGTGCCATTGCAAATTGAGCAAGTGATTTGCTTGGGGATTTCAATTTCTTTTTCAGCTCCAAATGCAGCTTCATTCAAGCTTATTTCCAATGTATATAAAATATCATTCCCACGCCTAGGGCGATATGCTTGTTCATATGCTTGTTTAAAGCGCGATCCAAAATCTCTACCGAAGAAGATATCAAATATGGAATCAAAGCTTCCAAAACCAAAGTCGCGGAAGATATCGAAGTCGAAGTCACGGAATAGATCTTGCTGGGTATATCCAGCCATTCCCGCGTGTCCAAAGCGATCATATTGAGCTCGTTTTTCATCATCACTTAGCACTGCATAAGCTTCTGAGATTTCCTTAAATTTTTCCTCAGCATTGGGATCTTTACTTACATCCGGGTGATACTGCATCGCGAGTTTGCGATAAGCTTGCTTGATTTCCTCTTTAGTGGCATTTCTACTAACCCCTAGCACTTCATAGTAATCCCGCTTTTCCTTCTCCAATTCTAACACCGCTTTTATTTCTCTTTATCCTCATCCACTACTTTATAATCAGCGTCAACTGTTTTAGCTCGATCTCCCTTAGCTCGATCATTACTTGCCTTTGCCTCTTGCTTTGGAGCTTGCTGGTACATTACAGTGGCTATTTCATGTAGCACTTTAGTGGTGTTTTCAATCTCAGTTTTTATCTTAACTACATCATCGCTTTTCACTGCCTCTTTGAGTTTTTCAATTGCTTGAGCTGCTTTATCCTTAAGTTCTTTGCTAATTTTATCCCCAGCTTCTTTAACTGTTTTCTCAGAGGTGTAAATCAATGAATCCGCTTGATTCTTAAGCTCTGCTTTTTCCTTTCGCTTTTTATCCTCCTCAGCATATTTCTCAGCTTCTTTGATCTTCCGTTGAATTTCCTCCTCTGATAGCCTATGCGGCGCTGTTATGGTGATCTTTTGCTCCTTGCCAGTTGCTAAATCTTTAGCTGAAACTGTAAGTATCCCATTTACATCTATATCAAAGGTCACTTCGATCTGCGGCACACCTCTAGGTGCAGGTGGTATGCCAATTAAGTGGAAACGGCCAAGCGTGGTGTTATCCGCTGCCATAGGTCTCTCTCCCTGTAAAACGTGTATTTCCACGCTTGTTTGATTATCAACAGCTGTGGTGAAGATCTGGCTCTTCCTAGTTGGAATTGTCGTATTTCTCTCAATTAGCTTGGTAAAGATCCCACCTAGGGTTTCAACGCCTAATGAAAGTGGAGTTACATCTAATAGCACTATATCCTTAACTTCCCCAGCTAGTACTCCACCTTGAATTGCTGCCCCCATTGCAACGCATTCCATTGGATCTATGCCTCGCTCTATTTTTTTGCCCATGAATTCTTCGACGAAGCGCTGTACAATTGGCATGCGCGTTGGTCCACCAACTAGTATCACTTTATCTATATCCTTTGGCTCAAGCTTGGCATCAGCTAGAGCTTGCTGCATTGGCCCTCGGCAGCGCTCTACTATGGGTGCTACTAGTTCCTCAAGTTTTGCTCTAGTAATAGTCATTGAAAGATGCTTCGGCCCAGTTTGATCCGCTGTGATGAATGGTAAGTTAATATCAGTTGTAACTGAAGTTGAGAGCTCAATTTTTGCTTTCTCCGCTGCTTCTTTAAGGCGCATCATCGCTGTTTTATCATTCCTTAAATCTATGCCTGTATCTCGCTTGAATTCTCTTATAATGTAATCTATCAATGCATTATCCATATCTGTGCCACCAAGTTGAGTGTCCCCTGAAGTGGATTTCACTTCAAATACTCCACCACCGAATTCAAGTATGGTGACGTCTAATGTACCACCGCCTAAATCGAAGACCATTATCCGCTGTTCTTTGCCAGCTTTATCAATTCCATAGGCAAGGCTTGCTGCTGTGGGTTCATTTATTATTCTAACCACTTCCAACCCAGCGATTCTACCCGCGTCTTTAGTTGCCTGTCTTTGATTATCGTTGAAGTAAGCAGGCACAGTTATAACTGCTTTCTCTACTTTCTCGCCAAGAAAAGCTTCAGCATCTTGCTTTATCTTTCGAAGTAAAAATGCAGAGAGCTCTTGAGGGGTATATTCCTTTCCATAAATCTTATATTTATAATCCGTTCCCATTTTCCTTTTAAATGCAGTAACAGTTCCCTCGGGATTAGTTATAGCTTGCCTTCTAGCTGGCTCACCTATCAATAGCTGTCCATCCTTTGTAAAAGCAACATAGCTCGGGAAGGCTTTTCCCCCTAGGGTTACACCCTCCGCGCTTGGAATTATAGTTGGTCTACCTCCCATCATAACTGCAGCAGCAGAGTTGCTCGTTCCTAGATCGATTCCAATTATCTTCGCCATTTTATCACCTCTTTGAAACTTTAACTTTAGATGCTCGAATTACCTTGGAGTTAAAAATATATCCCTTTTGAAGTTCCTCTAGTATAGTATTTTCCTCAGTATTTTTATTTTCAATTTGCGCTATTGCCTCATGTTTAAATGGATCGAATTTCTCGCCAACTGAAGAGATAACTTGAAGTCCTTCTTTCTCAAGAGTTTCATATAGCTGGTGATATATCTTTTCCATTCCCTCTATTATTCCTTCACATTCTTTTACTCTTTTTAAATCCCCAGCTGCTTTTAAAGCACTTTCAAAGCTATCCAATACAGGCAGCAATTTTTTAACCAACTCCTCATTTGCAAATTTTATATAATCCATTTTTTCCTTCGCTGTAAATTTCTTCAAATTTTCGATATCAGCCATTAGATATCGAAGTTGAGTGTAATATTCATTAGCAAGCTTGGTCTTCTCCTCAAGTTCTCTAGTTTTAGCCTCAAGCTCTTTAGCTTTAGCTTCAAGTTCAATTTTTAACTTTGCAATCTCCTCCTGCATTGCCTCAATATCCTCAATATGTTTTTCCTTATTCTTATTCTCCTTACCCTCCTTATCCTCTTTATCCTCTTTATTCTCTTTAATCTCCTTCTCTTTCTCTTTATCCTCTCTATTCCCCATATTCCCATTCATATTATTCCTATTCCCATCGCTCTCTTTCATACCCAGTGTGATCTCAGGTTCCATAATTCTTTTCACCTTTATTAAAATAGAATTTAAAAAATGTTGGGAAAATTAATATTCTGATTCGAATTCCTCGCCTTTCGATGGAGGTTTCTTCTCTTCTTTTTCAAGCTTCCCTGCTGCAATCACATCGTCGATTCTAAGAATCATCGTTGCTGCCTCTGATGCAGAGTGAATTGCTTGAGTTTTTACCCTCAATGGTTCAACTACGCCTTCTTTTAACATGTCAATTACCTTGCCTGTATATACATTGAGCCCAGCGTATTTATTGCCCTTTTCATGTTCAGCTCTTAGATCTACGATTGTATCGATTGGATCTAAGCCGGCATTCTCTGCAAGGGTCTTTGGAATCACTTCTATAGCATCTGCGAATGCCTCGATAGCAAGTTGTTCCCTTCCTCCAACTGTGGCAGCATATTCTCGCAAGCGAAGGGCAACTTCTACTTCAGCTGCGCCTCCTCCAGCAACGAGCTTGCCATCTTCAATTGCTGCTTCAACTACGCGTAGGCCATCGTTCACTCCTCGCTCTAGCTCATCGACTACGTGCTCTGATCCCCCTCTTAGTATTATGGTAACTGCCTTTGGATTCTTGCATTGCTCCACGAAGATCATTTCTTCCTCGCCATATTTGCGCTCTTCAACTAAGCCAGCGCTCCCTAGGTCTTTAGGTGATAATCCCTCCAAGCTTTTGACTATCGTTGCCCCTGTTGCTCTCGCTAGTTTCTCCATGTCGCTTTCCTTTATTCTTCTAGCTGCTAAGATGTTCGCTTTTGCGAGGTAATGCTGCGCTATATCATCAATGCCCTTCTGGCAGAGTACTACATTTGCTCCAGTGGCCACTATTTTGTCAACCATGTTCTTCAATATACGCTCTTCCTCATCTAAGAATGCTTTTAATTGATCTGGCGATGTTATTGAGATCTCTGCATCCACTTCAGTTTTCTTATATTCAAGGCCGAAGTCCAATAGCAATATCTTGGCATTTTCCACTCTTCTTGGCATATGTGGATGTACTACTTCTTTGTCGATCACTATTCCCTCCACTAGCTTGGAGTCTGAAGAGCTACCTCCCTCAATCTTCTGGATTTGAATATTTTCAATGTCTGCTTTTCCATTTTCAACAATTGCTTTAACTGCTCGCACGCATATATCTGAGATTTCATCCTTCGCTGTCTCAGCTCCCTTTCCAGTTATCGCTGTTAATGCCACTTGCTTCAATAGTTTTTCATTATTTATATCCACATCGATGGCTATACTTCTCAATATTTCCTCAGCCTTCTTCGCCGCTAGTTTGTATCCTGATACCACTACAGTGGGATGAATCCTTTGATCTATTAATTTCTCAGCATTACCCAACAGTTCCCCCGCGATTACTACTGCTGTAGTGGTTCCATCTCCCACTTCTTGGTCTTGAGTCTTTGAGACCTCTACCATCATCTTGGCAGCTGGATGCTCTATGTCCATTTCCTTCAAAATGGTAACTCCATCGTTGGTTATCACTACATCTCCTAAGCTATCAACCAACATTTTATCCATGCCCTTAGGCCCAAGCGTAGTTCGAACTGCAGCTGCTACAGCTCTAGCTGCGAGAATATTCATACTCTGCGCTTCCCTACCTCGCGTTCTCTGGCTTCCCTCTTTTAAGATTAAAATAGGCTGCACAGCTTGTTGCGCCATTTAAACACCTCCAATAAAATAAACTAGTAAATAATTGATGAACACTTCTATATATATTTTTCGCCTAATGTTGACCCCTTTCCTTCTGCTGGATGACGCTGGATGACTTAAATCTAATTAATCATAAAATTTAATAGAAAAATATATATATTTATAATTGTATACTATACAACATCCTAGTTTTCTAGGGAAATAAAAATATTCTCAATAGCTAGTATTTACATTCCACTTGAAATATTGGGGTTGGTATTTAATAATTGGTTTTTTAATTGGATTGAGATTAGCTTGCGAGCATACGTTAACCACAATTTTTATTATTACTCAAGCCATGTCTTCGAGTGCAGTATTTCTATGGCGAGGTGTAATAATTGGAATGCGGTATATTTGATCATTTGCTCAAGACTGATTCAATTTTTGAGAACAAAGAGATTCTCCGCCCCTCATACACACCTGATAGCCTCCCCCATAGAAAGGCGCAAATTGAAGCTCTTGCTAGTATCTTGGTAGTGGCACTAAGAAATGAAACACCATCTAATATTTTAATATATGGTAAAACAGGCACTGGTAAGACAGCCACAGCTAAATATGTTGGGAAGGAACTTGAACGAGCAGGCACTATCAAAGGCGTGCCTTGTATGGTACTCTATTTGAACTGCGAAGTAATAGATACACAATATCGCGTACTAGCGCATTTGGCAAATTGCTTTAATAGAGAAGTGCCCTTTACAGGTTGGCCAACTGATCACGTCTACAAAGAACTTCTAGAAGCTCTTGACTCTAAAGACCAAGTGGTGATAATCATTCTCGATGAAATAGATAAGTTAATTAAAAAAAGTGGAGATGATGCTCTCTATAATTTATCTAGAATAAACGCGGATTTAAAGCGAGGGAAAGTTAGCTTAATAGGAATTACCAATGATTTAAAATTCACCGACTTCTTAGACCCAAGAGTCAAGAGCTCTCTAGGAGAGGAGGAGATCGTATTTCCGCCTTATAATGCAGATCAACTTAGAGATATATTGGAGCAGAGAGCCACGTTGGCTTTCAAAAAGGGAACACTTGCCCCTGGCGTAATTCCTCTATGTGCAGCTATAGCAGCTCAGGAGCATGGGGATGCGAGGAGGGCATTAGATCTATTAAGAGTGGCTGGAGAGCTAGCTGAGAGGCAGAAGTTGTCCATGGTAACTGAAGATCACGTGCGCCAAGCTCAAGAGAAAATTGAAATTGATAGAATAACTGAAGTGATAAGAACCCTTCCCACTCAAAGCAAGCTAGTGCTATATAGCTTGATCCTACTAGAGGAAGGGGGAGCTAGGAATGCAATTACTGGGGAGGTTTTCAATGTTTATAGAAAACTATGCAGGCAAATCGATGCAGAGGTGTTGACTCAGAGGAGAATTACAGATCTAATTTCTGAGTTAGACATGCTTGGTATCATCAATGCAATCGTGGTTAGCAAAGGGAGATATGGTAGAACCAAGGAAATCACATTGAGTGTCCCCCGTGAGAACACCAAGAGAGCTTTGCTTGAAGACTTGCGCTTAAGAATACTTGAAGGCATAAAGACTCAGCCTTTGCTTGAGAACTTCACTCAAACCACGTTAGAAGAATAATTAAAAATTATATTAATAAAATTTAATTTTTATATTAAGTGTACGCCTTGAAATCCTATTTTACTTTTCTTAACCTCGCCAAACCTCCTTAAGAGCTCCTCCTCGACATCCACTGCAAAAACAGTATCTCCAATCATCGCCATACTCGCTTTTCCCCCACTTGCCTCAACAGCCTCGATTATATCTCTAGCTCTACTGCTCAATAATTCTATTTCATAGGAGAACTTCTTAGAAAGGGCCATGAAATTCTCAAAAGTGGGTTTTTTTAAAAGAGCCTTCAAAGCCTCCCTACCAGAAGTATTTATCTTCTTCTTAGCTATAGAGCTTGTAATAACCTCTTTAGTTGGAATAGCTCCCATTGCTATATAAAAAACATCAATTCCCCTCATTGGAATTCTATCCACTTCTCCAAATCCAACTCCCCCAGGCTGCTTTCTAATAACCACACCTCCATAGCACTGCCCAGTTACACTTCCAAGTCCAGTGCGATTCTCCACCTCAGCGATATGGGCAATTAAAGCTAGTTCATTGAAGCTTTTCCCTAGATCTAAAGCTTGATTCAATGCAAAAGCAGTGCTAAGTGCTCCAGCGCCACTTGCACCTAGTCCACAGCCAATTGGAACCTCAACTTTTGATCTTACTTCAACTTGTACATCTGAAGCAAGTGCATTAACAACCCATCTACTTGTCTCAGCCTTCTCTCGTGCTCCATTTAATTCTATAAATGTTTCAATACCAATTTTAACCTCAGTTGTTACTCCAACATCTAAGGTAAATCCACAGCCTCTTGATCCCATCTTCCTAGGGTCGCTATCCTCGCAGATCTCGAAAAAACCAGTTATATGCGCAGGAGCGAAGGCTCTGCCAATTAGCATTTGAATTTCTCCACTACTGCGTCAAATATCCTTGCTGCTATCTCTCGCTTTGAACCAGAAACTTTCTCCACTTTCTTTTCATTGATTATAAAAACTACATTGCTCTCACTGCCAATGCCTCCACTGCCAACGTCATTTGCAACTATCATATTAAGGCGATCGCGTTGCATGGCAAATTTAGCGCGTTGAATCAACTCCTCCTCAGAAATGAATGTTTCAGCTTTAAAACCCACTAAATATAAATCTGGATATCTCTCTCTAACTTCTCTAATTAACTTTGGAGCTGGTTCTAAGCGAAGTATAACTGGTTCTCCAGATTTAATCTTCGTAGCTGCTCTCTCAACAGTAAAGTCTGAGATGGCTGCTGCACTTATTAATATATCATATTTCTCGCTCTCAAGTTCTTTCATAACTGCATTTATCATCTCTCTCACGCTCTCGATGTAAATTGTTTTTATTTCCGAGGAAGCGCAGTTTAAATTAGAGCGATGGACAAGGGTAACGCTTGCACCCCTGCGGTATGCCTCATTTGCTAATTCAACACCAGTTCTCCCTGAGCTTCGATTGGTTAAAATTCTAATGGGATCAAGCGCCTCAGCAGTACCGCCCCCTGTTATTAAAATCTTCCTCCCAGCGAGCTCATTAGCACCTAAAACACGCTCTACATTGATGACTATTTCTTCCACGCTAGCGAGTTTCGCAGCCCCCTCCATCATTTTAGGTCCTATAATTTTAACTCCTATTTTCCGGAGCTTCTCAATATTTTCAGCTATAATTGCATGTGAATACATTGAAGCATGCATAGCTGGAGCTATCATTATGGGAATCTTTGAGCCTAGGGCAGTGGTAGCAAAAGTGGTTATAGGTGTATCATCAATTCCACAGGCAATTTTACTAATGGTATTAGCTGTGCAAGGTGCTATTAAAAGCAAACTTGCTTTAGTTTCACGCTCTCCACAGTGCTCAATATGCTCAATTGCTCCTGAGATCTCAGTTACAACCTTATGTCCAGTAGCATATTCAAGAGCATTTGGATGTAGAATGCGCGTGGCTTCTTTGCTCATAACCGCGTGAACTTCAGCGCCGTGGCGGATTAATTCACGAGCAAGTTTAACGCACTCAACAGCTGCAATGCTACCTGTAACCCCTAGAATGATTTTCTTTCCAAGCAAAGTCTTTGCCTTGATTGCTTTTATATCAAAAGCGGGATGAACCATGATTTTGATAATTTATCTCTTTATTTAAATGGGCTCGACCGGATTCGAACCGGTGACCTTCGCCGTGTAAAGGCGATGTCATAACCACTAGACCACGAGCCCTTTATCTACTTATCCTTTCCACCGCTAATGCGATATCCACTGCTTTAATGGTCTTTCTACCAGCGTGTTTCGCTAGTAAAGCTGCCTCTCGGGAGATTTTTAAGGCATATTTCTCCAAGACTTCTGCAAGAGCTACGCAGGCTTCATCGCTTACTCTTTCTGCTCCAGCTGCTTTCATCAACCTAGCCATGGGAGCATTTGGCAACTCTAATTCCTTAGGCATATTTTTCACCTTGTTTAAGTTTTAAAGAGATGTTTATAAAAAACTTTCGCATATTTGAACTAAATTTTAATCTAATTTTTTGATTTAAACTCTATTTTAGCCGATTTAAAAAATAGCAACTCATCATTATAATTATAATCAAATTTCACTAGATTTTAGAAATAAATCACAAAAACATATTTATTTTGGTAAAAAATTAATATATATATTGAATGTTTGGTAAATATAATAAATTTGATAAATACATTTTCATGTTAATATTAATGTTTCTTTTCTCGTTATTGATTGCTTCAGATAATTCTGCAAAATTAAATATTCAAGAAACCAATGCAAGCGTGATTAACATTTCCTTTAACTTCAAATCAACATTAAAAGATTATAAAGTCAATAGATCCACCGAGATCTGGAGTGCAAGCGATCCCTGTAGCTATATAACTCCTTACGATGAAGTAGTGCAGTGGTATGCTAAGCATATTAAATTAAAAAAGATAAATGAAAATGTTTACCTCTTGGAATTCGAGGATGGTTCTCCTTTGAGCTTTAATTATGTGCGAGATCAAGAGCAATTTGGAGTTGAAGATTACTGGATCAATCCTTCATATTATCTTACGAATTTCTATAAAAATAAGCCTTTATCGGGGGATTGCGAGGACGCTGCAATTGCAATTGCCTCAATATTACTTGCAAAAGGCTATGATGCAATAGCAATTCTAGGGTATGTGGAAAAGAATGATGGCAGTTTAGGTAGACACGCTTGGGTTGAAACCAAGGTCGAGGGCAGGATTTATATCGTTGACTTCAACTATCTCTATGAAAAAAACTATTTCGAAACCACGCGTCACTGGAAACCGAGGTATATGTGGAATCACTTACTTAGCTTTAGAGACTATTCATCAAATTGGAATTCAATTGGCCCCTCAGTTTCCTCAGAAAGTCTCTGCTCTCCACAATAGGGGCAGATCAAATCTACCACGCTTTTTGACCAAGGAACATCTTGAAACTCAACTCGCATTTCCAGTCCACATCGGTCGCAACGGATCTCTTTAATATCACCACTTTGAATATAAGCCATAATAAGAAATCGATTTAATGTAAAATATAATCTTTCCCCTATACTCTAGATAATTGAGCTTTATGTCCAGAATTAATATTAAGCCTCGGGCGAGATTTGAACTCGCGACCTGCTGATATCTTGCCTTTGCTACAAGTCAGCCGCTCTACCCGGCTAAGCCACCGAGGCATTTTTAATAAATTTTTACTTCAATTTAATTTAAATTTTCCCCTCCTTTGATTTCAAATACCACTTAGCACCGGAGGGGGTATCTTCAATTATTATATCTATATCTCTCAATCTATCTCTAATCTTATCAGCGGTTCTCCAATCCTTTTTATCCCTAGCTTCTTGGCGTATCTCTATTAAAATTTCAACTAATTCCTTGAGCATTTCCTCTAGCTTCTCTTTTTCTATCTTTTCTATCATTTCCCTCTCAATATCTCTATTGAATAAGTTTAAGATCCCCCCGAGTTCTCTATAAGTGCTTATTATCTCATTCGCGAGCTTTTTACTTATTTCCCCATATCTAGCTAGGAATTTATTTACCTCCCCAGTTAATTTAAATAGAGTTGCAAGTGCTTTAACTGAATCAAAGTCATTATCCATACTTTCCAAGAACTCTTCCCTTGCAGCCTTGATTTGCAATTGCAACTCCAACTCACTTTCATCCAATTCCTTCTCTCTTGCCTGTGAAATAACGCGCTTTAGGGTTCGATAGATCTTCTCCAAACTTGCTTTTGCTTGCTCAAGCTTTGAATAATCAAAATCAATGGGACTTCGATAGTGAGTCGAGGCGAAGAACATTCTTATGACCTCAGCATCGTATTGTTCTAATAGGTCTCTAAGCAATATGAAGTTGCCTAGGGACTTGGACATTTTCTTGCCTGCCACGCGTAGAAAACCAGTGTGCACCCAGAATCTCACGAATTGCTTTTCAAGGAGTGCTTCAGATTGTGCAATTTCATTCTCGTGGTGGGGGAAAATTAAATCAACTGCTCCACCATGGATGTCAATTTCACTGCCAAGATACTTCAAAGCCATTACTGAACATTCAATGTGCCAGCCAGGTCTGCCCCTCCCCCAAGGGCTATCAAAGCCAAAGTTATTTTCCACGCGCTTCCAGAGAGCGAAATCAGCATAATGGCGCTTCTTTTCATCAACCTCCACCCTAGCCCCAGCTTTTATCTCCTCCAAGGATAGCTTTGAAAGCTTGCCATAGTCCTCGAACTTAGACACATCGAAGTAAACATTTCCCTCTACTTCATAGGCAAATCCTTTCTCAATTAAAAGCTGAATTGCTTTAATTATATCTGGAATGTTCTCTGTTACCCTTGGATATATATCTGCTCTCGCGACTCCGATTCTATCTAAATCTCTCAATCCTTCTTCAATATATTTCTCAGCCAGCTTAAGTGGGTGAATCCCGAGTTCTCTAGCTCGATTTATTATTTTATCATCCACGTCAGTGATATTCTGGACATAAATGACTTTATAGCCTTTATATTGCAAATAGCGCCGAATTATATCAAAAGCAAGATAAGTTCTAGCGTGCCCGAGGTGCACGTGGTCGTATACTGTTAATCCACAGACATACATCTTCACCTCTTTCTTTGAATTAAACTCTTCCAATTGATTGCTCATTGTATTGAAAATCTTCAGCGCCATTATCTTTTTATTTCAACTTAACTTAACTTAACTTTAGCTCTATGGAAAACTTAACCTTAGTTCTATGAAAAAAACTACATCCCAAGGTCTTCTTAGCTTGTCTATCTGGTAAGTTAACAAGTGGTTTAACAACTAATACTAAGGCCACTATAGGCATTTGCTATTTCCCTTTTGAATTCCAAAAATTCACCTTTTATGATTGCCCTCCTAGCTTGTGATAGTAATTCTTGCAGGAAGAAGAGGTTGTGTATTGTTACAAGTCGCATGCCAAGCATTTCATTAACCCTCAATAGATGATGGATATATGCACGAGTGTAGTTCCTGCAAGCAGGGCAATTGCAATTTCCATCGATGGGTGTGAAATCCCTTGCATATCTCCCCCTCCTTAAGCTAAATCGCCCTTTATTGGTATAGACTGTGCTATGTCTCGCATTTCTAGTTGGATATGCACTATCAAATAAATCTATGCCCATGGAAATTGCATTCAAAAGATCAAGCGGGGCTCCAATTCCCATGAGGTATCTAATTTTATCCTCCGGTATCAAGGGAACTGTATAGCTGAGTACTTCATACATAACTTCTTTCGGCTCGCCAATGCATAGCCCACCAATTGCATAGCCTTGGAAATCCATAGCAATTAGCTCATAAGCACTCTCTCTCCTGAGATCAGGATAAATACCACCTTGAATTATGCAGAATAGAGCTTGATCTTCTTTTTTATGAGCTTCTTTAGCAATTTTTGCCCATTCAATTGTTCGCTTAGTGGACTTCTTAACATATTCATAGTCACTTCCATAGGGCGGGCAGTCATCGAGTACCATTGCAACATCTGATCCAAGTTCCATTTGCACTTCTATGCATTTAAGAGGTGTGAATCTATGCTTCGTGCCATCAAAGGGACTTTTGAAAATAGCGCCTTTATTGCTCACTTGCAGCAATAGTTTATCATTTAGCATTTGGAATCCACCGCTATCAGTGAATATAGCCCCTTTGAAATTCATGAATTCATGAATCCCCCCTGCTTCTTTGATAACCTCCACCCCTGGCTTTAGATATAAAATGAATGCATTGGAAATTATTGCCTGTATATTTATAGCTTGCAATTCCTCCGAGCTAAGTGTTTTAACACTTGCTTTAGTGGCAACTGGCATAAATGCAGGTGTATCCACTATTCCATGCTTGGTACGCAGCCTGCCTACTCTTGCAGCAGTTTTTTCATCTTTAGCTAGTAATTCAAACATGCGCAAACTCCTCATTTTAAAATCAACATTGCATCTCCAAAGCTATAGAAGCGATAGCGCTGCGCTATCGCTTCTTCATAGGCTCTTAAAATTCTCTCTCTTCCAGCATAGGCGCAGACTAGCATTAGCAGCGTGGAGCGTGGTAAATGAAAGTTGGTTATCAATGCATCGATTTTGGCCTTAAATTCATAGCCTGGATATATAAATAGATCTGTGAATCCATCAAAAGGTTGAATTTTCCCATTTATGCAAGCACTCTCAAGTGCTTTAACTACTGTGGTGCCAACTGCAACTATTTTCCCTTTAGCGCTATTCAATTTATTCGCAGTTTCCTCTTGAACTCTGCAGTATTCCGCCTCCATCTTATGCTTTTGTATATCCCTCACAGGCAAGAAAGTGCTTATTCCAATATGCAGCGTGATGAAGACAATGCTAACTCCTCTTTGCTCTAGCTCTCTTAGTAGTTCAGGTGTGAAGTGTAAGCCCGCGGTGGTTGAAGCTAATGAGCCATTTACCCGTCCATAAATTGTTTGATATCGCTCTTCATCCCTGAGCTCTTTTTTAATATAGGGCGGGAGTGGCAAAGATCCAATTTTAGCTAGCAACTCCCTAGATATCTCGCAATTGAATTTAACTTTAAATCTACCGAGTCCAAAGGATTCTATCACTATTGCTTCAAGTTCATTGAAAATTAATTTTTTCCCAGGATGTATATTTCTACCCTTTATCAAGCACTCCCAAGCATCATCAAGTTTTTTTATGAGTAAAAGTTCAACCTTTCCACCTGTTGTTTTTCTACCCTTAATTTTAGCAGGTAAAACTCTTGAGTCATTCAATACAAGTATATCTCCAGCTTGAAAGTAATCTACTATATCCGCGAAACTTCGATGTGCAACTTCACCACTCTTGCAATCAAGAACTAAAAGGCGAGAGGCATTTCTTGGCTCAACTGGGGTTTGTGCAATTAAATCCTTTGGAAGTGGATAATCAAAATCCTCGAGCCTCATTATAATTAAAAATATGCCATATATCTTAATATATCCTTAACTAAAGATATCATTTTAAAATGATTGGCATAACCGCCCTCGTTCCACCTGAGGTAATTTATGCTTGTGGGGAGCGGGCTTTAGATCTTAATAACTTCGTGCCCTATTCAAAGTTGAATCCACGTGATAAACTCTGCGCGTGGACTGCTATTTGGCGTGATTTAGTTTTAAGAGGCGAGGTTAAAATAGATGCTTTAGTGGTAATTGCAGGGGGAGATTGCAACAATGCCATAGTTGATGGAGAGAAACTCGAGCTAGCTGGGATTAGAACTCTTTATTTAATGTATCCCTTCGATGGTTCAAAGAGGCTCATGAGATTGCAAATTCAAAAGCTGCTTAATTTCCTAGGTGGTGTTAAGGATAGAAGTATTTTTAAAATGATAAGCAAGCTAAAGAAGCAAGCAATGAGGCTTGATGAACTTAGAGTTGGAGGTAGAGCACGAGCTAAAGATGTATTTCAAATTGAGGTTTCCAGCAGTGATTTCATGGGGGATTTAAGGAAATATGAAGAAGCATTGAATAGCGTGGTGGAGCGGGAGGGGGAAATAAATTATAAATATCGCATTGCATTACTTGGCACTCCCCCGATCTATCCTGATTTTCATGATTATTTGCAATCAATTGGGTTGCACGTTGTATATGATGAAATGCCATATGAATTCATCCGCATTGGGGGTAGAAATCTAGAGGAGATAGCTGCTAACTATAGAAATTACACCTTCGCTAGGGATATAAAATTTAGATTGAAGTTCATTGAGAATGAAATTAGAAAGAGGGATGTTCAAGGGATTATTCATTTTCAGCAATTTGCTTGCCATCACAAGCTAGAGGATCCCATTTTCAGGCAGTATTTCAATAAAGAACTAAGCATTCCCTATATTACCATAGAAGCTGATCTACCTAGTAAAACACCAGAGCAGGTAAAACTAAGACTAGATGCATTTGCAGAGCGCCTCGGAGGGAAATTGTAATTGCTCATAGGTATAGATGTTGGAAGCATAAGCGCCAAGGGAATTTATTACTCCAATGGCACTTATACTTGGCAAGTGGTCGATACCCATAACTGGAGGGAATTACTTGCTAATAGAAAAAAGGGAGATATAGTTATTGCAACTGGCTATTTCAGGAAAAAAGTGCCTTGCGATGAAACCGTGACTGAGATAACCTCAGCTATATATGGAGTTAGACATTTCCTAAAAACAGAGGTCGAGGTGATCGTCGATATAGGCGGGCAGGATACTAAAGTCATTGACCTTCGCAGTAATGACTTCAGAATGAATGATAAATGCTCAGCTGGTACAGGGGCTTTTCTAGAACTAATTGCTAGGTATTTTGATTTAAAGGTCGAGGATCTTGAGAAATATCATTTCAAGGTGGAGAAATATGCTGAGATTAATAGCACTTGCTCGGTATTCGCTCTCTCTGAAATTGTTTCAAAACTTGTTGAGGGTTATTCAAAAGAGGAGATCATTAAAGGGGTTCATTTTGCCTTTGCAAATAGAATTGCCCAACTCATACCAAGCGATGCTGAGAAAATAGCTTTAATAGGCGGTATCGTTAGAAATCGAGGCGTAGTAGATGCTCTTGAAAAAGTTTTGAATAAAACTGCATATGTGCCTAGTTATCCACAGATAGTAAATGCAATTGGAGCAGTTGAATATTACCTCGCTAAAGGATGACTTAATTTTGAAGCTAAAGATTCCTTTTAATTTGAAAACTAAAGATATCTCTTAATTCTAGCTTCAAGCAGATCTTTAGATAGCGCTCCAGTTATTCGATCGATTAATTTTCCATCTTTGAAGAATAGCAGCGTGGGAATAGCAGTGATTCCAAATTTCAAGGCTGTATTGATATTTTGATCAGTATTTAATTTCCCGAAAAAAACCCTTCCTTCATAGTTTCTAGCTAAAGCCTCAATTACAGGAGCAAGCATTTTACAAGGCATGCACCAGGGAGCCCAGAAGTCAACTATTATGAATGGATATTGATTTATAACTGTAGAGAAATTCTCATCAGATAGCTCTATTACTCCACTGGGGTTTTTAGATAATCTCTTAATCAATTCCCTCATTTTCCTTGCTTTTATTTCCTCTATTTCCTCTATTTCACTTATTTCACTCATTCTCAATTCCTCAGGTAAGGATTTTCTCTCTTGCATATTTAATTTTTACTTGGGAAAAAAAGTTATTGGGAAAAAAGAATGAGTAAATGTTTGCTATTTTGGGATATTGGCATGCTATCTCATTTTTGCTCTGATTTAAAAGAAAGATAGCTTGATTGTCCTAAGGGATAATATTCAAATTGACTCGCTCCAGATGGTCTTGGGTGCTTGGACTTAATTTTTTGAATTTATTATAAAAATTTGAAGTTACCAAATTTTAAAATTAAAATACTCTACCTAATTTGAACCCTTGTTTTTCAAGTTCTTCTCAGGAGCGGAGACTTTAAGGTTTTTTGAACATCAATTGCTCAATAGTTAACCATTAGCAAGATTTAAGAGAAAAACTTACAGAAGAATGCTTCTTTTGGATATGTGGAATAAAGTTTAGCTCGTATATGAATTTGAAGTTGTGCTAAACTATTGCAGGCATCTAAGGCAAAGGAAACTTATTTTGACTGCTGTTTCTGATAATAAACTTTGCAATTCACATAATTCAATATCTGACAGTATCTCTTCAATGTCTCTTCCTTTAATTTTGGATGATCAGGAAGAGCGGTGCAATAATACACTGGACCTGGGAAAACATATCCCGTAATTTTGCGTTCAAGATAAGGGCAAGCCATGAATAGAAATTTACCTATAGAAGGCATAAATTTTTTCTATTTGGTTGAATATGCCAGAAATTTCTTTTTATTGAAAAAAATTGCAGAATTATTACTAAAAAAATGAATATCAGAAATTTTTCGCTATTTTTATATATTTATCGATTCCATATTTAAATGAGGATTATGAGCTCCGATCTGGGTGCGCTGGAGATGTATAAAATTTTCACCTCATCTGGTTTGAGGAGTATAATGAAAAGTTTTGCCCACCTCTATATAATGAATTTACTTTATAACGAACCGCAGGGGCTAACCTGCACTATGATCTACTGCTCATATAAGAAGGACATTTTGAAGCAAGAGGTATCTGAGGAGATGAGCATTTCTCGCTCGCATATGGTTGACCATTTAGATGATTTTGAAACCGTGGGCTTGGTTAAAAAAGGTGCTTTTAAGCAATATATGTTAACTGAAAAGGGTAAAATTGCTTTTGAATTTCTTCGACAACTAGCACTTGATATATCTAAAAATCCTAAACTAATAGGGTAGTATTTAATTTAAAAAAAAATTTTATTTTTTAGACTATATTATTTATTTGAATTTGAATTTCATTATTAAGTATATAATATTTTTAGCAATTATATTTATTCAATCGAAATTCTAATTTAAAATTAAGAATTAAAATAAATAAATGCATTTTTCCAATAAAACAATCATAAAATTAAATAATTATTAATAATATCCAATTTTAAGACGATTAATTTTATTTAAAGTTCAAATATAAGGTTAATTAAAGAAATAAGATAAAAGGTGGTTTAAATGGAAAATGCATACCTTTTGGCAATTGCATCTGGATTCATATTTGGAGCACTAATTGGGAGGTTTATAACCAAGGTAAAAATTGCTCTTGTTTATGAATCGGAGTTGCAGAAGAAGCGTGCTCAAGCAAAAGAGGAAATGGTTAAAGCCCAATAGGAGGTGAAAAAATGCTACAATCATTATTGATTTTATTTGCAGCTGGAGCCGTAGGCGGGCTTACCATCGGGAAAAGAATTGCAATTGGTGAAATCAAAATGATGAGAATGCTTGCTAAAACTGGTGTTCGAAGGAGAAATAAAAAGTGGGAAGAGGTAAAGGCAAACTTCAAGAGAAATGACCGCTGGAATAAAGTCAAAGCTAGCTATCGGCAAAATCCATTTTGGGATAGAACGAAAGATATCCATAAGTCATATATAGCGGATGCGAGAAGAAGAGTTGAAGATGCTCAAGCGAGGATGAAGGATTTCAAGAAATACGACGCTGCCAAGCTTAAGGTAAAAACGTGGCGTATGGAAATTGACAAGAAGGAAAAAGCTAGGAGAGAAAAATGGCAGAAGATCAAAGATAATGTTAAAGAGTGGGAGAAGTACAGAATATCGGCTGATTATCTCCTAGGGATAGCTGAGGAGAAACCCCAAGAAAGAGAGTTAAGGTAAATTCGACATCAAACTGACCAAAAATTTATTAAATTAATATTTATTATTTTTTAGAATTATTGGAATATTTAAAAGCTATCTAAAATAGATCTAATAGGAAAATCGAGGAATAATACCTGCAAAATCAAGGGTAAGCAGGGAAACCAAGGAGAGCTAAAAAATTGATAGAGGAAGAAGCAGCTCTCCATCGCAAGGCAATTTCTCACTGCGATATTTTAATCTGCTATAGATTACCGCTCAGGAGGATATTAATGCTTGATGCATTGAGTGAAGTTAGGTCAATTTACATGCGCGAGGTAATTGTAGCTCATGAGGGGATTGACTCAAGAAAAAGGGCGTTGCTTTAATGCTTGACGATAAACTTAGAGCTTGCATATTGTAGACCTAGGGACTGCATAGTGAGGAGCCAGTGTCTTTAGAATAGTTGTTAGATTTATTAGATTAGATAAATTTAAATTGACTCCTTCATATGCAATCCCAATTTCTCAGCTTTTTTACACATCTCGGCTTTATCTGGGCAGTCTAATAGAGTGATTATTCCAACGTTGCGGTCCCCGATTTCTTTTTCTATATGGATTCTATTTTCAAATTCTTTTTCACAGATATACCAATATATTCCATTTTCGTAGATGAATTTTGCATCTTGCATTTTTGCATTTCTGCCAACTTCGCAAATGAAAATGCAAATTGGAATCGCAATGATCTCGCCCTCTATTTTTATGCATTTGTATATATAGTCTTCTTGAGAAGGTAGAGGTTTAATAATTACTTTGCTCAAGTAAATTCCTCTATGTTCTATTTATTTTTTATTAAGCACCATTATAAATCCTTTTTGAAACTAAAATAACGTCAATTTTAATCATTTAATTAAAAACATTTTTAATTTTGGTTATTTAATAAAATTAATCATTTTTTCATTAAATTTAATTAATATAATTAATATAAGAAATTTATTTAATTTTAAAATATTTTCTAAACAATTTTCTAAATTATGAAAAAGATTGTGACAATATTTCTGATATTAGCATTGGTTTTTTAACTTACTGGCATCATAGGTATGGCAAAATTAAACGATAAAATTCCTGGTGTAATGAAAGCAAGAAATTCACTTGAAACTGTGAATAAACACATTTTCACCGCTCTCCTATTCACGTTTAGCTCTATGATGTTTACATTTATAGCAATCGCGAAGACCAGTTGAACTACAAATATTTCCTAACTGGTATTCTAAATTTCCTTGTCAAAGAATACTTTCACCACGCTCTCACTTAAGCCATTTATAAACAAATACGCTATTTTGAATTGGATAGAAATTAAGAAGGGGTTTGCAATGCCCTACTTCGCTTCTGGGCCTCTTGCAACTTCTATAAAAATAATATAAAAATCAAGCGCTTTAGCAAGCAGAAGATCATTTAAATTGGTGTATTTAAATGGATGTATTTAAACCAGCTAGGGAAGAGAGAAGCATACTATTCCTAGACATTGAAACAACGCCGCTTCCTACTAGTGATGATGAAGTTGTCTTAGAATATTTGATGGATAAAGATATAGATAGGAAATTTCATCCATTGTTCTCGAGGGTTATACTCATAGGAATTAAACCTAGAAATCAAAAATCAAAATT
>JAWCLZ010000008.1:12177-52422 GCA_038850275.1 Methanocellales archaeon | reverse complement strand
TCACAGACTTGGGTGCAATGATCCAAGGAGGCCTTGGCTTAGCTCCAGGCGGCAATATAAATCCAACTGGTACAAGCATGTTTGAGCCCATCCATGGAAGTGCTCCTAAATATAAAGGCTTGAATAAAGTTAATCCAATAGCAACAATATGGGCAGGGGCAATGCTACTTGAAAACCTAGGTGAGAGGGAAGCAGCGCAGCTGGTGGTTAAAGCAATTGAGCAGAATTTAAAAGAGGGCAGAGTACGCACCTACGACTTAGGAGGCAGCTCTAAGACGAGTGAAGTAGGTGATGATATCGCAAGGATCGTTAGGGAGATAGGTTAGGATGAAAAAGATGATAAAATATAGAGTGTTTTTAATACTGGTGCTATGTTTATTTGCGACTGGGTGCATTCAGCAGCAAGTTATTATAAATCCAACTCCATCGCCTACTCCAAGTTCATCTCCCTGGATTGCAAGCCCAACTCCAATCCCAACCTATACCCCCGTGACACCACCTGATATTCATTTTTCAAATATTGAGGCATTTACCAATGGACAATTACGCGCAACTATAATGGGTTCTGGATCAGTTTTGATTAGCCGTTTAAGGTGGGTTATTACAGTTGAATTGACAGACTATTCAAAATTTTTAGTAAATGGAATTCCCGCAAATTCAAATACGATGATTAAGGCAGGAGATCGCATAACCATCATCGCTGGAGAAAATTGGTCACCCGGTCAAGAAATTAGATTAACAATAGCTGATAAAGCAAGCGGTCAATTACTCGCTGATGTAACAGTGAGGGCAAAATCACTATAGCTGGAATTGGAAGTTCGAGTGAGCCAAAATTGAAGACGCATTAGAATGTTCGAATGTTCATCTTTTATAAGTAGTTTGAGCTATACTTCTCTACCCATGGTTAGGCATATTTCCTCTTCCTCTGCCATTCCTATAACAACGTGATAGCGAATCATTTTGAATTTGAATTTGAACTGTCGATCTAGAATCTGGGATATGCTGCACCACCGAAAGGAGGGAGTTAAAAGAAAAGATTCTAACAGGTTCTCCTTTATTATCTACGCTGGAATTTCGTCTATCTAGGCTAAGTTTTTTTCAAGTCCAAGTCGAAAACCCACGCCAAGCTGAGTAGATATGAGCCAAATTTTTAAACGAAGAAGGTGAACACCACCCAAGCGATTATTGTTAATATCACTGAGTGCTTCAATCCAGCGCTCACCGAGCCTTCTCCCATTTGCCCTGCGACCAAGCCTGAGACGAAGCCCTGTATCACTGCAGCGTGGAAGAATAAGCGCTTGTATTCCTCGGGATTGAATACCATGTAGAAGCCTGAGATCTGTTGGCCGCTTTGCGCCGCTGCTGTGCCAGCTTCATACATCACTGGAATAAAGGTTGTGGCGAGTACTGCAATAACAAATATGAAGACGAAGAAAGCGACATAGCAAATAACGAGATAAATCACCATGCCAGCGTATCTATCCGCGTGCATCATCTGCAGCTCTCTAGCATCCTTCGAAGCTGCCTCAAGAACATCAGGAACATTTCCACCTGCGCGATTTGCTTGTACTATAAGCGCTGCGGCTCTTCCCACTAGCGGGGTGCGTACTCGCTTGGCGAAGTTCTCTAGTGCTTCTTCAAATGGCAAGCCCCATGAAACTAGTGCATCCATGCGCTTGATCTCCGCGGTTAAAGCGCCATAGGTGCCTTTAGCCACTGTTTTCAAAGCTTGGGGTAGAGTCATGCCAGTTCGATTTGATTCTGCAAGTTCGCGCAGGAAACTAGGGAGATATTCCTCCATCTTTCTAATATGCCTTTGTTTGAAGTAATGCATAAACCCAGGTGGAGCTATTGCAATTAACACTGAAGCAATCACTATATCGTCAATTATAGGGGAGTAAAGTAAATATAATAATCCATAGGTCAAGATTACTACAGCGATTGGCACGCTTATAAATGCAGCGTAAGCTGGTTCATCTCTAATTGTTTCCATAGGGGTTTTTAAAAATTGCTTGAACTTAGTTCTGCGCTTGCTCTCCTCAAGTTTCTTGAGAATTTGATCACTCAGCTTCGCATCTAAATATTCACTTACAGCTGCCATTGCTCTCACTTCTCCGGAGTTATGGAATCAACCAATATTACGAAAAGCAAGCTACCCACGGGGATCACGAGATAGATCACAAGTTGAAGTAAAAGCATTCCCCCGCCGCTCATGATCATCATAATGGACATCATTACAATCAAGAAAAGCGGCCCTGCAACAAAGGCAGTGACATAGGCTTCAGCAATCAACCCTAGGGTATCGAGGAATTCCTTTTGCTGTCTTCGATTTTCAAGCATGTATTGCTCAGTTTTTATTTTAAGATAGGGGGCAAGTTCGCCTCCTGAGGTAATTGTGGTTATTATTCCCTGGAGGAATTCCTGGAGTCTAGTGGATGGAGTTGTTGCAGCCACATTTTTAAGCGCAGTGATTAAGTCTTCTCCAAATAGTTTAATTTCCCTAACGATATACCTCGCTTCAACTGCTGATTCACCATACATCTCTGATTTAGCTAGGGAGCTGAAGATTTCAACTGGAACTACACCTGCTCGCGCCATTGAAGCAATATAATTTACAGCATAAGGTAATGTTGCATCTATATTTCGCCTTCGAGTACTGCATCTCAATCTTGGATAGAATAAGAAGGAAATATAAGTAATTCCACCGAATAGTAGTGCAAGGAATAATACAATGAAGCCAGCAAGGATGAGTTCTTTGTTATTGAAAAATGGATCCATCCACTCAGGATATTCAAATTCCGCTAGTCTAGTGGTTGTGATCTCCGGTACTCCAAATAGCTCAATAAATATCAATCCAAGAATTACTCCCACAGCTGCCATAATTAAAGAGGTTAATAGAGCAGTTGACATAAAGCGCTCTACCGAGGTGGTCATTCTAGCGCCGAGTAGGCTTTTTCTTAAATCGAAGTATTTATCCCGCCTCTTCAAAAAGAACTTCCCGAAGAGGAGATAGGCTATTTTTTCATAGCTAAGGCTTGGCATATAGCTCTTTCCTCACCAGCTCCATCAATTTATCTGGCTCTCTATAGTAGCCAACTACCACTTTAGCTACATCTTCAAAATGCGTTATTCTTTTGAGGCGCATCCATTCAAGGATCTCTTGTCTATTTCTGAGCTCCTGCTTCATCTTTTCCTCTGTCCAACCTCGATCGTCCATAATTTTGTCCAAGATGTAAGATCGCCCTGAGTATTCAAATTCATCTCTAGAAGGAATCCATCTGAATACTTCATTGGTAAGCAACTCGCCTGATCTAGTGTCAACTCCAACGATCTCAGTTATGCTCTTGCATCTCCTTACCCGCTGTCCACCCACTCGTACTTGCGCTTGAACGCAGATTATATCTAATGCTTGGAGCATTATTCTTGGCACATTAATTGGAGGGCTTTCCAAGCGATGTACAACAGAGGCAACATTGTCAGCATGCATGGTTGAGAAAGTGGTATGGCCTGTTGCCATTGCTTGGAAGAGCACATATGCTTCTTTGCCTCTTACCTCGCCTAGAAGTATGAACTCAGGTCTCTGGCGAAGTGCCGCTCTTAAGAGTTCATACATATCAATCGCCCCCTCTCCCCCTATTGTGACAGGCTCCCTAGTAACGCCTGGAATCCAGTTGGGATGGGGCAAGTTTAACTCGCGGGTATCCTCGATGGATATGATTTTAAGCTGCGGTGGTATGAATAATGAAATTGCATTCAAAGAAGTGGTTTTCCCAGAAGCAGTACCGCCAGCGAAGATTATGCTCTTGTTATTCTCAACCGCTAGCCAGAGGTAGGCAACTGCACTAGTGGGGAAGGTATGAAGGTCTATTAAATCTGGAGGTGACAGGGGTTTTTCCTTGAACTTGCGTATAGTAAAAGTGCTCCCCCTAGTGGTTACTTCTCTACCAAGTGTAAGCTGAATGCGAGAGCCATCAGGTAAAGTTGCATCCAGAAGTGGCTCAGCTATTGAGATATGTCTATTGCAGATTTGAGCAAGTTTTATTATGAATGAATCAAGCTCATCTTCTTTTTCGAAGATCAAATTCGATTTTATGGATTCATATTTCTTGTGATAAATGAAAACAGGTGTATGAGGTCCATCGCAGGATATATCCTCTATGTTGGGATCTCTCATCATTGGATCGATTCTATCATAGCCCAAGAACTTGCGCAGAATATAATAGGTGATTTTTTCCCTAGATCTAGGAGTTAGCTTTATGCCATAGTCGCGTAGAATTTTATCAATATTGCTTTTAAGATATTTTTCAGCTCCCTTGCGCTCTATCTCCTTTAAGTTTATATCTAAGCTTTCTATTAAGCGATATACTAATTCATTGAGCAGCTCTTTCTCTCCCTCGGTTAAAGTTGGCTCCAACACTTGATAGATATATTCATGGGTCGAGGGTTCATAGGCAATTCTTATATAAGCATAGGGCTTGTTAACAGGGTAAAGTTCAACTTCCTCATAAGTGGCATCTTTAGGTATTTCAAGATCCACTAATAAGCCATGCTTCGCTACATCGTAGACTTCTTCCACTTCTTCTTTCTTTAGAATTGGAATGATTGGCTTCAACTTGAGCTTGGGTTTGGGTTTTTCAAGCTTTGGTTTTTCAAGTTCCTTGGGAATTACCGCGGGGGTAGGTAGCTCAACTCCTTCGCGCTTCTTTGCTTCTTCAACTGCTTCCTTCCATATTTTCTCAATTTCCTCTGGGAGCTTAACTCGCTCAGGTGGTTCTAGAATTCTTCTTCCAGTTCCCAGTCTTATCTTTAGGTCATCGATGGTTATCTTAGAGCCTTTGGGAAGAATTAAATCTGAAAGTCCTTCTTTCTCTTCCTTCACTGGGATTTTTTTAACGCTTCTTTTAATCTCTTCAACTTCACTTACCTTGGTTTCCTCTATTTCATCTTTATTTTCATTTTCTTTTATATTTTTATTTTGATTATCGGGTGATTCTTGGGTCATGTATTTTCTCTTTCTTAATTTTTTAAATCAAGTATATTATATTATTGTTTAACATCATTATTATGATTATAATCGTTATAATATTCTAAGTTTTTTAAATTCCTCGATGTCTCTTGCTAATTTATCAAGCTCTTCATCAGTCACCTCAACTCTATTTTTAATGGAATTTAACTCAAAAGTTAGCTGTTTTATTCGAACATACATTATCCAGATGGTGAATAAGCTAGCACATAGTAGCAATATGATAAAGATTTCAATGATGGTGCGAAAGTCAGCCATCTATTTGCCCCCGAAAATTGCTCTAGCTAGTTTTTCAGCAAAGCTTTCTTTTTTCTTCACTGGGAGTTCAACAACTGGTTCGCCAGCTATTTTCGCTGCCATTCGCTTGAATACGATCGATGCAGGTGAATCTGGATTTCGAACCACAACTGGTACTTTAAAGGCAGCTGCTCTTCTCACATTTGCATCTTCAGGTATGACATCGATTACCTCCACTCCTAATAGTTCTCTTACCTTCTGTCTCTTTATCTCAGTTTGATCCACCCCCGCTCTATTCAAAATAGCTCCACCTACCTTGCCTCCAACGATTTCAGTCAAGATCTTGGTTTTCAATGCATCTGCCATTGAGGCAATTTCAGGGTTCACCACCAAGATAACTTCATCCGCAACCGCTAAAGGAATTATTCCATCTCTACTTATTCCAGCTGGGGCATCGATGAGCATGTAGTCGATTCCTTCCAATAGCTTTACCATTACCTCTTGAAGTCGATCAGGATCAGATTCTTGAAAGCCCTGTAGAGATATACCGCTTGGCACGACTTTAAGCCCAGCTGGGCCATCATATATGGCTTTCTCAATGCTTGCTTTCCCAGCGAGTACTTCATGAAGAGTAATAGGACTTCTCTCCAACCCCAGGACTAATCCAATGTTTGCCATTCCAATATCAGCATCTATGATGATTGTTTTCTTCCCAAGCATGGCGAGAGCAGTACCTAGATTTACTACAACGGTAGTTTTACCTGTGCCTCCTTTTCCAGAGGCAATAGTATAAACTTTAGCAGCCATGCTCAATCTCCAATATCCATCATTATGATTATTATTCTATATATATTTGTCGTTTTACACAATAAAATTCTAAAAATTTGTTTAAAAATCAAAAAATTAAGTGTTTTTAATTAGATAAGATAAATTTTCGCATCCTATTTTGAGATAAATTGCAATATTTTATCCTCAAAACTTTTCTTATCTCAAAGCTTTTATTTCCTCTGCCAAAGACCTCAATATTCGATCTCGCAATCTATTTACCTCAAAATCAGTTCTTTTCCTAGGCCTGGGAATATCTACATCTATTATTTCCTTTATTCTCCCTGGACTTGCTGTTAATAATATGATCCTCTCAGCAAGAAAAACTGCTTCATCCACATTATGTGTTATAAAAAGCACTGTTTCTTGCTCCTTTTGCCAAATCGCAAGGAGTTCTTCCTGAAGCTGATTTCTAGTTTGCGCATCTAAAGCTCCAAATGGCTCGTCCATCAATAATATCTTAGGTTCATTGGCAAGTGCTCTCGCGATGGCAACGCGCTGCTTCATACCACCTGAGAGTTCGCGAGGGTAAGCATCTGCAAATTTAGATAGCTGAACTATCTCAAGATATTTATCCACGATTCGCTTCCTTTCCTCTTTAGATAAGCCCTTTATCTCCAGTCCAAATTCAATATTCTTGCGCACCGTGCGCCATGGAAAAAGAGCATATTCTTGAAATACCACGCCCCTTTCAGGACTTGGGCCTTCGATTATTTTTCCATCTAGAAGGATTTCTCCTTGGGTAGGCTTATCTAAGCCAGCTGCAAGTCTAAGCAAAGTAGTTTTTCCACACCCACTTGGACCCAAAATACAAATGAAGGCTTTATCTGGAACTATGAATGAAATGTTTTCCAAAGCTGTGAAGTTATCAAATTTTTTAGTCACGTTTCTGAATTCAAGCATTATTCAACCCTTCCACTTGGCAGGATCCCGCTCCAAGCTGAAAGCCTTGCTTCAGAATAGGCAAGTATTTTCATCATTAAATAGCCAATGAAACCTATCACAATCATGCCTGAGAATACTAAATCAAACCTTCCCACTTCACTCATTGCCCAGATATAGAAACCAAGGCCCCCTCCTTTCACGCCCACCATCTCAGCTGCTACTATGCTCATCCAACCAACTCCTAAGCCAATGCGAATCCCAGTTGTTATACTTCGAACAGATGCCGGGATTACCACTTTAGTGAAAAGAGTTAAGCCTCTGGCGCCAAGTGTTTTAGCTGCGTCGATTAAAATTGGGTCAACGCTTTTAACACCTGAGATCGTGCTCAATAGAATTGGAAAGACCACTCCTAAGAAAACGATGAAAACTGCGTCAAATGGCTCGCCAAAGTAATAAATTGCAAATGGAATCCAAGCTAATGGTGGAATGGGTCTAATTATCTCCACTATGGGCGAGGAAAAATTTTCCACAATTCTAAACCACCCTGAGAGCAAACCAAGCGGTATAGCTATCATACTCGCAAGCAAAAATCCATAAAATACTCTTGCTATACTCGCTTGAATATGCTGAGTTAAATAGAAACCCAAGAAGTCTTTTTCAATGAAAGAGTAAAGCAGAGCAATAAAAACTGAATGGGGAGGTGGAAGATAAGCACTTTTAATTGCAAGAGCTAAGGTTTCCCAAGCTATTATCCAACTTGCAATTGAAGAAATGCTTATTCCATATCTCAAATAGCTCTTCATCTATTGAAGTTTTGAGGTAACACTATATTATATTTATTGCTTTGCCCTAGCTAGATAAGATGTATCGATGTATTTCTCCGCTAGATCAGTGCTATTCACATATCCCCTTTCTCTGAGTTTTTCTTCTGATATTATCTTGAATTGAATTAATTTCTCAGTATATTCCACTATTGAGCTCTTGAATTTCTCATCAATATCTGATTTAAAGTTTATTAGCTTGAATGCCTCTTTAATGACTTGTTCCTCTCTGCCTGTGAATTGCATTGCAATTGCGATTAAGATCTTGTATTCCTCTGAATAGGGGTTCTTCAAAGCTTTATTTATGTAATTTGTGGCTTCAACGTGGGCTTTCAAGAAGCCTATGACTGCGTCTGGATTTTGAACTGCGAATTTCTTATCAACTGCAACCACGCAGCAGGGGTGATTGGGCCAAATATCTCGAGATGTAGCTAAGACCTTGCCAGTGCCACTTATAACTGCATCTGAAACAAATGGCTCCCAAGCAATAAATCCATCTATCTCTTTAGCCTCTAGTTTTGCTCGCATATCTTTGGGCGCTAAATCCACTATTGATATTTTACCTATCTCTACTCCTTCTTTTTCAGCTAGAGTTAGCAAAAGGAAGAACTGTATCGCTGATCTACTTGGAACTGCAATGGTTTTTCCAGTTAAATCTGAAAATCTTTCTATATCACGAGATACCACTAGAGCTGATCCTTCTTCATTTGCCTGTGCAATGATTACTGTATCAACATTTGCATTAACGTGCTTTATTATAGCTGGAGGACTTCCCAGTAATCCGATATCCACATCCCCTGCTGCGAAGTGATCCATCTCTGCCCCACCGTGTGGATATGGCGCGCCAATGGCATCTTCAACTTCAATGCCATATTTCTCGAAAAATGAAATTCCACCGCCAACGGTTTTATTTTTTGCAATCATATATGCAAGTTGATGGAGATCTGCAAGTAAATATCCAACTCTAACCTTCTTAGGAGCAGGAGGAACAGTGCTTATGCACCCCAGTAGAACTAGCGATAGGAGAAGCAGTAAAGCAATGGATATAGATAAAATTTTCTTCAATTTCCTCACCATAGAATTTGTTTTCTACAGCAATAACTTTAAATTTTTCCTTTTGTATTAATTTATTGTCTAATTGTATTAAAAATCAAAAATTTTTTATACAATTGTATAATTAAAAATAAATTATGGCTTTATCTGATGAGATAATATATGCTGCTATTGAAAACAATGAAATTTTTCGCAAAAAATTAAGCGAAGCTATCTCAGAGCTGGGCTTGACCATCGCTGCTTTTGCTCGAAAATCAAAAATTCCCTTAAGTACTCTATATAAAATATTATCTGGGGAGAGAGAGCCAAACCTAAAGACCCTGCGCATCATCATAAAAACAGTGAGAAACATAGAAGGCGCGAGAAGTGGAAGATTCATAGCAGTCATTGCTTCTCGACCTGTGCTCGATGCATTGAAAAAGAGAACTATTGAAATTAAAGGCGAGAAATTTTCAATTCGCGAATACCCAGTAAATTCAATCGAAGAATCCATAATAGCAGCGGTTCGCGCTGAAAGAGAGGGGGCTGCTGCACTAGTATGCGCACCTATAACTAGCAGCACAGTTGAGAAAATACTCAGAATACCCGTAGCAGCCATTATACCCAGGGAAAGCTTAAGTGAAGCATTAGAAACAGCTGCAAAGAAAATACAAATTTAAGATAGATTATATAAGTCCTCATTTTCTAATTAATGTTGGAGGTATAAGAACTGGATGGCTATGCAATAGAAACCTTTGACCTCACCAAGAGATTTGGCAGCATCTTAGCAGTTGATAAATTGAACTTGAAGATTAAATATGGAGAGATATTTGGTTTACTTGGGCCCAATGGCGCTGGGAAAACAACCACAATTTCCATGCTCTGCACCATAATAAATCCAACTTCAGGCACCGCTAAAGTGAATGGATATGATATCATAAAAGAGCAAGATAAAGTTAGAAAAAGCATTGGCATTGTTTTTCAAGACCCAAGCATCGATGATCGCTTAACAGGTCGAGAGAACCTCGAGTTCCATGCTATGCTCTATGGCGTGCCTAAAGAGGTTCGAGATAAAAGAATCAAAGAAGTTTTAAAGCTAGTGGAACTTGAAGATAGAGCCAATTCACAAGTTCGCACTTACTCAGGTGGAATGAGACGCAGGCTGGAAATTGCACGTGGATTGCTACACTATCCCAAGGTATTATTCCTAGACGAACCTACACTAGGACTTGATCCCCAAACTAGGGAGCATATCTGGAAATACATTGAAGAACTTGCTAAGCGTGAGAATATTACAATTGTGCTCACCACGCATTATATGGAAGAAGCTGAGAAACTCTGCAATCGAGTGGCAATAATAGACTATGGAGTAATAAAGGCACTCGATACTCCAGATAATTTAAAAAACGCACTAGAGGGTGACATAGTTAAGATAAAAACCTCTAACCCTAAACTCTTAGCAGCTAAACTCATTGAAAAAGCATTGATCCTTAAAAGCAATGAATCCAGCGGCTTGTTGAATGTAACTGTGAAAAATGGTGAAATGTTAATTCCAAAGATAGTGGAAGTAGCAAGTGAAAGTGGAGTGAGTATAGAATCAATAGCACTTCAAAAGCCAACGCTTAATGACGTTTTCCTCCACTACACTGGTAGAGAAATTAGAGTTGCTGAAGCTGAACAATACCTTCCCCCTATGATAGCTGCTCGAAGGAGGAGGTTACGTTGAAATGAGCGAAGCTCTAGCTATATACACCATTTGGTTGAGAGAGGTGAAGCGATATACACGAGAGCGTTCTCGATTGATTACTTCCTTCACCACCCCACTATTATGGCTAGTCATATTTGGCATTGGAATAGGTAGAATGGGTATTGGTTGGAGTGCCTCAGGATATAGCTATCAAGCCTTCATATTCCCAGGTATAATCGGTCAAACGCTGCTCTTCACTGCAATCTGGTCAGGCATCTCAGTAATCTGGGACCGCGAATTTGGATTTTTGAAGGAAATATTAGTTGCACCAATATCAAGAACATCCATCGTTCTAGGCAAAGCATTAGGCGGTGCCACAAGTGCTTTTCTCCAAAGTCTTCTTCTCCTTCCATTTTCATTCGTAGTAGGAATTCAACTTACACCCTTTTCATTTATTGCATCTTTACCTGTTATGTTTTTAATTGCACTTGGCTTGGTAACCATAGGACTCTCCCTAGCAGCGCGCATCGAAAGCCTTGAAGGATTTAACTTGATAATGAGCTTTGTTATAATGCCAATGTTCTTCCTCAGTGGTGCATTATTCAAAATAGATTCCCTACCTGAATGGCTTAGGATTTTAACTTACTTTGATCCTCTTACTTATGGAGTTGATGCATTGCGCATAATCCTTCTAGGCGATGCCAATTCCTTCCCTCTCTACTTAGACATCTCAATCCTCGCTGGATTTGCAGTAGCTATAATTTTAATTGCCACCAAGGAATTTAGCATTAAAAAATAGATAAGTATCGTAATCCATAGGGATTGTAGATTTAATACAAAGAGGTTTACCTATAGCAGAGTATTTATATGCAGATATATGCGGACCCACAGGCAGAGTCGTGAATTGATTCAATTTCACGGAAGATTTGAGTAGGTGAGAAAAAAATATAGCATCCTAATTCTAAAGCAGCTCCCTGCACAAGACCTCCTGCTCTTGAGCAATTACTGGTAAAACCAGAGGTCAATTCAAAATATATAAAAAAATTATTAAAATCTAAAAATTAATCTCTTTCTGCTTCACCTCGCACTCAGCGCACTTCCACTCTCCCCAGCCAATGTAGATGTGAATAGTTATCATAGCACATGTTGAGCAGTATTTATGGCAAACTTCTTCGCGGATCTCTTTCTCGCTCATTTTTGACCTAGAGTAACATTATCGCTAGATTCTTCCAACATTTCTCGCATAGTAAAGCAAACTCTAATTCTCTGAAAAACTCTACTTTATCGCGATTTATCTTAACATATCCCTCGTTTATCTGATATGCTTTATCCTCAGCTTCAAATTCCCTTTCACATCTGCTGCATTTCATATTCCCACTTCTTTTTTCAATTCAGCAATTGTTTTTTGAATATTATTCCAGTGACTTCCCTCCCAGTAAACCTGTTTGCAGTTATCGCAGATCCAGAACTCAATATTTCGCTCGAATAGATCTGGGAATACATATTCCTTTGTTTTCACCAGTTCCATTTCCTCCCCTCTAACAATTCTAATTGGATGATTGCAAATAGTACAGCGATCCATCTTTGCTTCTAAATCTAAATTAATGTGGGAATACAGTTCTTTAAGCTGATTAAGCACATCATCAGAGTGAATCAAAAAAGCAGCTATTCCTCTTGCCCTTGCCTTTCTCACCAGCTCTCTATCTCTCGAGATAATGATTCTATCCTCTTTCTCTGCAATTTCAAGAAGAAGATCGTCCTCCTCTTTTCTCAAATCATTGGCACTCAGGGTATCATAGCCTAAGAGGCGGAGCCAAGCGGTTAATCTGCCTAGCATTCGATCCGCGATAAATTTAATATTCGACATTCATGCTATTTTATTTAGCGTTGTTATTTCAAGATTATGTTAATTCAAGTTTTAATCTATTTTCAGATATGATTACCTTATTAAAAGGTATGGTTATCACTAGTTCATTGCCATTCCGCTCCAGTTGAATTACGGTGTTTTGAAGCGAGCCCTTCATTTTTATGAAATAGTCTTCCCAAGCATCAGCATACTTACTGCTGTTTATCTCTAGTATTACATTGCCTCCGCTTTCAATGAATACATGGGTATCTGAGCTATTGTATTTGGATAGCACTGTAACTATACCGCTTCCAGAGGATATATTGCTCTCCATTCTAATGATAGAGATCATTGCGATCGTTTCATTGTTCCTTAAGTCCTCGTATACAAATATCGTGGGAGGGAATTTTATAAAGGCATATTCTGCTTGTTTTTCAAATACCCCTCCATTCATATATGCAACTGAATCCCCTCCATATTCATATTCTATCAACCCCAAATCTAGCTCTATTTGGAATTTTGTTGCATTCGTAACATTCACTGCCAACTTTAAATGATCCCCCTTAGAAGTGCTTAAAGTACCTTCTCCCACGTTTATCCTCGTGGTTTTAACTAGAGCTTGATCGTAAGCAGTTTTGTCCAAGTTTGATTGAAGCACTGCGAATCCCTGCTCCACGCTTTGATATCTGATTTTACTTTGAGAGCTCTCAAGCACTGGAAAGCCATATATACACATTAACCCTATGGAAGTTATCATGATACCAAAAATCAAAACATACCCAACTACTTCTGAAACTGCATTCTGCGATTTAATTAACTGCATTTTATTCCAGTATGATTTTCTCTTCCCGTAGAGTGGTTATGTTGATATAAGTATGAGGGAAAACTCGAACTTCGTGGGTGCCAACTATGGATGTGAATTCCACTCTTGATTGATTGAATACATTTGCTTCCTTTGCATTTTCATTTTTAGCTTTAATATCGAATTCTCTAATCCAAGTGTCATCTATCTTAATTCTCTCTATCTTCCAAATCAATGTTGTTGTGCCATCGTCGTTGTGGATTACAATTGTATCTGAAGACAAACTGGATTCATCTAATATTATATCGCTCGGGATTACATCTATGACTGTTAAATTAGTGGCGGCGGTTTCCCGCAATTCCCTTGCTATAGTGCGATATATATTCTCAAGGTCTTCCTTAGTCGCAGCATAATAGAAGTTACTGGGTGTGGAGGCAATTTGCTGAAGGAGTTCTTTATCTGCGTCCACGCCGAAGCCAATGGTATAAATAGCGATCCCCTTTGCCTTCGCAGCACTTGCTTGAGCAAGCGCTTGCTCTCTAGCTTTGCTCTCAGGCTGAGGGAGTGTTGGAAGGCCGTCGGAGAGTAGTATTATCGCTGGCAATCTAGTGCTATCTCCAGCGGTGAAGTAGGAAGATTTATTGGTGAGCTCATAAGTTGCTACAGCTATCGCTTGACCAGTTGGCGTACCGCCATATGATTTGAAGGGATTTAGTATCTCCCTGCCATTGAGCTCTGAGGCATAAATAGGGTTAGTTGTAGTATCTTAAATTGCTGTAGAGAAAGGCGCAAAAACAAAATTTTTTAAATTATGTGATAACAATAATCTCAAAATTAAGAAAATATATAGCTGCTTTTGATATTTAATAAATATGCTTACTTTCATCGGACTTGGACTATACGATGAGAAAGATATTTCTCTTAAGGGCTTAGAGGCGATTAGAAATGCGGATGTAGTATACGCTGAATTCTATACCTCGCGCTTGCTTGGTACAACGCTTGAAAAAATGGAGCAATTATATGGGAAAAAGATCACGTTATTGAAGCGCGAGGATATAGAGCAAAATCCACAGCATATCTTGGAAAACGCTAGGACAAAGAAAGTAGTAATCCTCTGCGGAGGCGATCCGCTAATAGCAACGACTCATCTAGATCTTCGCTTGCGAGCCATTAACCTTGGTATCGAGACTGAGATTATACATAATGCTTCTATTCAAACTGCAGTTTGCGGTTTAACTGGATTGATGAACTATCGCTTTGGGAAATCTGCAACAGTGGCTTTTCCATATAAAGGTAGAGTTTCAGAAGCGCCCTATGATGCCATTAAAATGAATCTTAAAAATAATCTTCATACCCTATTATTTCTAGATATACAAGATGATAGATTCATGATTATTGCAGATGCTCTGCGAATTTTAATGCAAATTGAAAGCCAACGAAATGAAGGAATACTTAAAAATAGGTTAATGGTTGGCATAGCCAGAGCAGGTTCTAAAAAACCTCTTGTTAAAGCGGATTATATAGAGAACTTGGTTGAATATGACTTTGGACCTCCTCTTCACATTCTAGTGGCACCAGCTGAGCTTCATTTCATGGAAGCTGAAGCGCTAATTAAACTTGCAAATGCACCCATGGGGATTTTAAGGAAAGCTTGATTGAAAGTCGCATTCTAGATAGTGCGGAAGTGATATCAAATGGCAATAGCGATATGATTATAATTATAGAAATTAAACTATTGAAAGGTGAAAGTCAATGGATGCTCTATATTTTTATAGCTATGAGGGCAAGAAACAGGTTGAGAAGGTGCTTGAGCATGACTTTTTCAAGCGAATGGGCTATACAGTTAGAGAGGCAAAGCTACTTGGCTCTAAGAGACAAGGCTTCTTCCTGCATTTCAATACCACTCCTGAGAATATAAAGAAAGCCGAAGATTTACTATCTGAGCTAAAACTGGAAAAGCCTGAACCAAGAGAGGCTGAGGAGATAATTAAAGCAATAAAAGAGGAAGCTGAATCTGCGGAAGCAGGCATGGGAGCGATCTTTGGCAAACTATAGCTTTATAGCTATTAAAAATTTCTCCTTTCTCTTCCCCTCTAGAGTTTGAAGATGTTTTAAACCCATTTTTTCAAGTTCTTTTAAAATTGGAGTCAAATCTTTTTCAAATTTAATTACTTGAAGCACGCGTCCATTTTTCCCAAGTAATGGAAGGACTAAGCTAAGTGCTTTCAGCGAGCTCCTCCAGTCAAGTGCTAGATCATTCAATATCAAGCTCAATTCCTCTTGTATAAATTCTCTTAAATTAGCTTTAAATATGTCTTGAAAAATAATTTTCACATTTTTCCTTTCTCTTTCAATTGCCTTCAATTCCTCATAGAATTCCTTGCTATATTCAATCCCATAAACCTTATAGGCATTTTCAGAGGCAAAGAGTAGAAATCCACCTGCACTTGAGCCTATGTCTAATACAATATCGCTTTTTTTAATCAATCCCGTTTTAGCTTGAATATCCTTGAGTTTAAAATACCCAGCGCTTTTCTCCGCTAGCTCGCGCTGCAGTGTAACATTATCTCCATATTTAACATCATAAGCTGGTTTCTTAACCACCCTATCATTAACCTTAACCAACCCAAGTTCAATTGCTCTCTTGGCTCTAGCGCGAGATTTAATGCCTAATACGCTGGTGAGAAATTCATCCAATCTCATGCAATATAATAATAAACCCTATGTACTATATCAAGCATTAGTGTATATGGTATTTAATCAAGCATTAGTTGGTATGTGAAAAGTATGTGGAATGAAATTCTAACTAGATTTAAAGATTACCCTGCGCAGGCGAAGGTTTTGCGCTTGCTCCTCGAGAGGGGATTTCAAGTAAGCGAAAAAGGTAGAGTTGTCTCAGGTGGAATAGAGATTCCTCATACCAAGATTGCTCGAGAGATAGGTGTGGATAGAAGAGTAGTTGATGCAACTGTAAAGGCTATTTTAAAAGATGAATATCTAAAGAAGCTCTTTCAAAATCTTAAATCAATACTATTTCTTCGCGATGCAGCGCCTTGGCTTAATCTAGGAGTTATAATAATTACACCTAGAAATGCAGCTAAACCTGGGATAGTTGCAGAGGTAACAGCTGTGTTAGCTAAAAATGGTATAAGCATTAGACAAGTTGTAACCGACGATCCCTATCTCACCGAGGATCCAAAGCTGACCATTATAACTGATAAAAAAGTACCTGGAGAAGTAATGGATGAATTAGCACGTTGTTCAACAGTGAAAAGTATCACTTTATTCTAAAAGGAGGAGTGAAAATGAAAAAAGCAGCAGTCATAAAAGGCGATGGCGTGGGACCAGAACTTGTGGATGCTATGCTTAAAGTTATTAAAGTCACCGAGCCTGAGGTTGAATTTATACCTTGCAGCGCTGGAGCTGAGTGGTGGGAAAAACACGGTGGTGATTCATTAATACCAGAGGAAACTTGGGAGATATTGAAGCAAACTGATGCTTGCTTCAAAGGTCCAACAACTACCCCAGGCGGTCCAGGCACGCCTAAGAGTGTTGCTGTTTCAATAAGGCAAAGGTTCAATCTCTATGCAAATATTCGTCCAATTAAAACCATACCCAATACTCCCACGCCCCTTGGCGCTGTGGACTTTGTATGCATTAGAGAAGCCACTGAGGGATTGTACTTTGGAGCGGAATTTAAATTATCAGACGATGTTTATATAGCGATTCGCAAAATTTCAAGAACAGCGTGTGAAAAAATTGCTAGATTTGCATTTGAAGAAGCTAGGAGAAGGAACTGGAAAACAGTTGTAGCAATTCACAAGAGCAATATATTGAAGCAAACCTGCGGGGTTTTCTTAGAATCAGTTCATAGAGTGGGAAAAGAATATGATGATATCGAGATCTGGGAGTATCACATTGATAATATGGCTCAGCAGTTAATTAAAAACCCTCAGATCTTCAATCAAAAGATCTTGCTTTCCACCAATTTATTCATGGACATAATCAGCGAGGAATGCTCTGCACTCGTGGGAAGCATAGGCTTGATATACTCCGCTAATATAGGCGATGCCTATGCCATGTTCGAACCAGCGCATGGCTCAGCACCTAAATATCGCGGCTTGGATAAAGTAAATCCAACTGCAACAATACTAGCTGGAGCATGGATGCTTGATTATCTAGGTGAAAAAGCAAAGGCAAGGGCGATCTTTAAAGCTACTGAGCGCGTGATTTCAGAGGGCAAATATGTAACTTATGATTTAGGTGGAAATGCAAAGCTAAGTGAAATGGCAGATCAAATTGCAAAATATACAAAAGAGGAACTTAAGAAAGAGGGAGAAGAATAGTGGCGAAATTGATCTTCGCACATTCAATAGAGGATGGAGTTTCGCTTTTAAATCACGAGTTGTTAAAAAATGGAGTGGAGAGAGCCTCCCCCAGGGGGAAGGTAATTTTTCTACCTGATGTTTTATTAATCGTGGAAAAACCTGAGCTTGCCATTCCTGAAAAATACTCTAACCCATTGCTAGCGGAGGATCCCCATGAGAAATGGTTGATTGAAAATGAAGATGGCACTTTTGAGACATATAATCAAAGAATTACCAAGCCCATAGATCAATTAAAAGCGGGAATAGAATTGATAAAGCAAGTGCCTTATTCAAGGCGCTTCTCCATAGCAATTGCTCGCCCTTGGGATGTAATTGCAAGAACCCCTCCATCGCTGCTTGAAATCTATGTACAAGTTACCCCTTCTAATATGGAAAAACAAGTTCATTTAACAGGAGTATTCCGAAGCCTAGATACCTATAACTTTTTAGACTTAAACATGCTTGGCTTGACTGAAATTCTAAATTTAATCAGCAAGCAAACTGGCTATGCAAAGGGTACTCTTGGGCTATTCATAGTTAATGCGCATTATTACAAGCGAGATGAAACCAGGGTTAAGCAGCTTAAGCCAGCAATTCCAGCAGTGCCAAATAAACACGCTTTTTTAATCGAATCAGAGAATATACCATTTGGATGGAGGCAAACTTTAGAGTATGTCTTCCACGAGGGCTTTGAAGATCAAACTCAATGGGGAGAGGTTTTTGAGAAGCAAGCACGAGCTAGATTTGGCCACCGCGTTTTAATAGATATTTCAAATCCCCTTGAAAACATGCTTGATGATAAAGCGCCATTCACAGCTAGATATGGCGAGGAATATGCAATGCGCTATATCCTAGGCGTGCCAGATGTGGATAAAGAAGCAAAGGAAAATGACATCATCCTAGAGCAAGGGGAAGTATATTCCTATGCTTCAAGAGCGAGATATGACCGCAATGATTTGATCAATTTTAAAAGACCTCCCATTGATCAACTGTTTCACTCGATTCAGAAATTAAAGCAGAATAAATATACTAGACAAGCTTTTGTAACCATATCCAGACCTTGGGATGTATTTCTCAAAGACCCAGCTTGCCTGCGGTGCTATTGTTTCTATGCCTATGATGAAGAAACCCTTGGTTTATCCCTTTTCATGCGCTCCAATGATGCATTTGGCGCAACGCATGCAAATCAATATGGCTTTGCGCGCTTAGCGGAGTTCGCAGCTATGAATAGTGGGTTTAAAAAAGTGCGCTTAACACTTCTCAGCGCCAATATGCATATCTATGGGGATAGCTGGAGAGCAGTTAAAGAGCTCCTTCGCCCCCCCATGCCCACAGCTGCTGAAATGCTGGGATTGACAAGGAAAGATAAAGATAATAAAATGAAAGAGTGTAAATGAAATTAAATGGAAGAGTGTAAATGAAAGAGTGAAGTTTAAAAATATGCTCGCTAGAGCTCATGTTTATATCTCAGGCAAGGTACAAGGAGTGTTCTTCAGATCCACCACTCAAGAGATCGCTAGGGAATTAGGTTTAACTGGTTGGGTGAGAAACCTCTCAGATGGCAGAGTGGAAGCAGTTTTCGAGGGGGAGAAGGAAAAAGTTGATCGCGCTATAGAATTCTGCAGAAAAGGCCCTAGGGGAGCTAGGGTTACAAATTTAGAGGTAAAGTGGGAGGAGTATAAAGGGGAATACAAGGACTTTAAAATCCGATATCTTTAGAGGTGCAAAGGCTTGACTAAAATCAAGCTCCGTGGAATCTACGCCACTGCTTTAACTAAGCTTTTTCTAGACCAAGGATTAAACGTGGTGCAGCCCTCTGCAGCTATTTCCAAGCGATTTAACTTAGAATTCAAACCATTTCTAGGCGAGGTTTTAGTTAAGGATAGAGAGGATAAACAAGGCATAGTTATAATTGGAAAAACAGAGGGAGTGGAGCCAGTGGTTCAAATACTCAGAAGCCTACCTGATTGTGTTATTAGAGAGAAAGACCCTTTAGAATGGCTCTCTGATAAAAAATGGGTTCAGATTTTCCCCGGCTATATATGCTGCGAGGTTGAATTTCCAACCCTCTCTAAATCAATGTTGGATAAAGTGAGAGATAGAGTAACCCCCACTGTTTCTGGACACCATAGATTCAGGATATTTGCCTCTAAAATTGTGGATGAAGCTGAGCACGAGCTTCGCTTCCATCCCGAGAAGCGAGGGGAGATCGAATTGAAACTCTGGAGATATCTATATGACCAAGTTGGGAAGAATGTTACTCTAGGTATTGAGCACGCGAAGTTAAATGGCAAAGTACTTCAACTTAGAGAGGGCATGGTTATTGATTTTTCCCCTGAAGCTAAAGTGCTTCGAATTTTAAGGAAGATGAAGGGCAGCGGAACCTATGATGGATTAAACATCCCTAGACAAGAGGGAGACTACGCAATTTCCACCTTCATAGAGGGGAGTTGGTATGTGCACCACGCTTATTATTCCAGTTCAAATGAGCTTAAAGGCGAGTATTACAATATAAATACACCCGTGGAGTTCTATCCAGATAAGATTAGATATATGGATCTCGAAGTGGATGTAATTATAATGCAAGGCGAGGTTAAAATTATTGATGAAGATAAACTTTATAAGGCTGTTGAGCAAAAACATATAAATTCGAGTCTCGCTGAAAAAGCTCTTGAGGTTGCGAGGGAGATTGAAAAAAGGACTCGTTAATGCTTTATTATTTTTATTGATTGTTCTCTGGTAAGATATCTATCTCTCGCTGAATCAATGTTTCTAACATGAAATATTTGGCGACATAAGCTTTGAGTTCTTCGTCTGAAATGCATGAAACACGCTTCTCTTCATCATATAATCTTTGAATTTCTTTATGGATCTCCTTAACGCGTGGATCGTTTTTATCCACCTGTATTTTAACTCCCATTAATTCCTCAAGGGCTTCCTCCACTTTTAATCTAACCACTTCAGTGCCTGAGGAATCTCCAATTAAGAGTCTTCTAGTTCCACCTACAAGTTCAGGTGGAAATGGCTCATAGGTAAAGGGATATTTTATCACGCCAGCTGTATGAATACCGCTTTCATGGGCAAATATATTTCTTCCAACCACTGATTTATTTCTAGGCACGCGATAGCCCACCTCTGCTTCCATAAACTCTGCGAATTTGACCAAGCAGCTTAAATTATATTTCTGGAAACCTTCCACGCGAGTGCAGAGGAATATCAGGACTTTTTCAAGCTCAGCATTTCCAGCTCTCTCGCCAATTCCAAGGAAAGTCAAATTAGACCAATCAGCGCCGTACCAAAAGCCAGCTAGCGAGTTAGCCACGCTTAAGCCAAAATCATCATGCACATGGGTTTCAACTTCTTTCACTCCAATTTCTTTCAAGCGCCTCACTAGCTTTGGAATTCCAAATGGAAAATCTGCTTCTGGAAATGGAATTCCGAAGTTTAAAGTATCGCAAATGCGAATAATAGCGTCTGGAGCGATTTTTAATACTTCTTTTACGAGTGGAATGGTGAAGCCCTCTATATCTGACCTAGTTACATCCTCAAGATGGCATCTCACCCTTAAGCCATGATCTACAGCATATTGAACTGCATTGAGATAGCGCTCTTTAGCTTCCTCTCGCTTGAGTCCAAGTTTATAGATAATGTGGATATCTGATGTGGAAAGCAATATCCCAGTTTCCTTTATCCCGTCCATAGCGAGAACAAGGTCTATGTCTTTATTATTTGCTCTTGCCCAACCGGTTATTTGAGGTTTATCATAGCCTCGATCGAGCATTTCTCTAGCAACAATTTTATCCCTCTCGTTGTATAGGAAAACCTCGGTTTTCTCTATGCCTATTTGATGCAGGAATTCATAGATCTGCAGCTTGTGGGCTTTTTTCATAACCACGCCTGGCATTTGCGCGCCATCTCTCATTGTGCTATCGCTGAGCTTGGGATCGCTAACGCCATAGGGCAATTTTATCTTGGGAAGCTCCTCAAACTTCGTGAACATCTTCAACCCCTAGTCTTTTTACCATACCATAGTAGGAAGGAATATAAGTGCTTTTTCCATATCTCTAGCTTAATAGCCTATCAACTAGCCAAGTCACATCGAATTTCTGTAGGTCTTCATATCTCTGTCCAATGCCTAAAAATAGAATTGGCTTCTTAGTTACATAGGCGATTGACACCGCTGCACCTCCCTTTGCATCTGCATCTACCTTAGTTAAAATAGCACCGGTGAATCCAATGGTATTGTTAAACATCTTGGCTCTTTCAACAGCATCATTTCCAGCAATTGCCTCGTCAACGAAGATTACTAGATCTGGATTTGTCACTCGGCAAATTTTCTTAAGTTGATCCATCAGGTTTATATTCACGTGCATTCGCCCAGCGGTATCCGCGAGTACAACGTCCTTGCCTGTTGCTTTGGCGTGTTGAATTGCATCATATATAACTGCTGCGGGATCCCCTCCCGGTGGATGCTTTATTACTTTCACACCTATATTACTCGCATGTTCCTCAATTTGCTCGATCGCACCCGTGCGATAGGTATCTGCAGCTGCAATTACCACTTTATAGCCCTGCTGCTTTAGAGCATATGCTACTTTAGCTATTGTAGTGGTTTTCCCAGTGCCATTCACGCCCACGAAAACTATATTCACAGGTTTTCTAGCATTTTTTATGAATTCATAGAACTCAAAGCCATTTACATTGAGCACACTATAAAGTGCTTTTCTAAGAGCCTCTTGAGCGAGCTCTGAAACATCTGACAGAAGCTTCCGCTTTTTACCCACTAGCTCTTTCTTCACCGAGCTCACGATTTCCTCAGCCACAGAAAGTGCGACATCGCTCTCTAAAAGTGCTAGTTCTAATTCATAAAGAGGCTCCTCTAAGCTTTTCTCCTCAATTATTATTTCTTGCTCAAATAAAAATGCTTTTGCTTTTTCGATTGAAATCTTTTCACCTACATTTTTCTTAAAATTGCTTAGCTTTTGCTTTAGCACATCAAACATTTTTATTCCCGCGGTATTTCTGTGCTTCCTGCTGAAGTTTTTGGATTTCAGCTGTTACAGCGTTTAAATTACTAATTACCTGCTCATATCCCCTGCGAAGTTCATCTCTTCGCTTTTCTAAAAATTTCTTAGTCTCCTCTATATTTTTCTCAATGCTTATTCCAGCGCCAATATTCACAACTATCTTATCCAATCGCGCGATATTAGCGTAGATGTGAGCACCTGCTCCTATGGGTACTATAACCTCTTGGCCTGGTTTAACTCCATCCATAGAATTTAATGTTTGAATGGTACTTTCAATTTCATTCAAGCTGAGCTCTATTAAACTGGCTTGCTGCTGAAGACTCTCACTCTCAGCTTGGAATAGCTGGAGTTTGTATATCAATTCTCTAATTTCCTCTTCTTGAGTCTTCACTGGAGGCTTTTTCTCCATCTTTATACCTCTTTAATTGCATTTATTTTAATCTGATTTCTCTTCAATCTATGCTTGCTCCCAATCAATGAATATATTCTCTCTATAGCATTTTTTTCATTATGACTTTGAATTGCTTTTTTAAAATGCTGCCATTTTTTACCATTGATTTCAAAATCCCCCTCGATAATGTAAGTCTTCAAAGATGGACCTCCTATATGATCTACTATATGAATCCCAGTGCTTCTTCAATTCTACCAAGTTCAAATCCAGTTGTTAGCGATCCTGCAAGATAGCCCTTTGAATTGGCAATTAAAGCAGTGCCTATGAGAGGTGAGCCTAAATTCACGGTACCTATATCCACAGGCAGCTCGAACACTTTTTCCAGAAGTTTAATCTCCTCTTCAGTTATATTTGGATGCACCAGCAGGCCTTTATTGGTAGCCACCCCAGCTGTTCCCACTGTCTTAAGCCCGGCAATTGTTCCTTTAACTGCTTTCACCTTCAATGTGCGATTGACCACCTCTATGGCTTTTTTTGAAAGCTGAGGATGCACAATTGCAGCGTAATCGTTAGCAAGGATTAAATTTCCAGCTGCAGTCATTTTATCAGGCAGCCTTGCCACTTTCGTATACTCTTCAAGTTTAGAGATCTCACTCTCAAGTGCATATTGAGAAACAACTAAACCGTTGGAATTGCCAGCAATGAGCGACCCCACGACTGAACTTTCTTGGATAGTGGTGCGAATAATCTCCACCTTTAGCTCCTTTTTAATAATTTCCTCATCCCGTTTAGAAATCTCAGGCGGCACTACTGCTATTTCCTCAGTATTTGCTACAAATACACCAATGTTCGGGCTTCCATTGAAACTCATTCTTTTTTTCATATTTATTCGATCTTCTGTTCAAATCCATTCAATCTTCTATCAACTCAGCTTCCACCACTCCATCTTCAAACTTCATAGCTCTAACTCTAATCTGAATAGGCGGCTTTTGAGAACCTCTAGACCAGATTTTTTCATTTATTGATGCATCGATATGAATTTTATTCTCCTCAGCCTTTAAATGCCGAGCAAGATATGCTTTGATAACTTTGATTGCTTTGTTGCTACGTTTCCATCTTGGTACACTCTTTGCTTTGCGAAGTGGAATGGTGAAAACCTGTTCCACTCCGGTTTTCTCTCTCTCAGTTTTTGCTACTTTCTTTTCCTCTTTCTTTACCTCTTTCTTTACTTCCACTGCTTCCTCTTTCTTTACTTCCACCACTTCCTCTTTCTTTACTTCCTTTTGCTCTGCCTCTGCCATTGCTATCACCTTTTATACCTTCAAATTGCTTCTCCTCCAGTTGCGCCTCTTAGGGTGGGAGGTAACATTGCGCTTGGTTTTCAAGATCACCCATACTGGAACACGCTTGTTCTGCTTCGCTGCTTTAGCCAAGCGGAGTTTCTTGCCTTTTGTTTTCTTGCTCATTATTCCACCTTTATTTTATATTTAAATTCGCTTCTCAAGTGAAACTTCTTATGAAAATGTTCTCAATTAATTTATCTTTATTGCTTATAAAACTTAGTTTCAATTTAAAAATTATAAGGCAGGGGCAAGCTCAAATCACATTACCTTAGCATTTGGATATCTGCTACATAGCCTTACATCCCTTGGTCAGCGAAGTGGTGAAAATTGCCCATCCAGTGTTTGTTATCCATTTGCTCTTAAAGTTTGGACATCTGCAACCATTGCTTATACTTCGGATGACCATTTCAAATTTCTCACTTATCAATTCATCATCCCGCGCCAAACCGATGATTTAAAAAGCCACCTAGAGTATAACGTGAAGCAGCGAAGGAGTGATTTAAAATCTTTATTTATTGTATTCCCAATTCTATAATCTTCGAATTGTTATATCCCGCTTCTTAGGTTGAAGCTGCTGGAGAATTTTAACTAGTTGTTCATCAGTTATCATCGACTTTAGCTTCCCACTTTGCGCTAAAAGAATGAGCTGCTGCTCTAAGCTATCCACAAACTCTGGTCTAGTCATGCGAATAGTATTAAGCCTTTCCCTAGCTTCAGGGGTTAAGATCTGGCGCATTATTAAGGCTTTCTTCGCCTCATATTCCCGCCTCATCTGCTCTTCCTGTAATGCCTGAAGCTGCGCAGCTTGAGCTTGCTGCTGGAGCTGGGCAAGTTTTCTCCTTCTTATTTCCTCAAGTTCTTCCTCATTTACCATTGCACTTACTCCTAATATTTCTCAAGAGCTGGGATTTGTTTTAAGAGTTCCATTCTCAATTCATTCGCAGCATTATCTAAAAACTCCCTTCCTAGGGGAGAGACCTCCCTGCCTTGCTTGGTGGTTTTAACCAAACCTGCTTTTTCTAGCTGTTGAAGGGCTTCTCTCAATATAGAACCACTTCCCTTTGCAAATTTAGCTGGTTCAGAGCCCCTGCGTTTTTTGCCACCATAATAGGTTCTCAATCGCTCCACTCCTATAGGTCCATCTACATATACTCTTCTCAGTAGCGAGGCGCATCTAATATACCACCAGTCCTCGCTATCAGGAGGCATTTCTCGATGCATACCTGTTTTAACATAAATCGCCCAAGTAGGTGGCTTGATGTGTTGATTCTGCTTTAACTTCATCGAAACCCTTTTTATGAGCATGTCCGCTGGCACATCATAAACCGTAGTCATTTGTTACCTCCATAATCGAATGCCTTTATTTGAATGGTAAGTTTAAATATATTACGTATAATTTTAATTCAAAGCTAGTATTAACTCTTTCCATCGCTTTGCATTGGATTCGCTATTCAAGGTTTCCACCACTATCCCCATTCTCGAAGAATGAAGGTTTTTAACTTTTTTTTTAACATTTTTAATATTTTATAAAAAAAGTCTTAATAGCACTAAAATAAAAAATATATAATCCAACCACAAAGATTAAAAGGAAGAAAAACAACATAGCTGAGACTACAGGATTAAGCGATTACCAGGTGATCGCGTGGGAAATAACTGTTTTAACGGTAGAAAACTAGTGGTTTTCGACATGGATGGTACGTTAGTGGATACAGAAACCATCGATGAACTCGCGAAAATTGTAAATACCCATGAAACTGTCTCAATGCTCACTAAATTAGCCATGAATGGCGAGATCGACTTCAGTACCTCGCTTAAAAAAAGAGCTATGCTCCTGAAAGGGTTAAGCGAAGAGCAAGCTTTAAAAGTAGCAGAGCATATTCCAATCATGAAAGGCGCTGAAGAGGTCATATCACAACTTGCTCAACTGGGCTATAAAACTGCTCTAGTGACAGGGGGCTTTACAATAATAGCTGAGAGGATTGGTAAAAAACTCGGTATCGACTATGTGGTTGCAAATGAGTTGATATTCAAAGATGGCATTGCAACAGGCGAAGTAAGAGGCCCGCTTCTAGAGCAAAACTCAAAGGGAGAAGTGGTGGAGGATTTGCTCAAAAGGGAAAGATTAAGTTATAAAGATTGTGTAGTTATAGGAGACGGCTCAAACGATCTCTCAATGTTCAAAAAAGCTGGGTTAAGGATTGCATTTAACGCTAGCGAGATTTTAAAAAATGCAGCTGATGTAGTAATAGATCATAAAGACTTAACTCAATTACTCGCTATCATAAGTAAGGAGAGCTAAGAGAGAATGCTTGAGGAATTGCTGGAGAAGAAAGAAAAATTGAAAGCAGAAGCTGAGGAGTTTAAGAAAAAGCGAGGTACTTTAAACTCTGAAGCAAGTAAATGGTCCAGTAGGAGGGACGAGTTAAATAAAAGAACTAAGGAGTTGGTAGAGAAGGCTCAGCAGTTTAAGCAAAAGAGAGACGAGTATAATGCAAAGGTAAATGAATATAAGCAAAAGCGAAATGAGCTTAATGAAAAAGCCAACGAAGTCTACGCAAAGGTCGATCAACTGCGCAAAAAGCTTAATCTAGGCTCAGGTCCGTCGCTTAGGGAATTAAAAAGAGAGATAGATCACCTTGAATTCAGGCAGCAAACCGAAGTTTTAACACCAGATAAAGAGAAGCAGCTTGTGGAAAAAATCTCACAACTTCAAGCAGAGTTCGATCGAAAGAAAGAGCAACTTGAGAGAAACCAAGAGCTAAAGACACTACTTGAGGAGGCTCAAAGATTGAGAGAGCAAGCCTCAGAATGCCATAAAAAGGTAACGGAGTATGCAAATAAAGCACAGGAGTTCCACGAGCAGATGCTTGCAGCATTTAGAGAAGCTGATAAAACACGAGCAGAGGCAGATGCAGCTCATCGTGAATTCGTTAAAGCACAGGAGAATGCAAATGAGTGCCACAGGCAATATATAAAACTAATGAAGGAAATCCGCGACTTCGAAAAAGTGATCAATGGCTTGAAGCGCAAAACAAAGGAAGCTAGGGAAGAAATCGAAAGGCGTGAAGCACTCAAGCAAGCAGAGCAAATTTATGCGCAGTTTAAAAAGGGTGAAAAACTCGATACTGAAGACATACTCCTACTTCAAAGAGCAGGCTTTATTTAAAGAGCAGGCTTATTTAAATTTATGAGCGGAGGTAGCCAAGCCAGGTCAACGGCGATAGATTCAAGATCTATTCCAGTAGTGGTTCACCGGTTCAAATCCGGTCCTCCGCATAGAAAGGAAGCTTCGGCTTCCTATTCTATCCTTGGTTCTTTTAAATCCCCAGTTTCCAATGGTTCTTTTAAATTATGAAAAAGCGCAAAGGTAATGAATTTGCAGGCGAAATTGAATTTTAATGATTGGAATAAGTTCAGTATCATTTTTCAATAAAGATATAATTGAGGCTCTCGTGGAGGCTGCGAGTTATAGGGTTGACCATATTGAAATAATAGCTGAATTCCCACATTGCTACCCCCCTAAGATCGATGCTAGCAAGAGAAAGCGAATCATGAAGATAGCTGAGGAGTTCAACCTCAAACTTGGAGTCCACGCTCCCTTCGTGGATTTAAATGTAGCTCATATCAACCCGGACTTGCGTGCCTCCAGCATGCTTCAAATTGAAGAAGCCTTGAAGTTCGCTAAAGATATAGACGCGGAATACGCTGTTGTGCATCCAGGAGAAATTCCAAGGGTTGTTAGGAACTACTTAGAGATTCCCACTGAGCAATATCGTGATTTCATTGAGCGAGTAATGATAAGGATAGGAAATGAAATACCAGGTGATTTAAAACTCCGCGATTGCTCAAATTTCCGAGAACTTTTTCACCTCTACTCGATTTACTCCATCTTGGAGATAAAGGAAAAAACAGGATTCGAAGCAGTTTGCATTGAGAATTTAAGCAACCCCTATTCACTCTGCAAAACCGCTGAGGAGCATGTGCAACACTTGAAATATTTCGAGGGCTGCTTTGATGTTGGACACGCGAATGTTGCTTCCAATCCATTTGAACACGCGAAAGCAGTTAAGGAGAGGGTGAAATGCATACATATCCACGATAACTCAGGCAAATATGACGAGCATTCCCCCCTTGGAAAGGGCAAGATAAATTTTGAAGCAGTGATAGAAGTACTTGGGAAGGATAAATGGTATACATTTGAAGCTCTCCCCATGAATGTTGAATCTATAACTCAGAGTTTACCTGTTTTGAGGAAGCTACTTGCTAATGAAAAGGAGAGCCAAAGGCCTTAAGATATCTATATCTAACTTGACTAGCGCTTGGCAGCTTGGATTGAGCGCCGAAGCCTTCAACTGCATAGGAAGCAACCACGCTTGCAATTCTCCCACAGGTTCGCAGTTCATAATTTCTAGAGAGGCCAAATAGAAAGCCAGCGGCATAAGCATCGCCTGCTCCCACTGGATTTCTAGCCCTCTTGACTTTGACAACTGGAATTCTTATACTACGCTTGAGAGTGTGAATAACACTACCTCGCTCGCCTAATGTTATCACTATGGCACGTAAGTTTTCATTCTCCAGTAACTCTTTCATTTCAACTCCCACCTTTGCGGTCAAAACTCTAGCTTCAGCTTCATTCATGAATAAATAATTGCAAGTGCTTAGCAAAAGATTGAGATAGTGCTTAGATGCTAAATAAATCTCCTTCCCCAAACTTGCACTTATAATCCAACTTCTATCTGCATTCTTCAATTGCTTTAAAACCCTAGTGCAAAATCTCTCGTGCATTAAAGTGAAATGCACCAATTCGTATTTCTTCAACATGTCTATGTCAAAAGCAAGTGTGTCATAATATGGATCCACGCGTGGATTATAAAAAGCATAACTCTTTCCCTCGCTAGTGATATATAAGAGAAAACGCGACATCTCTATTTCAACTAGCTTTACATTTTCAATATTCACTTGATTCTCCCTCAAATAAGCCTCATAACCCGAAGTCGCGAAATCCCTCCCAGTGATTGAGAAAAGCGCAACATTTAAGCCCAGTTTTCTCGCTGCCACTGCAATGTTTGCCCCCCTCCCCCCAAAGAAGATATTTGCAGTTTTAATAACCCTGCATTCTCCCTCTCTAGGTAATGCATCAACATAGTGAATTTCATCAAGTGTAACATCGCCGAAGATGAATAGCTGCATAAATGTTAAAAATGCATACAAAGTTTTAAAATTAATGCCGCTTAGAGTAGGAGATCGTGATTAGGGAATTTCTAGTAATAGGACATAAAGCAGTGACCACTCCAGATTTCTCATTAAATGATTTACCTAGCTCAGGTGGGAGAATGGATATTCTCTGCAGATGCGTTAGCGCTGCCCTTTTTCTCTCCCATAGCTTGAGGAAAGATGTACGCATTCATCTCTTGCTACTTGGCCAGCCAGATCCCCCTGTTACAATAACCTTCGACTGCAATAAATTGAGATATCTCAACCCTGATGAGCGAAGTGCAGCTTCCTTAATTCAAAAGGCTCTGAAGCGCCAATTTGGCGAGTCAACTCCAGGTGTTTTTGTTTCCAAGCGAAGTTTTAAGGAAATAATTGAGGGAAAAAATTTGATTTATCTACACCCAGATGGAGAGGATATTAGAAAAATTGAACTGATGGAAAACACTATGTTCATACTTGGCGATCATCTAGGACTTACGCAAGAGGAAGAGAAATTGCTAGAGAAAATGCAAGCGAAGAGGGTTAGTGTAGGCCCTGAGAAATATCACGCTGAGCACTGCATAGTAATAGTGCATAATGAATTAGATAGGCGAGAGAAATGGAAGCGCAAGTGATTAAAAAAGCATGGGAAATACTTAAAGAGGGAAGCATTTGTGATAGCTGCCTAGGGAGGCAGTTTGCTCAACTTGCAACTGGCTTGACAAATGCTGAGAGGGGAAGAGCTATTAAGATAGTCCTAGCTATGATCGCGGATGAACAGCTAAAGCAAAAAGGCGAGAAAGAATTACTAGAGTTACTTGCGCCTAGCAGTGAGCACGCTCAGAAGAAAATTGGAGTGAAAATTGAGCAAAAATGTTGGGTCTGTGGCGACTTATTTAAAAAACTAGATAGCTTAGCGGAGAAGGCCAAGAAATTGCTCGTGGAGTATGAATATAATACCTTTCACGTGGGTACAATTGTGAGGGGAGAACTAGCTGAGAAGGAGGAAATCCTCTGGGATAAATGTAAAATTGCACAAGCAGAGCCTTTAAAAGCAGAGGTGAATCGGGAAATTGGCAAGATACTGCAACGTATTACTCAAAAAAAAGTAGAACTTACGCGCCCTGATATTGTTGTTTTAATAGACCTAGAGAGGGAGGAAGCTAAGCTTCAAGTGAATTCCATTTTCATTTATGGTAGATATAGAAAACTCGTAAGAGGCATTCCTCAAACCCATTGGCCCTGCAGAAGTTGCAGAGGTTTAGGCTGCGAGCGCTGCAAATTCACTGGCAAAATGTATATGGAATCAGTTGAAGAATTAATTACGCCTAAAGTACTTGAGGCAAGTGGCGGGAGTGAGGCGATATTTCACGGTGCTGGTAGAGAAGACATAGATGCAAGGGTGCTTGGCAGAGGGAGGCCTTTCATAATTGAAATTAAAGAGCCTAAGAGAAGAAGTCTTGATCTTAAAGCTCTGGAGCAGGAGATTAATAGTTATGCCTCAGGTAAAGTAGAGGTCAATGGACTTAGATTTGTGGAAAAAAACGCTGTGGAATTGATAAAAAATAGAGAAGCAGATAAACTTTATAGAGTAAAAGTGATATTTGATCAAGCAATTTCAGAGGAAAAGCTTAAAATAGCGCTAGCATCGTTAATGAAGAGCACAATAGAGCAAAGAACTCCTCAGCGCGTAGTTCATCGACGAGCGGACAAGATTCGAAGGCGGAAAGTGCTTGAGGCCGAGCTTAGGGAATTCAAGAGCAATGAAGCACTGCTGGAGATACGCTGTGAAGGTGGATTGTATGTTAAAGAGCTTATATCAGGCGATGGAGGTAGAACTAAGCCTAGTCTATCGGAATTGCTTGGAGTTGAAGCTAGCGCTGTGGAGCTGGATGTAATTGATGTAATTGGAGGGATTGAATGGCAAGATCACGCGGTGAGAGAAGGAAAACAAGGGATAGATTGAGTAAAACCGTTAGAGAGAGAGGGCTCTCTCCAGTGAGTAGAGCAGTTAGAGAATATAAAATTGGAGAGAGAGTTCATATTGAAATAGATCCAAGTGTACATAGGGGAATGCCCAATCCAAAGTTCCAAGGTAAAACTGGGAGAATCATAGGCGTGAGAGGCAGTGCTTATATCGTAGAGGTGAGTGATGGCAATTCAATTAAAGAGATAAACGTTAGAGCTGAGCATTTGAAACCCACGAGGTGAAGCGATGATAGTGAAGGAGATTAAGGGAGAAGAGATTTTAACACTCGCTGAGATAAAGGAAATTCTTACTCGAATCTCAGAAGAGAGGGAAAAAGCTGGGAAGGAATTGAGATATGAGCAGAAGCGAGCTTTAGAGCACGCAAAGACATTTGTCAAGCTCTCTGCAGATGATGCAAGGAAAATGGTTGAAGAACTGCTACAGCTTGATAAGATGAAGCCCTCCATTGCAATACAAATTGCAAATATCCTTCCTTTAACTAAGGATGAAGTGCGCTCTGTTTATGCTAAAGAGCGATTCACATTAACCGAGGAAGATTTGGGAAAAATATTAGACATTGTGAAAAAATATGCATACAAATAAAGAGATGAAGGAGATGCGTGAAACCAAGCAGGCTGATAAAAAGGAAAATAAAAAGGAAAATAAAAAGGAAAATAAAAAGGAAAATAAAAAGGAAAAGGAGAGGGAGGATAGAGAAGAATATGTCTGGATTTTAGATCTCTTGCCATATGGATATCCAGATGACACTAGACCTGTTTATCAAAAAAAGCCAATTATTCACTCCGTCGGGGAAAAGCACTTCGTTCTACTGGAATTAATTCCAAAGGAAGGAGTTACTCCGCAGATACACAGCCGCGTTTATATCGGCGAGGGGGAGAGGGATGTTATCGACCGCGTGAAGCGCAGGCTGCGTTATGATGAACTAACAAGTGCAGCTAAACTTGAACTACCTTCAACTCTTGAATTAATCGTGAAGAATAATGAAGAGAGATTCATTAAATTCTTCAATGAAGCTCAGCCTATAACAACTAGGTTCCACATGCTTGAAATTTTACCTGGGATTGGCAAGAAGTTAATGTGGGGGATAATTAATGAGAGGAAAAAAGGACCTTTTAAAAGCTTTGAGGAATTAACAAGTCGAGTTAAAGGCTTGCATAATCCAGCGAAACTCGTAGCAAGTAGAATTGAAGAGGAACTTAAGGATCCGAATATAAAATATCGCACTTTCACTAGATAAATCTTTTAACCCAGCTTTTTATGTTTATATAAAATGCGAATAAAAGGACAGCATTTTTTAAAAGATGAAAGAGTGCTCAAGCGCATAGTGGAATATGCCCAAGTTGGGGAGGGAGATGTTATACTTGAGATAGGAGCTGGAAAAGGTAACTTAACAAGAGCTCTAGCTGAGAAAGCAAAGCAGGTTTATGCGATCGAGTTGGATAAAAAACTCGCAAGTGATCTACGTGCAAAATTTGCGGGTACAAATGTTGAGGTAATACAAGGCAATGCCTTAAAACTTGACTTCCCATATTTCAATAAAGTAGTTTCTAATATCCCTTATTATATCTCCTCAGATTTGACTTTCAAATTACTTCGCTATAAATTCGAATTAGGCGTGCTAATGTATCAAAAAGAATTCGCAGAAAGAATGACGGCTATGCCTGGGGACAAGAACTATGGCAGACTATCTATAACTGCACAGCACTATGCAGAGATAGAAATTTTAGAAATAGTGCCCAGAAGCGCTTTTACGCCAGTGCCTGAAGTTGACTCTGCAATAGTGCGCTTGAAATTGAGGAAGCCAAGCTATGAAGTTAAAAATGAGGAATTTTTCCTCAAGCTGGTGAGTACTTGCTTTTCCCAGCGTAGAAAAAAACTTAAAAATGCAATATTAAAAGCAGCTAGCTCGCTTGAGTTGAATCAACTAGCACTGGAAGAAGTCGTTAAAGAGGGCTCGCAATGGAATAAGCGCGCTGAGGAGCTTTCACCAGCTGAGTTCGCATTGCTTGCAAATGAGTTGATAAAATACAGGAATAGAAAAATAGATATTTGATTTAGAAAATCTATGTCGATTAAATTCAAGAGCACTTGGGAAAGGAACTCGATGATAGAAGAGGGATCAAATGGTAATAGATATATCAAAGTTATATGAGAAAAAAACGTATATTTTGCTAATTGTTTTCCTATTAATAGTGATTAGTTTCTCAATTGTTTTTATGATAATTGAGGAAAAATCATTCATCGACTCAATTTATTGGGCAGTGGTAACTCTTGCAACCGTTGGATATGGGGATATAATCCCACACACTGAAATTGGGAAAATCTTGACAATGATTTTAATTGTAGTAGGTATAACTATGTATGGGCTTATCATTCAATCATTTGGCACCGTACTAGTTAAAAAGGTATTTAGAGAGGTTATGGGAATGAAGGAGTGCAATTTTAGTGGACACGTTATCATAGCTGGCTGGAACTCTCTTGGCGAAGAACTCCTTATGGAGTTAAAGGCAAATAATATAAATGTTGCAATTGTAACTAAAGACTCTAATGCAGTTCAAAGAATCCAAGACCTAGGAGGCTATGCGATTTTCGGTGACTATACCAAAGATAAAACTCTTTTAGATGCAGGGATTAAGAATGCCAGAGCTATAGTGATAATCGCTGAAAGCGATCTCGATGTGCTAGTTACGGCACTCAGATGCAGAGCTTTGAATAAAAATATTGAGATGATTGCAAAGGTCAAAAATAATGATATAATCGAAGTCGTTAAAGAAGCAGGTGTGCGCATAGTGATAAACCCAGATTTAATAAACAGTAGATTGCTAGCTAGTGCAGCTTTTGAGCCTCATATAGTTGAGCTTATCGAGGAGATAACAAGCGCGAGATTTGGTAACGATTTAAGGGAGTTCAAAGTTCACGCTAAATCAGCGTTGGTGGATAAAACTGTTGAAGAAGTTCAAACTAAGTTTAAAAAAGAAACTGGGTTGCTCTTGATTGCTTTAATTAAAGCAGGTAAAACAATCGCTAATCCACCAAGTGATATGATGATCAATGAGGGGGATGGCGTGATTTTAATGGGTAAAAGCGAGGAATTTGAGAGTGCAAAGCATTTGCTATAAATTCTACAATTCTATAATTGAATTCGTTGATTGTCGAAATATTTATTAGTTTAATAGGACGATGATCAAATTGGAGGTGAGCTATGGCTATAAAGCACTATCAAGTTCCATTAAACGAAGAAAAAATGAGGAAATTAAAAATCGTGACTGGAGAGAAAACTGCAAAGGGCGCACTGGCTAAAGCGGTAGAGCTTTGCATTACCCAAATAGCTGAGAAGCAGAGAATGAAAGCTGAGATAAAAACCAAGAAAGTTAAGGCAAAAGCCAAGAAAATTAAAATCAAGACAGCATAGCTGTGGTACCTAGGTTTACCAACACCACACTAACAAAGCCAACCTCGAGCATTTTTTTATACACGCCTACTTTCCCAACCCACTCCACCAAAGTCCATCTAAGGATAGATATGTGAAGAGTTACTAGAGGTGTATATGGATGGAGGAGAGAATTAAGAAATGGAGAAAGGAGAGGAAATAGATAATAGAGATCCTCGATCTATGAACTTCTTAATTTCTCAGAGCAAAAATGCTCTGATTTCTCAGAGCAAAAATGCTTCCTATTTCCTTCCAAATCTACTTTGACAAGGTTACTTTGTTTCTAGATATAAATATTATCTTGTCATAATGAGAATCGCATTGCTGCTATGTTATTCTAGCCTATGTTATTCTCTAGCCCTACTTCACAATATCGTAGAAAATAACTTTATTTTTCACTGCTGCAATTAATACCACTGTTACCTCTATTGTCTTCTTGCGCATTACAACTTATATCTCGTATCTTCTAGTGATATGGCTAATAAAGTTTTGATTTATATTGAGTGATTATGTAGTTTCATCATAATATAGAGAAGCTCTAAGGTAAATTTATTATTTGAATTATGAAAAAATAAGGTTTTCTGCGTCTGGAAAGTCTGAAATGCCTATAACGATAGCGTACCTTTTCCAGCTACTTGATCGCCAGAATGCCCTGTTCACTAGATCCGTTGGTTATCTTTGCCCTTTTGGGCTCCCTTGATTGTAACCTTTTTAACAAGCTCAACATCGGTTGCAGGAATTTATCTTGTCTGATTTTGCCATACCCACATGCCACTAAGGTAAAACCAATGCTAATATCAAATATCGCGACATGAAGCAATTGTTGTTCACGATGGTAAAAGCACGTTATTATGCACGTTATTATACATTTGGGAAGGGAATTAAAAACGCCGACTCATTCGCTAACGTGATAATAGTAATCCTTGCTAAATACCAAGTGGAGCAATAGTAGTATTTACCTCTAAATGATTTACCTCTAAATGCAGTCTTAGGAAAGGATTGCTGGTTGTAAAAGAAATAATTAGCCTTATCCTAATCCTTTAAACTTTTATATCATAAGGCATAATGCAAAATGAGGGGAAACAAATGTCAAAGTCAGAAGAGTTATTCAAAAAAGCACTGCGGTTTCTGCCAGGTGGGGTTAGCAGTCCAGTGCGTGCTTACAAGCCCTATCCTTTTTATGCTGCATCTGCAAAGGGATCGCGAATTAAGGACATAGATGGCCGTGAATATATAGACTACTGCATGGGCTACGGACCCTTGATCTTGGGGCACGCACATCCAAATATAAAGGAAGCTGTAGTTAGGCAGATAGAAAAAGGCTGGCTCTATGGCACGCCATATGAATATGAAGTATCCCTTGCTGAGCGCATTGTTCACTACTACCCCAGTATTGATATGGTGAGATTTGTGAACACAGGTACAGAAGCAACTATGGGGGCAATTAGAGTTGCGAGGGCATATACTGGGAGGAATAAGATTGTTAAAATAGAGGGAGGCTTCCATGGAGCTCATGAAGCAGTGCTTGTAAAAGCAGGCTCAGGTGCACTTACATTTGGCACTCCAGATTCACTAGGCATACCTATCGATTTCACCAAAAATACTCTTCAAGTTCCATTCAACGATATAGAAGCCTTGAACACTGTTATACAGAGATATGGTGAGGATATAGCGGCAGTAATCATGGAGCCCATAATGGGCAATATAGGTATAATTCTACCTGAAACAGGCTATCTCAAGGATGTGAGAGCTGTTACAGCTGAGAATGGAATTATCCTCATCTTCGATGAAATCATAACTGGTTTCCGCGTGGCAATGGGTGGAGCGCAGGAATACTATGGGGTTACCCCTGATATGACAACGCTTGGCAAAGCTATTGCAAATGGATTTCCCATTGGCGTAATAGGGGGAAAGCGCAGGTTAATGGAACAGATTTCCCCAGCTGGTAAAGTCTATCAAGCTGGTACTTTTAATGCTAATCCAGTTTCACTAGCTGCAGCTTTAATGACGATTCGCACTCTTGAAAGGGAAAATGTTCACAAGAAAATCAATGCACTTGGCAATGCTCTTCGTACTCAAATTCTGGAGGTAATTGAGGAACTGAAGTTGAAATTTGATTGCTCAGTCGCAGGCATTGGTTCGATGTTCACGATATTCTTCGGTAAGAAGCCAACTAACTATCAAGAAGCCTTGTTATGTAATAAGCAAGCCTATTTCGAGTTCTTCAAAAGACTCTTAAAATCAGGAATATTCTTCCCTCCATCTCAATTTGAAACTTGCTTTGTTTCATTTGCCCACGATGAAGCTGATATTGAAAAAACAGTAGCAACTATAAGAAGCAAATTAAGAGCTTAAAATGCAAATAAAAATAGGCACTCGTGGAAGCAAGCTCGCACTCGCTCAGGCTAATAGAGTTTGCAAATTGCTTGAGCATAGAGGCATTGAAACAATGGTGCGAGTAATAAAAACAACTGGCGATACCTTCAAGGATAGACTGCTTCATGAACTTGCAGCATCAAAGGGAGCTGGAGCCTTTGTGCGGGAAATTGATGAAAAACTGCTTAGAGGTGAAATTGACCTAGCTGTACATAGCTTGAAGGACATACCAACTGAGAGACCCAAGGGATTAACAATTGCAGCTGTGCTTAAACGTGATTCACCTTACGATGTATTAATTACAAGAGATGGTAGCCAACTTGAATCACTACCGCTTGGCGCAATTGTTGGAACTTCCAGCCTACGTAGAAAAGCCCAGCTATTGAGATATCGAGGAGATCTTCAAATAAAGCCCCTTAGGGGAAATCTAGACACTAGGCTTCGAAAGCTTCGAGAAGGTTACTATGATGCGATTTTTGCAGCAGAAGCAGGGCTTCAGCGATTAGAACTTAACGTGAAATATCAGCGCTTGAGCATAGAATACTTCACTCCATCAGCAAATCAAGGCACGATAGCTATAGTGGCAAGAGAGGGCAGCAAAGCTGAGGAAATAGCTAGAGCACTTGATCATCAAAAGACGAGAATTGAAACTGAAATCGAGCGCATTATATTGCGTGCATTAGGAGGAGGCTGTATTGTGCCAGTTGGCGTACTTGCAATTGCAGCTGAGGACGGAGTAATGGTAAAAGCAGAAGCAATAGCACCAGATGGCAGCTCCTCTATTTCAATAGTTGAGGAAATACCGCTGGAGAACTATAGAGAACAAGCAATGAGGATTGGCCAAGTACTGCGAGATAAAGGGGGAGGTGAGTTGATCAAAAAAGCAGCAGACGAGCTCAGGAAAAGTCGATCGTGATTTCAAGGTGAATTTTATGCCAGTAAAAAATAACTTGGGCAAGGTTTACCTTGTAGGCGCTGGACCTGGAGACCCTGAGTTATTGACTAAAAAAGCTGAGAAATTAATCAAAAAAGCAGAGGTAATTCTATACGACCAACTCGTAGGTGAAGCAATTCACAAGCTATTTCCCAAAAATGCTAAGGTAATTAATGTGGGCAAGCGCGCTGGGAAACATAGATTTGAGCAAAGGGAGATCAATAAAATGCTCATTAAATATGCGAAACAGGGAAAAGTAGTTGTACGCCTCAAAGGAGGCGATCCCTACCTATTTGGACGTGGTGGTGAAGAGGCTGAAGAATTAGTTAAAGCCGGGGTAAAAGTTGAAGTGGTGCCAGGCATCACCTCAGCGATAGCTGTGCCAGCTTATGCTGGCATCCCGGTGACTCATCGAGATTTCGCATCAGCTGTAACATTCATCACGGGTCACGAGGAAGCGAGCAGGGAGAAAGAAAAATTGAACTGGGAGGCTATTGCAAAGCTTCAAGGCACACTTGTTATTTTAATGGGCATTGGGAGACTTGAGGAAAATATCAAGGCACTATTAAACCACGGCAGAGACCCTAGAACACCCGTTGCAATCATAGAGCGCGGTACCACACCTGAGGAAAGGATTACAACTGGAAATTTGAAGAACATTATTGCGATTGCTAAACAGAGGAACGTGAAACCGCCTGCAGTAATAGTAATAGGAGAAGTGGTTTCCCTTCGCTCAAAACTCACAGGTAAGGGAAAATGAAGACTCTCTTAATTGTTAGATCTGAAGAGCAACTAGCGGAATCAATTAAATATGCTGAGGGAATAGGCTTTAGGGTAATTTCTGCTCCCATGATTGAAATTAAAGCAAGAGACGATCCTGAATTTGGAGTTTTCCTGCAGAGAGTATTAAATTGCGAGGTGGACTATGTTATTTTTACCAGCGTTAATGGTATAAAAATAGCGCTGGAAAAAGCAGGTAGCGAGGAATTTATTAAAGCATTAAATAAAACCAAAGTCATTGTAATTGGGCCTAAAACAAAGCGAGCTCTTGAAGAAGCAGGTGTAAAGGATTTACTTATGCCAGAGAAGTATAGCTCAAAGGGAATTCTGGAAGAATATTCATTGCTTTTAAGCGGGAAGAAAGTGGAAATTGTAAGAAGCATTCAAGGTGACCCAGAATTGATAAAAGGCTTGAGTTCAGCAGGCGCAGATGTACACGAAGTTAAAATTTATGAAGTTACGAGACCAACTGGCGAGGCTCAGGCTAATGCAATTAAACAAGCTCCCACTGTGGATATCTTTGCTTTCACAAGCAGCACAGCTGTGGAGAACTACTTGAAAACTGCTGAGGAACTCGGGCTCCGCAACTTGGTGATAGAGATTATGAACTCAAGAATGGTTGCAGCTATTGGCGAGTTAACCGCTAGGAAACTTTGGGAAAATGGCATTAAGGTTGATATTATACCAGAGTGCTTTACATTCGAGGATTTATTGAATGCTATAAAGAGGAGAGTGGATTAATTTCTAGGCTCTTTTCTCCTCACCACATACTGCCTATACCCGCGAAGGGTTTGAATGATGTCGTAGTTCAGAGTTCTTTTAATTAGATAATAAACTCTTGTCTCAGTCCAGTAAGCCGCGAAAGTGAACACAAGCCAGAATATAACTGGAATGGAGAGCAGTGGAATCAATATCCAAGGAGAGACTCGATCAGCAAAATATATATAGGCAATGAATATTGCGAAGAAGAGTAAAATGCTCATTGTCCAGAGCATAAACTCGATATTCTTTGGAATATGCAGGCTATAGATCGAGGAGATCTCCTTACTCGCGCTTACCATTCGCCTCTGGATACCTTCCTTGTTCTTCCTAATCTTGCTATCCCTGCTATCCTTGCTGTCCCTATCGCTTTCTTTATTGCTTGCAGCATTTTCTGCTTTTGAGGTTATCTTCTCAGGTTTCTCCTCTGGGCCTGTTTTCACTAATTTCCCATGGCGATGGAGATGGGCTATTGATATCGATATTTCATTCTTCTC
>JAWCLZ010000008.1:0-12167 GCA_038850275.1 Methanocellales archaeon | reverse complement strand
AGCATCGCTGGCCTTCATTAAATATAGATATTTCTCTGCATAGTTATATAATTAGATATTTCTCCTGCATAGTATTGCAAGTGATAGGAAAAAGAACAAGATGTAGGATTTAACTAAATTTAAATCCAGTCCATGTAAATTTAAATCCAGTCTATAGTTACTTCCACCTTCGCTATCTCGCCACTTTTCACTTTTTCAAGAATCTCTGGCTCTCTAGCTGCTAAACCATCGAGCAGCTCAAGCACCTCAGGGAAGTACTGGTAATAACTTGGCAGCTCCCAGAACACTTGCTTTATTTTTGCCTCGCAAACTTGGCAGAATATTCCATGCTTTAATCTATCTCTTGAGTGGATCATTAAATCACTTGGCAAGAGCTCTGAAGAGCGCATGGAGCAAGCATTCCTGCAGTCGGATAGAGAGCCATAGGTGTGGCCGAATTCGTGTATTCCAGCTTGCTTCATAACCTCGCTTCCGTATTTTTTTAATCTGAATAAGCTGATCACTGTTGCTCCTATGCTTCCTCTGCCAATGAAAAATTTAATCTCAGGAAGAGTAGAATCATAGAGGTCATATGAGGAGAGAAGTAGTAAATCATAGTGCGGAAGTTTTTGCCAAGGCTCTTTTTTAAATAAATCTAGGAACTTAATTAAATCGCACTGTCTTCTCTGTGCATTGTAAGCTCGCTTTATATACCAATCAATACTTCCAAATTCCCCCTCGTCTTTAAACCAATTGCCATAGACATTAATTGGTAATATATCTTTGACTTCTGCTTTCTCAAGCACTAAATCGAGAGCCTCTTTAAATAAAGCGATCTCAGCGCTTGAAACAAGTCTATCTGAAAAAATATGCACTGGCTTAAATCTATTGAGTGGATACTCAATCGAGGGAGGGATCCTCATTCCAGTGGTTCTCCTTATGGCTCTCCTCAGCTTCAACATTGAATATATCTCTCCATATAATTTGCGAATTTTTTAGCAAACATATCCTTGAAAACATCATTTGCCCAGAAAAGGTCCTCGAAAACTTTTCTTTGAATGCGCTCCCCTTCCTTCTCCCCTAGCTTTTGTAGCATTTCTTTATAGATCTTGGGTGAGAATGCTTTAAAAACTTTTATTGAGAAACTCTCTGCCTTCATTATAGAATAAATCGCTGCTCCAGCGATGCTTGCAGCGAATTCATCGAGATATAGCTCAACGCTGGAGTAGAATTTGATGAGAGTTATCAGCTCAGTTTGAGCTTCGATGGCAGTAGCTAAGGATTGAAGATAAACTAGGTCTGCTTCTCCAAGTTTATTTTTATTAAGTCTCTTCATAAAAAACTCAATATTTTCCCGTGTGAATCGCCCTCCCGAAAGATGAGCTTTTTCATGTCTAACGTCGTATTTGATCTTTTTCTCTAGAAGCTCTTCATTTAAGGTGGAGAGCATTTCTATATATTTCTTTCCAACTAGTAATCTATTCTCCTGCCCTGTGAACTCATATATTTTTTTGCTATCCACGAAAAAGAACTCCTGAGGGGTATAAAGTGAATCCCCTTCTACTAGCTCGATCTTCTCAAAGCCAAATTTCCTCGCTTCATCTCTAATTCGATTAAATATCCTTTCTCTCTCCATTGCTTACTAATAAGCGAGGAAATTATTTAAAGCAATTGTTATATGAATAAACGATGCTAGAGTTGAGGAGCTGCATAACTTGGAGATAGAGAGGGTGCAACATTTTCTTCGAAATCCATATGCAGAGAGAGCAGATTTTAAATGAATGGTTCAAAAGAAACCAACCTTGGAAGCATAGCTTTCATCCCTCTGATTTAAAGCAATAAATCAGCATCTCCCAGAGGGGGCTATTTCTACTACTCAGCTGTGGACTTATTCGGGAAAAATATTCCTCTTAGGAAAGGTTAAAACGAGGCTTAGAACATACGATTTTGAAGAATTAATAATAAACGAGGAATTATATTCAAATCTATCAATTCAAACCCGCTTTTAATACCCAAGACCTCGTAGTGGAAAGAGAGGTCTTCAGGATTGAAAATTATAGAGCTAATTAAGGCAAAGCCTGAGGATATAGCAAAGGATGAAGCAAGCAAGTTAGACAATTGAGGAGAGAGCAAGAAGAGAGCTATGAAAATATTAAGCTAGAGGGGGAAAAAGAGTTGAAGAACTATCTATTGAAGAACTATCTATTGAACCTCTGCACATATTTTAAATCAATTTTCTTCTTCAAGCTATATATCCAGCGACTTGGAATGGTGAAGCAGATACTTCCAAAAATACCAACTGCTTTATTTCCACCGAGTGAAATCAGCATTACCGGGCTATCAATACTTGATTTCACTTTATATCTCAATAGCTTTTCCCCACGGATGCTTCTAATGATATTTACAGCCGCGGCACGTCCCTGCCTCTCAGCTTCAAGCGCGCATTTTGTTGCAATTTTCCCATTAACATCAACCCAAGCAATATCCCCTACTGCATATATATTCTCAAAGCCTAATATCCGCAAATAAGGATCAACTGCAATCCAACCATGCCATTTTAAAACCTCAAGAGCCTCAGCAAGCTGAGGAGGCTTTATTCCAGCGCACCAGATTATCAACTTTGCAGCTATCTCACCTCTATCTGTTAAAACTTTGTTTTCCTCAATTGATTGAACTTTAGTTGAAGTACAAATTTTAGCACCCTTAGCAGTTAAATATTTAAAAACTGAATTGCAAACCCTAGCGTTAACACCAGGCAGAACTTCTTTTAAAAGCTCGAGGATATATATATTAACGCGTTCTTGAAAAACATCAAGCAGCTCCCCGGCTACCTCGACACCTGTTAAGCCCGCGCCAATTATCGCTATGCTATCCCCCGGCTTTATCTCTGCAAGTGCTTCCTTCGTCTTAAGGGTATCCTCAAGGCTATTTATGGAGAAGCAGTTCTCCACCCCAGGTGTATTATAAAAATTTGGTACAGCTCCAGCTGCAATTATGGCATAATCAAAATCAATTTTTTCATTAGCTGTAGCTAGAGTCTTTTCCCTTAACTTGATATCAATTACCTTTTCATTTACAAATTTAATTCTCCTTTTGAAAGTGAATTTCTCAACATCAATGACTGTATCCTCAGGTTTGATCTTCCCGCTTAAAACTTCAGGATGCAGAGCTTGACATTCAGATTTACATTTAGGATCAAATGCAACTATCTCAAGCTCATCATCAAGCTCCCTAGCCTTATCCAAGGCATTTATACCAGCAATACCACAGCCTATGACAGCAAGCTTCATTGCATCGAAGTTAAGCAAATTCCTGTAGTATTAAAGCTTTGTTTTTATTTTTAAGCTTTTAGAAAGTTAGATACCCTGCAGATTATTCATCCATTAAAAGTAGGAAGGAAAAACTCGAACAAAAGTTTATAAAAATAGATTTCTCAATTTAAATAATATCTTGGGGTTTCTTAGGATTAATTCCTTCAGGAGAATGTGTACACTGAAATCCTTTGTGGTTATATTAATTCCTTGAAGACTTTCTGCAAGTGAGTTTAAGTCATCATCTGTAAGTGTGCTGAATACTTCTTTCACCTTATAGTGCTTGGCTAGTTCTTTCCCAAGTGTCGCTCTCCAGCGAATCTCATATTCATTTAGAACTTCAATGGAATAGTTCCCTTCTTGAACAGCTTTAGCTGCAACTTCACCTGCGATTTTACCTGCGTACATCGCATTTACAATTCCCCCTCCAGTTATGGGATCTGCTTGCCTTGCGGCATCACCAGCTATTATAAGTCCATTTGCAATTGCCCGCTTAATAGGACCTGAAACCGGTACGCCTCCGACTACCATTTCAATTATTTTGCCATTGGGAAATTTCTTCGCAACGAAGCTCTGCAGATAATCTATTGCTCTTAAATCGCCTGATTTACTGCCTAATATTCCCACGCCCACGTTTGCCTCCCTCTCTCCCTTGGGGAATACCCAGATGTAGCCACCTGGTGCAATTTTATTTCCAACATAAAAGTCAGCATACTCTTCATCGATGTCTATATCTGCCATTAAAAACTGAACGCAGCTTTCTATGTCCTTCAATTTCACAGTTGTATCAACCCCAGCCCACCTTGCAACCTGCGATTCAACACCATCAGCTGCGATTACAACTTTTGATTCAATTTTAAATGCCTTATCCAATTGGCTTGCTATTATCCCTCGAACAAAGCCATTTTCCATTAAAACACCAGTGGCTTTAGTTTTAACTTGCACTTGAGCACCTGCTCTAGCTGCAAGTTTAGCTAGCTCGCGGTCGAATATCTTCCTTTCTAGAATGAGCCCGATCTCTTCATTCCCATCTATCTTCACCATAGCACCGTTGGGTGAATAAATCCTCGCCCCTTTCAATCTAGCTGCGATCCACTTTGGATTTAGCTCAATGAACTTCATCAGCGATTTCTTGCCTGTTCCCTCTGCGCATCGCACTGGAGTTCCTATTTCTTGCCGCTTTTCAATTAAAAGTACTTTAAGCCCTAGCTCAGCAGCAGTTTTAGCAGCAATGCTGCCAGCTGGTCCCGCGCCAACCACTATGACATCGTACATTAAGTTCTTACCTCTAGAGCTCCTACTGGACACATTTTGATGCAAATTTTGCATTCATCGCAATTTTCCCCTATTAATAAAATCATCTCTCGGAGTTCAATTGCATTATTTGGACATACAGCTACACAGGCACCACAGTAGCCACATTTCTCTCTATTAATTGAGATCATAAGTCAAACCTCAAGGGGTACGCTGAGAAGCTTCTCGATATATTTCTTTAGATTTTGAAGTTCCTTTCGATAGCGCTTTATCACTTCTAAGTGCTCTTGCACCTCAGGATCGTTTTTCCTCAAAAGCCCCTCGCTTTGATTTAGTTTTTCAAAGGTAGGTAGTATGTATTGATCGTGGATTGCTTGAATGAATCCTCTGAAGGCTGCATCTAATTCTAGCTTGCTGGAGTAATAGTTCTTCCTAGAATTCTGTTTCTTCGATTTTTGAATATAACCCAAGCGATCTAAGTCGTCGAGAGCTGCACTTACAGCTGGTACTGAGTAACCAGTGTATGAACTTATTTCATCTTGAGTTAAAGCACATGGGGATAGAATTAATGCTCCAAATACTCTACCGTGCACATCTCCCAAGCCTCGTGCTTTGAAGAGTATCTCAAATGTACTGAGAATACTAATTCTATCTCTAATAATTTCCTCAGATAAATCGCTGCTCATGCAATGTGAAAAGTATGATCAAAAATATAAATACTTTCTTGAATTTTCTGAAAAATATGAAGCTAGTTTAGGTTAAGCTAATAAATTTTAAGTAAGAGCTAATAATTAATGAGATATATTCTCGGTGATTTAATAATTAGCAATCGCAGTTGTGAAAATTGTGAAAATGCATTAGTGATTAAATTTGGAAAAGCTTTTGCTCCCACTCATCCAACAACTGAGCTTTGCTTGAAATTGATGGAGCGATGCTTTGCCCTTAATCGAATAAAAACTATTCTAGATGCAGGCTGCGGTACTGGAATACTAGCTCTTGCGGGTTTGAAACTTGGAGCGGATCGAGCAGTTGCATTTGATATCTCTAGAGAAGCTGTTTTTATTACAATTGAAAATGCTCGGAGGAATAATCTTGCTCAATATATAGATGTAATCTTAGGCTCTATTGATAGCTTGAAGGCTGATTCTAAATTTAAATTCGATTTAATCGTTGCAAATCTTTATCTCCCCATTCTTTTAAGCATGGCTGAAAAATTTAGAGAGCTCGCGAGGGGGATTCTCATTGTATCAGGCTTTTATGATTTTGAGTTTTATTATTTAGACAATGCAATGCAGGGCCTTGGCTTTCAAAAGAGAGATGTGCTCTTCAAAGACCACGCAATAGCAGATCTCCCGCCTTCGCTGGGCTTTACATTTGGTGCAGCGCAGTACATTCTTAAATAAATATATAATTATTAAAATTAATTCAATCTCCACTTGCTAGGTATAAATACTTCAAGCTTTCTTCTTTACCTCGCTTAGCTTTCTTAGAATTGGGATTAATCTGCAGTACTTTTTCATAGCTTTTCACTGCTTCTTCAAATCGACCTAAATTGAACTGAGTTAAAGCTAAGTTATTCCAAGCTTCTTCATCCAATGGGTTTTTTTCAACGGCTTTTTCAAAGCACTTGGATGCCTCTATATATCTCCCAAGATTCCCTAGAGAAATGCCCTTGTAATTCCAAGCTTTGTGATTTTCTGGCTCGAGCTCAATTGCACGATCATAGCAAGCTACTGCTTCTTCAAATCTAGCCAAGCTATGGAGAACTAAGCCTTTATTAACCCAAGCAGGGGCATACTCTGGATTAAGTTGAATTGCTTTATCATAGTATGCAAGTGATTCCTCTAATTTACCTAAATTGCTAACCACAGCGCCCTTATTGCACCAAGCCTCATAGTTGTCTGGATCCATCTTTAAAACTTCATCGAAGCACTTCACCGCTTCACTGTGCATGCCTAGCTTGCTATATGCAGTGCCCAAGTTATTCCAAGCCTTTAAATCTCTACCGTCGATTTCAATGGCTTTTTTAAAATAAGATATTGCCTCCTCAATTCTATTTAAAGCAAGCAGCACTGCTCCAATGTTATTCCATACTAGAGAATTTCGAGGATTGATCTCTAGAGACTTACGATAGCACGAAAGAGCTTCTTGATATCGCTTCAAATTGAAAAGCGACACTCCCTTATTATTCCAAGCTGGTGCATCCCTTGGATCAAGCTCGAGAGCGCGATCGAAGCAAGAGATTGCTTCATCAAATTTATTCAAGCTTTGAAGAGCTAGGCCTTTATTATTCCAAGCTGGTGCATCCCTTGGATCAAGTTCCAAAGCACGATCATAGCAAGAAATTGCTTCATTTACTCTACCCAAGCTCTTAAGGACTAGACCTAGATTGTTCCAAGCAGAGGGATATCTTGGGTTTAAAAGGAGAGCTCTGTCGAAGCAATCCATTGCTTCCTTAAGTTTACCAGCTTTATATAAAGCAAGGCCTTTGTTATTCCAGATCAAAGGATCTTCTTGCTCAAGTTCAAGTGCTCTATCAAAGCAAGCTAATGCCTCATCATATTTCCCTATATTATATAGCGAGATGCCCTTATGATTCCAATCAGCAGCTGTGAGATTTTCAATTTCAACTTGGTTTTCATAGATTTTGCCAGTTACTTTTTCATATATCTTTAGAAGTTCGGCTTTCAACTCACTAAAATTCTGAAATCTCTGCGTTGGATCTTGATTCAAGCACTTCATAATTACCGAGTTTAATTCCTCTGGAACAGCCGGATTCCTCTGCTTAGGCTCAATTATCTTTTCAGCACCTCCAGCTGCTAAGTACTCTAAATATATCCCTTTTCCCTCCTCATCTTCCACTTCAAATGGCAGGTTTCGAGTGAGCATCTCGTAGAGCATTACTCCAAATGAAAAAATATCAGATCTGACATCTGCACTTCTGGGATCTATATATTGCTCAGGCGAAATATATGGTCTAGTGCCCCAGACGTAGCCCACCCTAGTTTTCCCAGGTTCCAAGCGCTCGCTGAGCTTCTCTTTTACAAGCTCATCCTCGAGGATTTTCACGAGTCCAAAATCCGTGACCTTCGCCACTTTATCCTTAGTTATTAAAACATTCTCTGGCTTTAGATCTCGATGCACTATTCCCATTTTACCAGCTGCATACTCCATCCCACTGCAGATTTGAATTGCAAAATCAAGAGCTTGCGGGATATCAAGTAAATTTTCATCAATCCAAGCTCTAAGTGATTTGCCATCTATGTATTCTAAGAAAATATAGGGCTTGCCCTCTATTCGTTGGACAAATTCAGCTTTTACTATATTCATATGCTTATCCAATTTAACCCAAGTTTCAGCTTCCCTTAAGAATTTATTAACCACTTCTTCCCTCCAGAGAAATTCATCTTTAAATGTTTTAATGGCAAACAACTTCCTCCAGTAATGATCAAAAGCAATGTATACTACCCCAAGTCCACCTTCTTTTATATCCTTAATTTCATAGCGATTAAGCATCTTATCTCCTATCTTCCATTTCCTAGCAAATCCTGAAGCTGGCTTTTTAAAGCGATCAATAAACATATCCCACATCCATTTAGCTAATTAAGGAAGAAGCAATATTTAGAATTAAGCCGAGAGCAATCTATAATTAAAATAAAATTAAAGAAAATCAGTATAATTGGGGGAAACTATGATGCTAGAAATTGACTTAGAAGAGAGATGCAACTGCTGCGGGCACGCTTTGAAATTACAAGTGAAAGAGCAAGAAGGGGCATTTTTAAATGAAATCAGTTGCGTTCGCTGCGGCTTTAGATTTAGCGAAGAAAACAAACCTTTGATTTTAATAGCTGATGCTGGGTGGGAATCAATAGTAGGTGGCTGTGTGGTTGGGGTTTATGATTATATTCAAAAGCAGTTTGAGTCAAAAACAATTGAAGTTGAGTACTTCCAGAACTTCCTTAGAGATGAAAGTAGATATCCTGATAAAATTGTTTCCGCAGTGGATGAGATATTTATTGCTTGGAATATTAACCCAGATACCCATGTTATATTGATAAAAAATACACATCTTATGTCTATTTTAAGATCTTATTTAGAAGCGAGGCACTATAATTGGTATAGGTTTAAAACCTGCAAGCTAGTTGAATCTTTAACTAAAAAAGCCTTCGAAGATCATCTATTAAGCCTAGGGGTACCTAAAGAAGCAATTGCTTTACAGGGTAGAGCTAGATTGAGGTTTTTACTAGCTTGGGTCTTAGCTGATGAATCGAGGGAGAAGTTGGTTAAAAAAACCGGGCTTTGACTTAGCTATCTCATTATTTTATTTATAACTTCTTCTACCCCTAATGCTATGCCTTCAACCTCCATTCCACCTCTGCCTTTAGCTCCATCTCCCACTACATATAAATTTGAATAAGGCGTTTCACTGCCCATATCCAACCCGCTTGCTGTTCTATTAACCGGCCATCCATTCCAATAGCTCTGCACTAGTAAAACCTCAAATTTCTTAGACTTGAATATCTCTCTTAAATCATTTAAACCAATCATTATCTCACGCTCTATATGCGATTTTACATCCACGATTCCCCTCAAGCTTAGTGCTTGATGGCTCATCAAAAGATGCTTCTTTGGGGGAGCAAGGGAGGGATCAGCGTTGGTGAGTTCGATTATGCCATTTATTCTACTTGCACTTGGGGTGAAAAGCACCCCTGAGTGTCCAATCAATGGCTCATCGCTGGAGAAGGAGATTTTTATACCTGCAGATGGCTTTTGCTTGGATATTTTCTCGAGATATTCCCTATCATCACATTTACTAAGAAGCTTTGCAGTCTCAACTTGACCTAAATTACTTATGATAAAATCAGCAGCGTGGAATCCTCCATTGGCAATTACCCCCTTTGCACTTCTATTTTGAGTCTTAATTTGCTCCACCCTTTGCTTTAAAAGCAGCTTTCCACCATTGCTCTCGATAACTTCAATCAAACTTTTAATAACAGCTCCACATCCACCAATTGGCACGCCTGGACCTCCATATCTCCTTATATTTTTTATTATCTCAAGCACCTCGCTAGCTGGTGCTTCATCTGAATTTAAACTCAATGCAAAGCCGCAAAAGGAATTTGCAAATCTCACTAGCCATTCATCACTTATTGCGCTATGAAACCAGTCTTTAAAACTGCCCTTTGGCAAAGCATATCTTGCCTTTAAATTTAAAAAGAGAATTTGAAGTCTATCACTTAATTTCAAGACCTTAGTGAAATCCTCGAATTTTATTTCCTCCCCGCTGTCTAATCGAACTGTAGCTGGAGGCTCAGACTGAACTATTTCAACATGAGCTCCAGTTTTCCTCAATAGGATTGCAAATGGACCTCTATTACCATGGGGAATCAAATGCAGCGCTCCAGTACTAAGCCTGAAGCCCCGGTAATCTAAATTAGTGAATCTTCCCCCTGCAAAGGGTAGCTTTTCGAAAATTGTTACCTCGTGTTCTCGAGAGAGCACTGCACCAGCTAGCAATCCACCGATTCCAGCGCCGATTATCACAGTTTTAGCCATGTTCTATAGCATCCAATGGGCAGTAGCTTTTGCATATCTCACAATTTATGCAATTTTCATTTACCTTTGCTCTCCCGGATATTTCAATTGCATTAACTGGGCAGAAAGCAATACACTGCCCACAGCCAACGCAGCGCTCAGAAATGAACATGTAAAAATATTAAAAAATAGAGGGATTATTTCCCAAGGAAGATTTCAATCGCAGATACATTTGCTCGCTCTTCACCAGATTGCAATGTTTCAGTTGAAATCTTTATATCCTTCACCTTTAAATTCGTCAAGAAGCGATTTCGAATTATCTCCGCTACATCCACTGCTCTACTGATTGCTCTTCCCCTAGCTTTAATAACCACTTCATTAGCACCATTGTTGAACTGGGTTACCACAGCTAGTACATAGTTCATCACAGGTTTATTCCCAATATAAACTACATTATCCTCTGCCATTTCCTATTCCTCCCGATTTTACTGCTTTTGATGTTGTGAGATATGTTATAATAAAAAATAATATTTAATAATTTCCATTCAAAAATTATTTCATATCTAAGTGGTTTAATATAAAGCAAATGTTAAAGTTAAATCAACAACTTCCACTGCGCTCTAGACTTAAAGATCCAGTTTATCAACTGCTAAGTGATCATTTAATGTTTATACTTGCATTGCTCTTAATCCCTGCGACTATTCTGCCCATTTTCTTCAACTTCTCCCAATTTATGCTTATTTTATTCGAGTTAACTAATTATTTTATAATTGCAGTATTCGCAATCGAATACTTCGCAAAACTATATGTAGCTGACTCTAGAATAGCATATGCTCTTAATCCATGGCATATCTTAGATCTCTTCATTATCTTGCTCGCCGTGGGTGACCTTCTACCTTTTCTACCCTTAGGCTGGAGAGCTGCACCCATGCTAAGGCTATTGAGAGTTACGAGAACCTTTGCAATAGCAGGTAGAGCTGCGAAGAGAGTAGCAGCGCCAGAGAGAAAAGTTGAATTTGAAGCTAAACCAAAGGTATCGCGAATGAAGATAAATATACTGGAAGAAAATAAAGTGATTAGAAATGCAACTGAAGCAGAACTATATCACTACCTCGCAACTCCAATTGGAACTTGGGTTGACTTTCAAGAGGTCTCTGATTTAGACTTGGATTTCATTAGCGATGCGCTCAAAATACCTAGATATGTGATTGAGAGCAAGGCCCTTGAAGAATCTTTTCCTCGCATTGATTACTTCAAAGATTATACAACGATTTTCATCTGGGATTCAAAACTTCAATCAAAGGGAATTAAGGATATAAATATATCCAAAAGTGGCATGCTAATAATCTGCGCTAATACTTATATTGCAACAATATGCACTTCAAAAAGCGAAGTCTTCGATAAAGTAGTAAGCGAAGGCTTAGCTATAAAGGAAAATGAATTCATAGTTGGAATACTCTATACGATTTTCAAGAGAAAGATCAAGGATTATGAAGAGATTGTGCGAGTCCTCGAGCAAAAGACAAATGCAATGGAAGAATTCCCAGTTGGCAGAGCACATCCCTCATTTCTCGAGGAAACATTTCAGCTTAAGAAAGAAATTCAAAGGATCCATAACAATCTCTGGCACTTCAAACAAGTACTTGACCACGTGAAGTCCAAGAAAGTAGCGCTTCAAGGCTTAAAAGATGAACATCTTTATCTCTTCGACATTCTATATGATGAAGCAGCCTATATGTTTGAAACCTCTCAAAATGTCAAAGATAGCCTTATTTCATTGATCGAACTTCATTTAAATACAGTTTCATTTGAGATGAACAAAGTCATGAGAGTACTTGCAGTCATCACTGCCCTTGCTTTAATCCCCACCATCATAGGCGGCCTCCTTGGAGAGAACTTGATCGACACTCCCTATCCAGTTACCATATTTGAAATTTTCTTCCTAGTGCTATCCCTCATGCTCCTAGGCGGATATGCTTTCTATAGAAGAGGTTGGTTGCGCTAGTTACTGTAAATCAATGAAATTCCAATTTAAAATCATCTGCCTTTCTCACAATTCTCACGGGATATGGAATCTCGATGCCTTCT
>JAWCLZ010000007.1:23853-67993 GCA_038850275.1 Methanocellales archaeon | reverse complement strand
CTGTCTCTTTAAAAGCATATGCTTCAATTAACAAAAGCACATATCTAGCTCTCCCCTCGATTTCGCATTGCTGCAGCTCGTGGAGTAATATCTCTATCATAGTTCTAAGATTTCCTTGATTTACTTCCTCTTCTAGGGTTTTTTTAATCGCAATTCCTCTATCTCGAACTTGCTTATATAAGCGAGTGTAAAATCGCTCGTGCTTAACTCGAAGTTCAGCTATTATTTCTCTAACTACTTTTAAATCACTGCTAATTGGCATTTTATCCGCATAGCTCTTGAGCTCCATCTTTGCTTTAATTGCTGAGATTTTATAATTCAAGCTAAACTTCAATCCAGGTGCATCGAATTTCTCTGCGAGACCAGTTGTTTCCTCCTTGAATTTGCGATAGAAAAATGGCTGCTCTGCTTGGAAATAGTTATAGCAATTGCCATATTTCGCTATTTTCTCAAGAATTAAATGAAGGGTTTTTTCCTTATCGATGGATTTACTTTCAAGTGCAATGAGTCCAATGCAATCTTCATATCTAAGGCTCTCAATCTCTATCCCGAGTTTGAAGGCCTTTTGTTTTGCTTGAGATTTAAAATAACTCCTAGCTCTCTCAACGCATTTATGAATCGAGTAAGGAGAGCATAAATGAGCCATTAGAGCTTCATCAAGCACTAGCTCTCCCCAGAAACCCCTTGAGTATAGATTAAGAGTGATGATGAATCTATTCCAGTTTGCCTCAGTGTGCTGCTTAAAGTAATTTAAAATAGCCTCTATATTCTTCAAGCAAAGGTCAAAGAGCTTAGGATCCAAGTTAGAGATCCTCAAACTCCATGTTTTAAAATCTTCTATCCCCAATTTAACTAGCGCTGGGTAGAGAGAAGCAATTGCATTTAGAGGATTGATTTTCCTTTGATTCAAGCTAGCTGCAAATTCATATATTAACTCAAGTTCTCGTGCAAATTCCCCTCTCCCACCTAGCGCTGGAAGTGCATTTATAAAAATCGTTTTTGGATCCAATCCTAGATCTGCGATTTTAGCTCCAAGTTGAATTGCACTTGAAATTTCATATTCATTCAAGGAAGCTAGAGCTGGAATACCGTAATATAGAGTTTCATATGGATCAATGCCCCTTTGAGCCAGCTTAATGGCTAATTGTATGGCAGCTTTAAATTCGTCTTCCTTTAAAACTCCTGCCACTTTTGGCACAGCTTGATGTAGATGATCAGCCAGGTCTATTTGGCGATCTGCAAGGACATGTGCTAGCTTCATTGTAATTTCAAATTCCTCCATATTTCGAAGAGTAGAAATTGCAGAGGGCAAAATGTATGCAATAGAAGTAACATCATTTACTTTATTCAGCAGCATCATGAGTTCCTTGATTACTTCTTCAAACTCCAAATGATATGCTGCAATTGCTACTCCTAAGCATAGCTCGAGATTAGCGTGATTACCACTTGCTATTATTCTCTCAATTTTCTCCAGCTTGACCATGAACTCCCCCAGCGACCTTGCCTTTTTTAAAAGCGCTGGGAAGGCTGAACTGAAGAGAGGTTTTGGGTCTAGGTTATGCTCGTGAAAAGCAATCATGAGCCTCTCAAGCAAGCTCGTGGCTCTCTTAAATTCCACAGTTGAAGCAGTTGCAAACAGAGGCACTCCATATTGCAATGCAGGCAGCGGATTTATATCTCTCGCGATCAACCTCTCAGCCATTTCAATGGCTGCTTCAAATTGACTTTGATTTATATCGCGAGCCGCCCAAGCAATGCCATATTTAAAGTTACTACTTGGATCTATCCCTTTTTTTGCAAGCAATACTCCAAATTGAAGGGATCGTGTTAACTGATCCAGCGATTTAGCCGTAGCAGCTAATGCTCTCAAGCCATAGAAAAGAGTTGCTTGAGGATTAATCCCCCTCTCATTGAGCTCCACCACAAGTGATTCAAGGGCAAGTAATCCTTGCTTTAAATCCCCGGGTGATTTAGTAAATTTCAAGATCGCTCGAATGCCATATCTAAATACATCCGTGGGGTCTATGTTTCTCGCGATCAATCTCTCAGCCATTTCAGCCAGCAAATTTAACCCCTCTATGCCGAATAAAGCTGCAGCCTCAATTGTCCTAGGGAACCCGAATTGAAGCAATCCAGTTGGATCTTTATCTCGATTAGCCATAGCCAAGCCGAGTTCCAATCCAGTTTCAATCTGCTTAGCAGTGGTGGTTGATTTCGCGAGAGAGCTAATGCTTTGAAGCACGCTCTCCACATTCATTTTCCTCTGTAGAAGAACATTCAACAGCTCGCTCAATTTATAAATCGCCCGCGATTTATTCCCCTCTTTAACGTTGAGCAGCGAAGCAGTCGCTTCATGCACCAAGTCCTGCCGCTTAATTTTTATTCTCAAACATAGCTTTTGAACCTCGCTTAGATATTCCTCAAATTCCACCTTGTTCCTAGCGGACTTTGAAATGGCTGGAATTGAATAATGCAGCAGGGCCCAAGGATCTATTCCAGCTCTAGCTAGCTTTAAAGCAGCTTCAAAAGCTGCATTGAGCATATCTTTATCTGAAATTGATTGAAATACATGGGCTATGCCATATCGCAAGGTGTAATTAGGATTTATGTCAAGCGAAGCCATTAAAGCAGCGAATTTCAAGGTGAAAAAAAGTTCATCTGCATTTCTAGATCTATTCACAGCTACATTGAGAAGGTCTTCAAGTTCTTCATCTTCAAACTTCTCGAGTTCTCTCGCAATGCTAGCGATTCCTCCATCACCTAGGAGATGCATGTTTTAACTCCAAATTTTAATCCAAATTTTAATCCAAATTTTAATCCAAATTTTAATCCAAATTTAACTAAATTTTAATGTTCATTGCAGAAAAAACTTTGGTTAATCAGAAAAACTTTGATTAATAGCTAGTGCAAATTGTTTGGCTCTTTCAAAAACAGCTTCTCTAGCTCTATTCAATTCTTCATTTGAAACAAGATTTAAATTCTTTAGAAATGTTGATATCAATTCAGCTTCCAACTTGCTTTTTTCATTTAAAACCTTAAATTCGGCTGGAGGATTAAATATATCTAGGATATGTGAACTCAGCAGCCCCAGTTTTTGCTTCTCTGGCAATTGAAGTATATATGCAATGCTCCCCTTAATTTCGCTCTCGCAAATTGTATCTGCTAGCACATCATTCACTGCAGTTATGAATGCATCCAATGCTAGGTCTCCTCTGGATAGGCAAAATTTTTTGCAGGAATTATAAATGGAGTGTGGTAAATATTTTTTAGCAGCATAATGGCCTAATTCGTGTGCTATCCAAGCTTTCAATTTCCACTCAGCAGCTTTCCTCACTGCATCTTGAATTTCAACTGGATTTGCATTGAAATCCTTTAGCTCAGTTAAATTGTAGAGCTCAATTTCAAGCAGCTGCTTTCTAACACCACTAGCGCTCCTGAGCTCTTCAATTCTCCTCCAAACTGAGAATTCCGCGGAGCGCTCTCTACCAACTATAATCTTCTCCTCGTGATTGTATAGCGAAGGGCTGTTTAATTCGCAGTTGCATACCAATTCCCTATTTATTAAGAAAACATTGACCTCTTGCACCCTCCTGTGTTCCTTGATCTCGCCAAGGAGAAGCTTGAGCTTGCCGCCTAAGCCAGAGCTGCAGTAATAGAGATAGCCTCTTGGTATTAGCTGTTTATTCACCTCAGCCATGTCCAGTAAATGATAGTTCTCTTGAAGGGTAATGCTGGGAATATAATCGATCTCGCGATATCTCTCCCAAAGGGGATGGCTTTCATAGAACTTTCTTCTTTTAGCATCCCTCGTCCAGTATTCCCTGATCTCAAGTGGAATGCGTGGATCCAAGCAGAATTTGGCATCCTCAAAACTAGCAATTGCCTCAAGTCTCTGCTTTAGCTCAGTTATATCAATTAGCTCAGTTATATCGAGCATATTTATAATATATTTCCATACTACATATTATTTTGTGAGAACGGAAAAATATAAGGAATAAAGGAGATAAGGAGGAAAAATGAGGGCAATCTGGAGTGGTAACATTAGCTTTGGACTTGTGAATATTCCAGTGAAGCTATACGTGGCAGCTGAAAGCAAAGACGTGGCTTTCACGAGCTTACATTCCATATGTGGAACTCCATTAAAGAGACCATACTGGTGCACTCGCTGTGGAAGAGAGGTGCCCTATAGTGAGATAGATAAGGGCTATGAATATGCCAAGGATCGCTATGTAGTTCTAACTGAAGCTGACTTTGAAAAACTACCTATAGAAACCTCTAGGCGACTAGAGATTATTAATTTTGCAGAAGCCAGCGAGATAGATCCAATATACTATGAAAGCAGTTACTACCTAGGTCCTGATGGTGCTGATTTTAAAGCCTTTGAGTTATTAAGAGAAGTGCTGAGGCGGAAAAATAAAGTTGCAATTGCAAAGGTTACATTTCGAAGGAAGGAGCACATCGCAGTGATAAGACCTGGGGAGAATCACTTGATAATGAGCACTCTTTACTACGCTGATGAAATAAGAGATCCCAAGCTAATTGCATATCCTAAACCTGAGGTATCCAATGCAGAATTCGAACTAGCGGAGGTTTTAATAGAGAAGCTAAGTGGGAGATTTGAACCTGAGAGGTATCGAGAGAGATATAGAGAAGCATTGCTTGAATTGATAAAGGCAAAAATTGAGGGCAAAGAGGTCAAGGTGATTTTACCTGAGACTAAGCCAACCTTAGATTTGATGGCAGCGCTTAGAGCAAGCGTGGAAGCCCTTAAAACTAAAGCATGATGGAGAAAATTTTGCCAATGCTCGCGATGCATGCTGAGAGGCCCTTTAACTCAGCGCAGCATCTCTTTGAAATAAAGTGGGATGGAACTAGAACCATTTGCTTCACTGGCGAGAAGCAGAGGCTGCAGAATCGGCGCTTGATCGATATCACCAAGCGCTACCCTGAAATAAAAGTCGAGATAAAGAAAAAAAGCGCTATTTTAGATGGAGAAATAGTTATAATGGAGCAAGGCAAACCTGATTTTCAAAAACTCCAACTTAGAGAGCACCTCAGTGATTCCTTTAAAATTGAGCTTCTATCTAAACTTTATCCCGCGGAGTACATAGTTTTCGATGTACTCGCAATAGATGGCAGCGAAGTAGTGAGGAAGCCTTTGATTAAGCGCAAGGAGCTATTGAGGGATGTGCTTATTGAAAATGAAAATGTTACCCTTTGCGATTTCATATTAGAGGATGGAATTGAATACTACAATGCAGCTATTTCACGTGGATTGGAAGGGGTAGTGGCAAAGGATATAAATAGTCCATATCTTGTTGGTAAAAGAAGCAACTTCTGGCTGAAGATAAAGCAATTTAAAACCCTTGATTGCATCATCTGCGGCTTAACAGAGGGAGAGGGCTTGAGAAAAAATTACTTTGGCTCGTTAATATTAGGTGTATACATAAATGGAAAGCTGCAATATATTGGTAAAGTTGGAACTGGCTTCGATGAAGCACAGCTAAAATTTTTGGAGGAGCAATTAAAACCACTTGAAGGTAAATGTCCATTTGAAGTTACCCCAAATGTTGAAGCCCGAGTTAAAAGCTGGCTTTTACCCCTGGCTATATGCGAGGTTAAATATCAAGAGCTAACTCGAGATTTAAAATTGAGAGCTCCTGTTTTTATTAGATTAAGGAATGATAAAGCACCTGAGGAATGCATCATTGAGGTGTAACTCTTGCTTGGTTTTCACGGTAGAATATTAAAAGTTGATTTAAATGAAAGGGAGCACAAGGTAGAGGAGATCTCAAATGCTATATTGAAAAGATACCTAGGGGGCAAGGGACTTGCCTCTTATTTAATGCTCAAGAGAATCCCGCCTAGGATAGATCCCTTTTCTCCTGAGAATAAAATCATATTTGCCACTGGTCCAGCAACTGCAACTGCAGTACCAACTTCAGGGAAATATGGTGTTTATGCTAAATCGCCACTAACATATACCTATGCTGAATCATACAGCGGTGGACATGTTGCACCTAAAATTAAGGCAACTGGCTATGATGCAATTATAATTGAGGGAGCCGCGAGAACTCCAGTTTATTTAGAGATCTCAGATAGTGAGGTTAAATTCCATAGCGCTGAGCATCTCTGGGGATTAGATACCTATGCATCTGAGGAAGCAGTGCTGAAGGACGCTCAATCTAGAGAGGCTCAAGCAATAGTTATAGGACCAGCTGGTGAAAACTTGGTTCGCTTCGCCTGCATTGAGAATAACCGATGGAGATCAGCCGGTAGATGTGGCCTAGGAGCTGTAATGGGAGTTAAAAAGCTCAAGGCAATTGTATTCCACGGCTCTAAGCAATGTAGATTAGCAGATGAAGAAAAACTAGAGCAATATACAAAGAACTTAATTGCACTGGGAGCTCGTGATAAAGCAATTGAGACCTATAGAAAATATGGCACTCCCTCTTTGGTTGCAATCGTTAATACGGCTAGCGCTTTTCCAGTTAAATATTGGCAGAAGGGCTATCTCGAGGATTATGCTAATATAAGCGCTGAAAGCTGGAGGGAATATTTTGAAGTGCAAAATAAAGCTTGCTATAACTGCTTCATTGCCTGCAGCAAATTAAGTACAGTTAAATCAGGGAAATATAAAGGAATTACAATTGAAGGTCCTGAATATGAGACCATTTATGCTTTTGCAGGCCTATGTGAGGTTAAAAAACTCGATGAAGTAGCATATCTAAATGACCTTTGCGATAGACTTGGGCTGGATACAATCTCAGCAGGCAATATCACTGCATTTGCAATTGAAGCTCGCCTACGCGGCAAGCTAGATATCGATGTTGATTATGGAGATGTGGAGCAAATAGCTGAATTACTTCAAATGATTGCTCAGCGAAAAGGCGCTGGTAATTTACTTGCAGATGGAATCAAAATGGCAAGCGAGAGCTTGGGATTGCAAGAGCTAGCGATCCACGTGAAAGGCATGGAGCCAGCTGGCTATGACCCAAGGATATTGAAGGGCACTGGGCTTGGCTATGCGCTCTCGCCTCGTGGAGCTTGCCATTTAAGAGCTACATTTTACAAACCTGAGTTATCAGGAATTATTCACCCAAGCTCAGTACACGGTAAAGCCAAGTTATTCGTGGAATATGAGGACAAACTCTGCTTGCAGGATTCCTTAATCATATGCCGCTTCTTGAGAGACCTGCTCGACTGGAAAGACTACAGCTTGATCATAGAAGCATTAACTGGATTAAAATTTGATGAGCATAAACTTAGAGCTCTTGCAAATCGAATCATTACCCTAGCTCGAAACTTCAATGCACGCGAGGGGTTGGATGCAAAAGCAGATGTTTTACCTAGTAGATTTTTTAAGGAGCCAATAATTAAGAGAGATCAAACTCCAGCAGCTATAACTGTGGAAGAGCTTGAACTTATGAAAAAAGAGTACTATGAATTGCGCAACTGGGGAGAGAATGGAATTCCTAAACGAAGCTTTAAAATGCTTTGAATAGTATTTCAGTATAGGAGGAAAATGAATGGGTAGAACTACTAAGGTTTTTGTGAATGGTGCAAATGGATTGATAGGTCGAACGGCCTTCGCTGCTTTTATGCATCACCCAATTGAAGGAGTGGAAATAGTTGGATTAAATAGCTTGAGAGGAGCGAAAGCTGTTGACCCTGAAACTTTCGTTCTCCTGCAGAAGAGAAACTCAATACCGCAGCACGCCCTTGCTGAGATTGAAGTTGGGGAGAAAATAACCATAGGAAATCAGCCTGCGCAATTACTAATTGTTAAAGGTAAAAAAATACCTTATTTTCAGCTGCCAACAGCTAAAATCCCACATGAAGAACTAGGCACAGATGTGGTTTTGGAAATAACCCCTGAAGAGGGACAGGCAAAGAGGGTTGAAGTTCAGCTTGCTAAAGGTGTTAAAAAAGCAATTTTATCCTCTCCATCGGAGAAAGCTGACTTCGAGGGTGTTTACATATACCGGGATCAAGTAAAGCCTGAGTATAAAAGTATAGATACTCAAACTTGCACCACCAATGCTTTAATACCTCCTGTGCACGCGATTGATCAAGCCTTTGGCACAACTGAGGTATATGCACTCACAGTGCATGCTGTAACTCCCTCTCAGAATTTATTCGATGGCCCAAGTGGTAGATCTAGGTATCCAATTGATGTACTCCGCGGGTTAGCTTGTATGGAGAGAATTGAGCCAGCTTCCACTGGTGCTGCAAAGAGGCTGCCTAAAAACATTCCCCATTTAAAGGGAAGGTGCGCAAGTGATGCTCTTCGAGTACCTGTGCTTGATGGCTCCATAGTATATCCAATTGTATGCATCACCAAGCAGCCTGCAACCGCTGATAAAGTAAATGAAGTACTAAGGGAATTCGCTAGGAGCAAGCAGTCCGATGGCACTGTAGCATATAACGAGGAAAAATATCCGCTTACTTCTTCAGAAGTTCTAGGGAGACCAGAGGCTTCGATTATAGATCCGCATCTCACGCGTGTCATAGGCACAAATATGGTGATAATAGGCGCTTGGTATGACAATATGTATGGAGCTCCATATACGATGTTTAAATGGGCATGCTATGTCCATCAAGAACTTTAAAGATTAAATTAAAGATTATAGAATGTGAACTACCCCCAGCTATGGCGTGGCCATCCTGATTCAACACGGGACTTCCTCAGCTGGCCATTATCCGCTCGAGGCGAATGCTCATAGAAGCTGGGTTTTCGATGCAACGCCCTCGCTGTCTGTGAGAAAGTACCACCCAGGGATGAGAGTGGAAGGAGGCTCAACTTGGTATATGCGCTCGTATCATTTGGTTCAGGTAAGGAAGAAGGTTCTTGAGGATGAAGGGTGGTGGACTTGCTGAAGCAGAAGGTGAGGGAGATAAGCGAGAGTTTCGGGATAGAAGTTCTCAACTCGGAGTACAACGGGATCACTTCCACATGATTTTCAAGGCGAAGCCAAGCGACCCGAGGGTGGTACGCGATATTTCAGGTGGAGGACAAGTCGGAGTTTTGCCCAAAACAGAAAGACTGTGGGAATATACGTTCCCTTTTTCGGAAAGGGACTTCTCAATGGTAGAGTTAAAAAGGAGAAACGCCTCTCTTAAGGAAAGGGATTTAAAAGGAGAAACTAGGTTTCTCCTTTATTTCCGAGGAAATGTTGCACCTGTGAGGGTTTTGGTAGATCTCACACCTGGCACGGTTCTGATCTCGTTGAATACGATATCGCTCAGCTCATCGAAGTCCTTGGCCTCGATTTTGGCAATGAGATCATATTCCCCGAAGAGGAAATAGATCTCCTTGAACTTTTTGTTCTTGATGAGTCTTTCATATACCTCTCTATCCTTTCCTATTTCAACATTTATTAACACAAATCCAATTGCCATATTTTGGCCTTTAGACTCAATGTTATTTAGCTTTTACCATTGGTATTGTATACCATTGCTATACGCCAAAGTGCTCCTTCAATTTCTTCTCGTCCAGAAGCATTCTTATCTTGGGTCTGCCGAAGGGCGTTTCCACGTTTTGCTCGCTGATTATTCCCAATTTTTTCAAGAAATCTTTTCTCCTTGAAAAAGTTGCTTTACTTGCAATTTTGTGATCTTCACCCCATTTAGTTACATCGTAGAAAAGCTCTTTATTCTTCGCTGCCGCAATCAATATTGCTGTTATTTTATCCACTGCTTTTCTGCGCATCATGCTATACCTAGTGTCCTCAAAGGCTCTGCTCAGGAGTAAGAAATCAATAATGGTTTGCTCCGAGAGATAGCCTGACATTGTTTTTACAAGCTCATTTAATTTCATTATACAGAAATCATCATTTTTTGCTCATAAATTTTTTCATCTACTTAAATATTTATTTTCATTTTATTGCAATTATTTGTAAAAATATAGTTTTTAAATCAAAATCATAAACCATTATAGCAATATAATTAAGGCCCAATTTATTATTTTTATTTTTAATCTTTAGCATTTGCAATTCCTTTCTTCAAGATCTCACTGACCTCTTCATCGCTTAAGTCGTACCATTCTTGGTAAGCATCTGCAACCGCAAACACCACTCCACTTCTTATATTTAGGCATACGATTTCATCAACTTCTGTCGAGAGGAGGGCGATTGCACGCGAAGAACCTGTGGGCACAGCAATCACTATTTTCTCAGGATTTCTCTTCCTCGTGGATCTAACTGCTGCAAGCATAGTAAAACCAGATGCAAGGCCGTCGTCAATGAGTATCACCACTTTCCCATTCAAATTTGGTAAAACCTTATCTCCCCTGAATTTACTCAGCCTCTCTTGTATACTTTCAGTTGTCCTAGCAATTGAGTTCTTAACCATTTCCTTTGTCAAGCGCAAATGTTGCATTAAAGATTCATTAAATACCATCTCTCCATCCCAAGCTATAGCTCCAAATCCAACCTCAGTATTCCAAGGAATTTGAATCTTCCTAACTATGATCACATCCATTGAAATACCAAGCTGCTTTGCAACTTCATACCCAACGGGAACTCCTCCCGCTGGTATTGCTAAAGCCAAGGCTCTATCTCGAGGAATAAACCTGAGTTTCTCAGCTAGAAGTCTCCCCGCGTGTCTTCTATCGCGAAATATCAACACGCGTTCTCTATAAGCAGGTTCTTCAATGATTCTAGCAGCCATATAATTTAGAGATTATAAATTATAAAAATTCTCGCGCGGCTTTTATTACTGAAGTTTGAGTCACAAGTCCAACGAGTTTTTTATTTCTCACCACTGGAATGCGCTGAATCCCGGTTTTAATCATTATATCAACTATTTCCTTAATACTTGTATCCTCAGTGCAGATGATGAGCTCTTTGCTCATTAAATCTTCTACTTGAATGCTAGAAACATCTCTACCAGCTAGTTCGATGTCCCTCAAAGTGATAATCCCTATTAATTTACCATTTTTTTGAACAACAGGCAGGGCACCAACGCTATATCTAAGCATCTTCAATCGCGCTAGTGCAACTTTTGCTTTTCCATTTATAGTGTAAACTTCTTTAACCATTATATCTCTAGCACGCTTCATCGACTTAATAATTCATTTACACCTCCATAATGTTTCTGCGTGCTAAATATTATTTAATTGTTGCATTGACGCACCAGCTAACTGTTTGAGTTCTGCCATTTAAGTTACTGCCCGATACATTGATGTAAAAAAGGCCACTTTGGTTGAAAGTATAGATAAAGCTATCTTGGTTATTATTTATATCTTGATCGTTGAGAGTCCAGACCCAGATGTCGATCTTTTGATCAGCAGTGGCATTGAAGTAAATCGCTTCCGTGCTTGAGATTGAAATATAGGTGGAATTATCCTTTGTTTTATTATTGTACCAAGAAATTATTTTAGGCTGAGCTGGCGATCTAACTTTCTCCACCACTCCAGTCAAAAAATCAGCGATGTTGGAAATCAATTGATTATTATCCCAAGCTGAATTATAAGGTTCAATTAGAAAAGTGAAGTCCCCTATCGCTAAAATTTTTTCATCCATAAATACCATTGGAGTTAGATTACTAGGGGTTTCAATTCTCGAGGAAAAGGTATTTTGATCAGCAATGGCAATTCCCATTTCACTGGGATATATGGAGCAAGCTGTGTAAAACGCGATTTTCTCTAGTTTTTTGGTCACCTCACAGGGTTTGAATTGGGTGAGATATATATATTGATAGTTGCCATCATTTTCCCTCAAGTTGTAAAGATAGTCATTCCAGAATAGCATTTTGAACTGACTCGCTAAGCTATTTATCTCACTTTCCCTGGAGGGATCTGCAATCAGCAAGAGTTTTCCTCCTCGTTCTACGAAGTCCTTAACTGCTTTTTTATCCTCCTTAGAATATGAATCTGCAGGGGCAATTATAACTAGAGCTTTAACATCTGCTTCTCTCAATTTTTCTCTGAAAGCACTACTTTCACTTAAAAACTCAAAACTAGCCCCCCTGGAGAGTATTCTAATTAAAAGTGTATTTAACTCATGCGGAGCAAATTGATTGCCATGTGCTTTATCTATTAAAACCAAGCCAGAGCCTTGAGTTATTTCCTCCACGTATCTCTCGGTTTTTGAAATAGGCAGGCTTACATTGAGGTCGTGCAGCGCAGAAGATGGAGGTTGATATATTCCTCGATAGTAATATATTAGCTGCACCGCGAGTACTATCAAAGTTACCAGTATCAAAAGGTATATTTTCCTCATTTCATTCACCTTGGTTCAAGGTATAAGAAGTAGGTTACCGGAGCGGTGTTTGACTGCTGATTTAAATAAGATTCATTCACCAGCAGTGGAAAGTTAGTGGAAGTAATATTGAGCTCTTTATTTATATCAATGGTTCTATAATTTGCAATTCCAGCTAGATCCGCTGCTTTAGCAATGGCTTGAGAAATCGAGCCTATATCATCCACAAGCCCATTTCTCTTGGCATCTATGCCTATATAAAGCTCTGCCCTGGATAGCTCTTCCTTTGTAAGCTTTAATCGATCGCCCCTCTGCTGTATCACTGCTCTTAAAAAACCCTCTTTCACAGCTTCAACGGTGGCTGCAAATTGCTTTCTATCCTTCCCAGTGGTTTTATATGGACCAGTTATAATTCTATCCTCAGGCAGTGTTATCGGCTGAGGAAGAATAGCGGTTACCCCTATGCTGCCAACACTCGAAGTGGGCTTTGCATAGATATAATTTGCGGCAACTGCAATGTAATACGCCCCTGAAGCACCAGTAGCACCTATCGATGCGATGACTGGTTTCTCTCTACGAAGCTGCAGCACCTCTATGTATACTTCCTCGCATCGAGAAGCTTCCCCTCCAGGGCTGTCTATAACGAGGACAACTGCTTTAATTGAGTTTACCTCGCGAGCATATCTAAGCATGCTAATAATATCCTGAGTCCTCTGGTTCTCGAGCACTGAGCCCTCTATTTTGATCACGCCAACGCTTGGCTGTTCGAAGAAAAGATTGAAAATCAACACTCCTAGGAATATCCCAGCTATTATAACCAAAATATTCGATCCCAAGTTTTTAATTTCTATTCCCATCACTTGCCCTCTATGATTATCTCATGGCCGCTTAAATCAATCTTGGTAATATTACCCCGCAGATTTTTGGAATCTCCAAGTATACCTATTGCTTTAATATCTTCTCCATTAACTAGCACTTGAATCACATCTTTCATTACAACTTCTTTCTTGTTTCCTTTTTTAAGTATAACTGTTGATTCGCACATAGCAATTTATTTTCAAAGCATGCGGTATAAATAGCTATCTAGAAGGTAACTTTTTTATTATAGTTCTGCAATTGAATATATGGGATGGATTAGAGCGTATTTAATCATAATAAAGGTAGTGAAAACAGGTGGATCTCGGGGTAGATATTAAAAATGCAATTGCAAAAACTGCTGTGCAGCTAGCTAGCGAGACCCACGCTGGTGCAATTATAGTCATCTCAGATGATGAAAGCTTGAGTGACCTTTTAAAGGATTTTTTAACAACGGATATTCCAATATATGTTGCAAGGTTTGAGGGGAGGATAGAGGGAGTGCATGAAGATCTCTCTATAGATTTCATTTCAAAACTCATGGGGTCTGCGACAAATGTAAGTCAATCCATGAATCTGAAAGCCTTCAGCCGTGCAGAGCTACTGGAGGATGCAATAACCGTTGCATATGCAAATGGTAAAATCAAAAGCGATATAGTTGTAGGAGTAGTGGGAGTTGGAGTAGCCTGCGATTCGATTATTATATATAATGTGAAGGAGAGCCCAGCTATTCAAAGCCTAAATGAAAGCACAAAGCGCGTGGATCCTAACGTTTTAAGAGCAGTACTGAGAATCGCCATGGATATAGGGAGGGAGGGTAGAGAAGGCCGTCCCGTTGGCACCGTTTTCGTAGTTGGCGACTCAGCTGAGGTGCTGAAGCGGTCCCACCAGCTCATTTTAAATCCATTTCAAGGCCACGATGGCACAGAGCGGGATATCACTTGGGCTGAAAATTGGGAATCCATTAAAGCTCTTGCTATGCTCGATGGTGCTTTCATCATTGATGAAAAAGGACAGATCTTAACCGCTGGTGCATATCTCGATGTCGATGCTAAGAGCGTGCAAATCCAAAAAGGCCTAGGAGCAAGACATGCGGCTGCTGCTGCAATCAGCAAAGAAACCCGGGCAATATCAGTTACAGTTTCCCAAAGCGGGGGAACTGTGAGGGTATACAAGGATGGCAAGCGATTAATTGAAATCGAATCAGGTATCGAGGTGAAAAGGCACGCTTAGCCTTCATTCAATCAGACTAGTTAAAACAATAGTTAAAAATACCATATAATTATATTTTTAGAACATAAAAGGAAAAAAACATGCCGCGAAATATCGTGGTAGAGCAGATTACTCGAACACCTATCGAGGAACAGAAAATCGAACTAGTGGAGAGAAAGGGCATAGGACACCCTGATTCACTTTGCGATGGCATTGCTGAGGCTATGAGTCGAGCGCTATCAAACGAGTATTTGAATCGCTTTGGAAGAATTTTGCATCACAACACCGACCAAGTGGAGTTGGTTGGAGGTGAAGCAAATCCCACTTATGGTGGTGGAGAAATTATTCGCCCTATTTTTATCTTACTCAGCGGGCGAGCTACCACTTATGTGGGTAAAGAAAAAATTCCCGTTGGTAGAATCGTTTTAAAAGCAGCTCGAGAATATCTTAAAAACACACTTAGAAACCTTGAGGAACATCAAGTTATAATTGACCAGCGCCTTGGACAAGGTTCCGCTGACTTAGTGGACGTCTTCGAGCGCTTAGGTATCCCAAGATCAAATGATACTTCATTTGGCGTTGGATTTGCCCCATTTTCAGAAACTGAAAAAATAGTTTATAATGTTGAGAGGGCAATTGTAAAAGAGCTAATTCCCAAGCAGCCTGCCATTGGAGAGGATATGAAGGTAATGGCACTGCGCGAAGGAGATAAGATATCTCTCACAGTTGCAGATGCTTTTGTATCAAAGTATGTCCATAGCCTGGAGCACTATAAAGCAATTAAGGCTGAGCTTGAGGAGTTCATTAAGAGAGCCGCTGAAAAATATACTCATAGAGATGTAATAGTTGCGGTGAATACAGGGGACAACTTTGAAAAAGGCATTGTATATTTAACTGTAACTGGCACGAGTTCTGAGATGGGAGACGATGGCTCGGTAGGGAGGGGGAATCGCTGCAATGGCCTCATTACCCCTAATCGACCTATGAGCTTGGAGGCTACAGCTGGAAAGAACCCTGTGAATCACATCGGCAAGATCTATAACTTGCTTGCGAATCAAATTGCCCATAACATTGTCAGTATTGATAGCGATATTCAAGAAGTCTATGTAAGACTCCTTTCTCAAATTGGAGAGCCAATTGATGAGCCCAAAGTTGCCAGTGTGCAGCTGTTACTTAAAAAAAATGCAAGTCTAGAGAAGATAAAGCCAAGGGTGGAAGCAATTGTGGATGCTTGGCTGGAGGATATTATAAAGATAACTGAGATGGTGGTAAAAGGAGAGCTTCAGATTTTTTAATCACAAGCTTTTTAAGAAAAATTGCAAAAAATAAATGATGGTGATTTTATGTGGAGAAGGAGATTTTTTGGAGACGAGTTCAGAGAAATAGTTGATATGATCGATCGCTTGTTTAATGCAATTAGAGCTGGAAGAGCATTTGAAGAGCCACTATACTATGGCTTTTCAGTAAGAATAGGGCCAGGGGGAGAGCCGGAGATTCGAACTTTTGGAAATATTGAGCCAACCATGAGAGAAATTAGACCTGGTACTAGAGAGCCTTTCACCGATGTTATCATCGATGAAAAAACCAATGAAGCAATTGTAACAGCTGAGCTACCAGGCTGCGAGAAGGATAAGATCAATGTGGAAGCAACTGAAACTAGTATAAAGATCGAGGGTGAAGCAGAGAGAGTGAGGTATTATAAAAATGTCTCGCTGAGGGAAGAAATAGACCCAGGGAGCGCTAAAGCGATGTATAATAATGGCGTGCTTGAGATAAGGGCAAAGTTGAAGAAAGCAGCGAGGCCAAGGGGCTTTAGAATATCAGTTAAATAATATATAAAATATATATAATATAAAAAATAAAATAAATGCTTTGGGAAAAAATAGCTGGCAGAAAAATTGGCGAGTATTTTCTATACCTAGGCGAGGTCAAAAAAGGCAGATTTCCAGAGGAAAGCAAATTCACGCTATTTCTACGAGATAGAGAAAATCAAATTTCAAGGGAAGCAGTTGCAACTGGCAGATTTTTCCTCGGCAGAGAGTTAATTAAACCCTGGATGGAAATAAACTATCGCGAGAAAGTTAAAATAAAGGAAAATACTACTATTGAACTCTCAAAAACTGGATTAAATATCGCTTTATTTCAAATTCTCTCAGAATTAATTCCCCCAGGCGGGCATATCATGGTTAAATATTTAGATCACCCAACTACTGCAAAGGCACTCTCCATAGGAATACCTCCAATAGCTACCCCAATAGGCTATATCCTCTGGAAAAGTGGTTTTCGCTGGTTCAAGGATTGGTATTTCCCAGAGGGAGGAATGGAGGGAGAGCCTAAGCTGCAGGCTAACAAGCCTTTAAATTCTGAGATTGAGAGAACTAGAATTAATGAGATCGCCATCGAGTTAAAAGAATTTTTGGATAAAAAGGTCGAGAGAGAAGCTGAGGTGGAAAAAATCTCCCGAGAACTTGCGCTTAAAATTTTAAAGGAAATAGAGTTGGCTGAATAGATTTAAATATCTATTTGCGTATAACTTAGCTGAGGTGTGAAAAAAATATGGGAATATTTGAAAAGCTATTTCATCCTAAGAAGGAAACCGTGGTAGAGGATTATGTTGAGATCGAAGGGCAATTCGAGGGAATGGCAGAGGAAACTGGAGCGAATATGTTTATAAAAATAGCTGAGCTAGGCAGTTTGCATGACCTTCCTGATTTGAAGAAGGAAGTATACAATGGAAATATCGTAATAATCGATTACTCTCTAATTAAGCACGATGACCTTAATCGCGATCGAGCACTCAGAGATCTAAAACAAGTTGCAATGGATGTACACGGTGATATAGCTGGCTTTGAGGATACTAAGGTAATCGTCACTCCAACAGGCGTGAAGATAGACCGCAATAAGATTTCCCCGCGGAAGAAGAAATAGAATGGAGTTTCAAATTCAAGACCAAGGCCAGTGCCCTATATGCGGCTCAAAAATTCCCTTAAGATGGTATTTTGATAAAATTCCTTATTTCGATGAAATTCTCTGCATCAGTAGTAACTGTAAATGTGGATTTAGATACGCTGATACTCTTATACTTTCTCAAAAAGAACCAGTGGAATATGAATTTTTCGTCTCCTCCTCAGACGATTTAAATACACGCGTGGTGAGGTCTAATTCCGGGAGTATATATATTCCAGAACTGGGTGTTGAAGTTGAACCTGGTGCTGTAGCTGAGGCCTTCATCTCTAACGTTGAGGGTGTGCTAAATAGAGTTGAAGCAGTGGTTGAAACTGCTAAAAGCTGGGCAGAAACTGAGGAGCAAAAGCGAAAAGCTGAGGAAATACTTAACAAAATCGCGGCGATTAAAAGAGGCGAGCAAACAATGACTTTAATTATTAAAGATCCCCTTGGGAATAGCGCAATTATTTCAGATAAAGCTAGAAAGCGAGGGCTAAGTAAGGAGGAGATAGATCAACTTAAGATAGGTATAACGATTTTAGACCTGCAACCTAAATAATTTCATATTTTCTTAATTTTTTTCAAAGTTTTTTCAAAGCAAGTCTCTGGAATTCCTCTTTTTATCGCTGCAGAATTTAGCATAATAACATAGCCTTAGTAATAGCAAACTTTTTATAGAACTTCTGCTCAACTGATTTGATGCTACTGATTATAAAAAGGAGGTTATCCTATGACAAATGGACAGCTTGCAGGACAGCCTATTCTTATCCTTAAGGAGGGTACAACTCGTACTAGAGGTAGAGATGCACAGGCGAATAATATCTTAGCTGGTAAAATCGTTGCAGAAGCTGTTCGCACTACTCTTGGTCCAAGGGGCATGGATAAAATGCTGGTTGATAGCTTAGGGGATATAGTGATTACAAATGATGGTGCTACGATTTTGAAGGAAATGGACATCGCACATCCTGCAGCGAAGATGATAGTGGAAGTCGCGAAGACGCAAGATGAAGAAGTGGGAGATGGCACTACAACAGCAGTTGTACTAGCTGGCGAGCTGCTTAAAAAAGCAGAGGAATTGATCGACCAGAATATACATCCAACCGTAGTAGCTCGTGGATATCGATTAGCTGCTGATAAAGCGATAGAAATTTTAAACAGCTTAGCATTCGATGTGACAATAAACGATGAAAAGATTCTAGAGCAAGTAGCCAAAACTGCACTCACAGGAAAGGGAACAGAGATAGCTATGGATGCGCTTTCAAGCCTTGTTGTTAAAGCAGTTAAAGCAGTTGCTGAGAAGAAAGATGGTAGATATGCGGTTGATAAAGATGATATAAAGATCGAGAAGAGAGTTGGCGGTAAAATCGAGGATACTGCTCTCATAGATGGGATAGTGATAGATAAAGAGCGCGTGCATAGTGGTATGCCTAAGAAAGTGAAGGAAGCTAAGATAGCCTTGATAGCAGACGATCTCGAGGTTAAAAAAACCAAAACAGATGCTGAGATCTCCATCAAAACCCCTGATCAATTGAGAGTATTCCTAGATGAAGAAGAGCGAATTCTCAAGTCAATAGCAGATAAAATCATTGCCACAGGTGCAAATGTTGTAATTTGCCAGAAGGGAATAGAAGATCTAGTGCAGCATTACCTAGCTAAAGCTGGTGTATTAGCAGTTCGAAGAGTAAAGGAATCCGATATGAAACTCATCTCCAAAGCCACGGGAGCCAACATTGTATCAAGCATACAGGACTTGACTAAAGAAGACCTTGGATTCGCTGGTCTGGTTGAAGAAAAGAAAACAGGCACTGAGAATATGTTATACATCACGCAATGCAAGAATCCAAAGTCCGTCACAATACTAGTTAGAGGTGGCACGCAGCACATTGTTGACGAACTAGAGCGAGCTATCCAAGATGGCTTGCGAGTAGTTGAAGCAGCTATCGAGGATGAAAAAATAGTAGCGGGAGGAGGCGCACCTGAAGTAGAGCTTGCACTTAGAATCCGCGAATATGCTTCAAAGCTCACAGGTAGAGAGCAAATCGCAGTCCTCGCATTTGCAGATGCGATGGAAGTCATTCCCAAGACCCTTGCGGAAAATTCAGGCTTAGATCCCATAGACACACTCGTGGACTTGAGAGCTTCCCATGAAGCTGGCAACAAAACCTTTGGCTTGAATGTATACACAGGCAAGCCCATGGATATGAAGGAAGCAGGGGTTGTAGAGCCGCTGCGCGCTAAAACCCAAGCTGTGCTCTCAGCAACTGAAGCTGCTTCAATGATTCTGAGGATAGATGACGTTATAGCTGCCTCAAAAGCAAAAGAAACAGCTCCATCGACTCCATCTGAGGAAGGAGAGTTCGACTAATTTTTTTAACCTTTCTCCTTAGAATTCAATTTTTTAATTTTAAGATTAATTTTTTTATTTATGTTTAGATCCATATTCATATAGCTCTTTGATTCTATCCACAGAATCTATTTCATCGATTTCTTTATCATCTCGAATCCTGAGTACTCTAGGGAAGCGAAGAGCATAGCCAGAGGGATAGCTATCTCCTTTTTGTATCTCATCAAAAGCAACTTCTAATACAATTCTAGGTTTAACCTTAACAAGCCTACCAGTTTCCTCAACTGCATCCTTGCGCAGCTCTTGAGTTATCCATTCAAGTTCTTCATCACTTAAACCTGAGGAAACTTTCCCAATTACCACGAATTCATCGCCGCTCTTAGCGCCTATGAAATATCTGCTTAAGAATTCATGTTTCCTTCCCTCTCCATATTCAGCAGCTAATATAGCGACATCAAGAGTATCAAGGAAGCTTTTCAACTTCAGCATCTTCCTCCCTCTAGTACCAGGTGAATAAGTAGCATTCAAGTCCTTTGCCATTAGTCCCTCGTGTCCCATACTGCGGGCTCTTTCAAAAAAGGCCTTGGCTTCTTCTAAATTCGAAGCAACAATTCTATCTGCTCGCTCGATTCCGCTGCTATTCAATAGATCCTCGAGGATAGCATATCTAAATTTGTATTTCATTTTAGTTAAATTAGCACCATTTAAATATAGAACATCGAAGGCTAGGAAATTCAGGGGTATTTGCTTGCTCATCTTCTCAATCTCATATTTTCTTTGTATGCGCTTCACCAGTTCTTGAAATGGAAGCAACTTGCCTTCTCTCACTGCGATAAGTTCGCCCTCGATAATGAAGTTCTCAGCCTTTATTCGCTTTAGCTTTTCAATGAGATCTGGAACAGCAGAAGTGATATCCTTGAGCCTGCGGGTGAAGACCTTGACCTCATCACCCTTCTTATGCGCCTGCACCCTTATACCATCATATTTTATTTCGAGAGCGAACTCCTTAAACTCTTGAAAGATCTCCTCTATACTAGAAGCGTAGGAGGCAAGCATTGGCTTCACTGGTCTAAATAGTTGGATATCAACCTCATCTAGCGCTCCATCTCCCTGCTGCGCTATAGCTGCGATTTCCCCAACATCAGGCAAATACATTAAAGCTCGCTGCACCTTTGCCTTTGAAACCTCAAATGCTCGAGCAATTGCATCTTCCATCAAACCTTGGGAGAAGCCAGCTTGAATATTGCCCAGCAAAGTTCTAATTAAATATTTAGCTTCAAGGGGCGATGCGCGAAGCAGCAGCCCTTTCAATATATTTGATACTCTAGCGAAGCTATCTTCGCCTTTTATCTCGCTTATCTCCTCCATCGCAGAATAAACTTCGCTGATCTCGAGCGGTTCCTCCACTAAAGAAAATTGTTGCTTTGATTTAAGTGCAACTTCAGCAGCGCTCCCTAGATCGCCAGTTTGCTTGTGCAGCTGAATTAGTTCAAGCTGTGTCTTACCAGTTATCTCGCTTAAAACCTTACTGATGGTTGCTGTTGAAATTCCAAGCTCTCTCACATCGTAGTCTGGGAATATTTTGCCCACGAGTAATCTAGCGATTATTTTAAGCTCTTGCTTCTCTGATTTTTTCAAGAGATCTGAAATTATAGCTATTTTTTCATTTTTACTTGCAATTTTAGCAACATTTTCAAGGGCTTCTATCAATTCAAGATACTTCATTCACTTTTCAATAACGACTTTGAATAATATAAATGTTTAAAATAATTGTATAATGCTGAAAATTTAAATGCTAGAAAAATGAGCTTTTAAATGCTAAAAAATGAGCTAATTATCTATGCGAACATCATTCCCATGCTTTTGTGAGCGTCTTCCTCTTCCTCGCCCATTACCTTTTTAATTGCCGCTTCAAAATCCTGCATTGTAACTGCATCGCGATCCGCGCGGATTGCGAACATCCCTGCTTCCATTGCAATTGCTTTTATATCTGCGCCAGTGGCTCCATCTGTTAGCGATGCAAGGCGCTCGAAGTTGATTTCCTCCGCTAGGTTCATCTTCTTAGTGTGGATCTTGAAGATCTGCACTCTAGCGGCGAAATTGGGCATTGGTATTTCAATCATGCGATCAAATCTCCCAGGGCGGAGTAAAGCTGGATCAAGTATATCAGGTCTATTTGTTGCACCTATGATCTTCACATCTCCCCTGGGGTCGAAGCCATCCATTTCACTGAGGAGCTGCATTAGCGTTCGCTGTACCTCTCGATCTCCTGAGGTCGCGGATTCAAGCCGCTTTGCACCTATGGCATCGAGTTCATCGATGAAAACTATACTTGGTGATTTTTCCCTTGCTAGCTCAAATAGCTCGCGGACCAAGCGCGCGCCCTCTCCAATGTACTTCTGAACAAGTTCTGAGCCAACAACTCGTATGAAGGTTGCCTTAGTTCTTCGCGCAACTGCTTTAGCGAGAAGAGTTTTTCCAGTGCCGGGAGGTCCATAGAGAAGTATTCCCTTGGGTGGCTCTATGCCTATTTTTTTGAATGCCTCGGGCTTTATTAAAGGCAGCTCCACGGTCTCTCTAATTTCTTGAATCTGGGCATCGAGTCCTCCTATGTCATCGTAGTCCACGTCTGGCGATTCTATGATCTCCATTCCATATACCATTGGGTCCTTTGGAGATGGTAATACACTGACTATTGCAAGAGTTTGTTGGTTAAGTGCAACTCTAGCACCAGCAGTTAGTTTTTTACTCTCAATGAACTGAGAAGCACTTACAACGAATTTTGGACCCGTGCTGCTCTTTATCACTACTTTGTCGTCGCTGAGTACATCTTGAATAGTACCAACTACGAGGGGTGGAACTCTCAAGCGCTCAAGCTCGCTCCTTAGCTTGCGCACCTCGCGCTCGAATTTTACTCTTTTGTTCTCTGAATTGCGCTTCTCATTCTCAATTCGCTTTATCTCCTCTTTCAGCCGCGCATTGCGCTCTTCGAGTAAACGCACTCGATCCAAGAGGTATTTTAAGAATTCATCTTGAGAGGCGGCCGCTATTTCTTCTGCCTGCACTTCAATATCGCCTTGCTCATCAGCTGCCAATTATTATCACTTCCAATGCTTTTTACAAATAATTTATTAAATCCATAGTGATATATAGCTTTAGGTTTTACAATCATACTATGCAATGTGAAATTTGCGGTATTGAGATTAAAGGCAAGCCTCTCTATATAAGGATTGAAGGGAGCGAGTTGAATGCGTGCAGCAATTGCTCTCGATTTGGAACACCTGTGGAGAGGCGAGCTCCAGTAGCTCGGGCTACTATGGCTACCACAACTAAGCCTCTTGCTGAGAAGCAGAGGGATGTATTCGATCAAATGGTTGATGTAATAATTGTTCCAAATTATGGAGAGATAATTCGAAAAGAGAGGGAGAAGCGCGGTTGGACCCAGGAAGAACTAGCTAAGAGGATTTTAGAGAAGGCCAATGTTGTCAAGAAGATCGAGCGGCAGGAGTTAATGCTTGAGGAGGAAGTGAGAAAGAAACTGGAAAAAGTGCTAGAGATAAAGCTAGTTCAACCAGCGGAGCTTGGAGTAGAGATAAAGAAGAGGTCTTCTCCTAGGGAATTAACCCTTGGTGATATCGCGACCATTAAGAAGAAGAAATAGCTTCTATGGACGTGATTAAAAAAGCAGTGGAAGTTTTAAATAGAGATGGAATTGTGATTTATCCAACTGAAACAGTCTATGGACTTGGGTGCAATGCTTATTCACTCAATGCCGTGAAAAGGGTTTTTGAAATTAAAAAGCGCAAAGCTAATGAGCCTCTCTCACTAGCAGTTTCTTCATTTGAAATGCTGCAGGAAATTGCATATGTTGATGAAGCAGCTTGGGATTTCATAGTTAAATTCCTTCCGGGTCCTATAACTGTTTTGCTTTTGAAAAAACCAATTGTACCTGATTTCGTAACATCGGGCTCAAAAATAGTTGGCATTCGATTCCCAGATCACAAGATCGCACTTGAATTGATCTCTCAATTTGGCAAGCCAATTACTTCTACAAGTGCAAATATCTCAGGAGAGCCAGCTCCCAAGAGTGCTGATGAGGTGAAGGTGAAGGCAGATTTTTTGATAGATGGAGGAAAGTGCTACTACGGCAAGGCTTCTACTATTGTTGATCTAGTTAACAAGAAAATAGTTAGAGAAGGGCCTAGGTTAGAAGAGGTTCAGAAATTCTTAATGAGCACTTCACCTACCGCTTAGGCTTGATGATATCTATTTCCCCTGGGGGTAATAATTTAGCGATTTCACCTGGAGTTGCAATTGCTTTTACAATATGTTTATCCTCCTTGCTAGCTATTTCCAGAAATATAGCAGCAATCTTCTTGGCTGCTTCATTTTGATCCAAGTCGCCTGGGAGGATCTCTACGTAGTACTTTGATTTAGCTTTAATCGCGCTCACAGGCCCAGCTATGAGTCTTGTTTCTTCATTGATTTCCACTCCAATTGCAAGTCCCACTGCGACATCATAAAAGTAGTTGCGCTCTCCCCTTATAACAAATGAGCCCTTAGTGATGTACTCTCCAGGTTCAGGTGTTTTGGACACTTGTTCAGGCTTAACCCAGTAGCAGTCTCCAGCAAATTGCTTTGCCTTCCATACATTTGAATAAGAAACTGAGAACTGCGCTGCTTCTCGAAGGGTACTCTCAGGTACTTCTCTTCCTTCTGTTTTCACCAGCACAGCTGGTGCTCCATGTGCTTGGGCGTGGAAGAAGAGGTCTTCTTTTTGCATATATTTTTTAACCAGTTCTTCATTTGTCTCCGCATCTCTCCCTCCCACGATTAAGAAGCCATCTGAAGAAATAAACCATCTGAATCCATCGAACCAATGCTTCTTCCTTTTTACCCTCCGCCTTGGTGCTAAATCAATTTCCAGAGTTTCTTCGCGAGCTTGCTCTTCAGCTATTTTTCTCTTGGTATCAACAATAGCAGCTTCTGCTCCCTCGCGTTTCTCTCTAATTTTCTTTGCTTGGTCGTAGTATTTCGAGGCGTTTTGAGGTAGTGAATGGTTGATGTTTAATTCGATTTCTCTACCTTCAAGCTCGATTACTATTTCCCCTTTTTCTTCCCTCACGTGCTTGATTTGGGTAAAAGTGCGCTTTATTTCTTCCCAAGAAATTTTTTTCCTCCTTGCCTCATTTATTCCTTGAAGAAGTGCTTGGAGTGCTCCATAGTTGGAGTAAATTAACTCCCCTTTCTCAATTGCTTGCTTTTCTTCTTCCATCAATTTCTTGATAGCTTCCTCCTGCTGATGAAGCATTCTCCTTAAAACTGTTAACTTTTCTTCCTTTTTCCTCTCCACCTCAGTCTCTAGATTCTTCAGTGCTAACTTAGTGAAGTATTCATCGAGTGCTGCATTGAAGGTGGAATGGTATTTCTTTTCATATTCTCTATACTGCATTAGCTCAAGTGGCAAGACGTCAATTTCCACTCCATTTTTTATTACTATATGTGGTTTGAACTCCCCCCTCGCTAGAGGGGTAAATAGCTCTTGCATCGCGCTAAATAATTTTTCTAATTCGCTAGGTTCAAGATTTTTTGCAGCCTTCGCTTTATCTAAATTTGCCCTTAAGCAGATTTCCTCAGCGTAGAGCCCGCCCAAGTTCAATCTCGATGCTAGAGTGCGGATTAAATCTTTTTCAGACTGCTTGAGCAACTGCTCTAATTCATTTTTACTCAATATAAGAGGATTTAGCTGAGGAGGGGGATATTCATATTCTAAGCCCTGTTTGACCTCGCGGTTTTGGAAACTGTATGAATGAAGAGGCAGTATTATCTTCCGATTTTCATTCAGCAGTATAACATTGCCCTTGGAGAATAGCTCTACCACCAGATAATTTTTTTCACCCCCGCGCTCTATAGCAATTTCGATTACTCGGTCAAAATCATGCTGCTTTATCTCAGCGATTCTGCCACCTGAGATGTATTTCCTTAGCAGCATTGCAAAATTTGAGGGAGTTTTAGGACTTGCGCGTGGATAGGCTGTGAGATGCAGTCTTTTTCCAGCCTCGATTACTAAATCACTTCGCCCAGTAGCTTTAATGTATAATTGCAAGCGAATTTCATCATAGGTATGTTGATATACCTTATCAACTAAAGCATTATTGAGTATTTGAAGCTCTCTCACAGTTGCTGAAACATCAACGCTTGTCATGCTCTGTTTCATAGTTCTATCTATGCAGTAAATGGAATTTATACTTTCATAGTTCATAGAAATGTAAAGTTTAAATCTAATAGGTTCGATAATAATTATTGAGATGGGAAATGGGGAAATATCATAAGGGAGTTAAAAAATATCATAAAGGCTGTGGGGGAGAAGTGGAAGTTATAGCACGAAGCACGCCTGAGCCTGGAGTTGGGTATTGGTGCAAGAAATGTGGAGCAACACCTGATAAAAATGAAATAACTGAGATGCTGCCTAAGAAATGATTTATCGCGCTACGTGCTCGCAGTTAATATAGTGTTCAACTGCAATTTGCAGTGCCTTTTTGGTATCGCTTGCTCTAGTTTTCCTCTTCAGCTGCTCTATGTCCTCCTTGGTAAAAGGTGCTTGGACGTAAACTAGTTCAATCAAATTTTCTCACCATTATAATTATTATGCATAACAAATAAATAAATTTTTGGTATTATTACCAGATAAAATTGAATTTTTGGTTGATTATATTAAAATTAAGATTGAGCAAATCTTTAAGTTGATATGATCCCATAAATCAAGCAAGATGGTATTAGATACCCTCGGAAGCTCTCTCAAAAGTGCCCTTAGAAAATTTGTAGGCGCACCTCGAGTGGATGAAGCCACGGTTAGCGAACTAGTGAAAGATATACAACGCGCGCTATTACAAGCGGATGTAAATGTAAAGCTCGTTATGAAGCTATCCTCAAGAATAAAGGAGCGGAGCCTTAAAGAAGAACCCAAGCCAGGGGTTAATCCAAGGGAGCATGTTATAAACATCGTTTATCAAGAGCTAGTTGCTATACTAGGCAAAAGCTCAGAAATCAAGCTCCAGCCTCAAAAAATATTACTCGTGGGATTGCAGGGCAGTGGAAAAACAACCACTGTTGCCAAGCTAGCACGCTACTTCCAGCGAAAAGGATTGAAAGCGGGTGTTATCTGCGCTGATACCTTTCGACCTGGGGCTTATGAGCAATTGAAGCAGCTCTGTGAAAAAATTGGGGTTCAATTCTATGGCGATAGAGATAGCAAAAATGGTGTAATGATTGCTATCAATGGATTAAAAGCCCTTGAAAAAATGGATGTTAAAATCATTGACACATGTGGAAGGCACGCTCTCGAGGATGATTTAATCCAAGAAATGGTGGAGATAGAGCGAGCAATAAACCCTGAACAAAAGTATCTCGTGCTCGATGCAGCAATGGGGCAGCAAGCAGCTTCTCAAGCGAGGGCATTCCATGAAGCAATTGGGATAACAGGTATAATAATAACCAAGCTCGATGGCACTGCTAAGGGGGGAGGAGCGCTTTCCGCTTGTTCAGAGATAAATGTACCAATTGTATTCATAGGCACAGGAGAGCACCTAGATGATTTAGAGCGCTTTGAAAGTGATCGCTTCATATCAAGGCTACTTGGAATGGGCGATCTTAAAACTCTAGTTGAAAAAGCTAAAGAAGCTAGGATAGAGGAAGAAATAGATGTAGAAGCAATAATGAGGGGGAAATTCACATTGAAAGATGTCTACAAGCAGCTTGAGGCAGTAAGCAAAATGGGACCGCTGAAGCAATTACTATCAATGCTCCCCCTAGGCATTGATATAAGCGAGGAGCAATTTGAGATAACGAAGGAGAAGTTAAAGCGCTTCAAAGTGATAATGGATTCAATGACTGAGAAAGAAATGCTAGACCCGAAGATTATGGATAGCTCTAGGATAAAAAGAGTGGCACGCGGATCTGGGACTAGACCAGAAGATGTGAAGGAGCTATTGAAGTACCACCGCACCATGCAGCAAGCATTCAAATCCCTCAAAGGCGGTAAATTTCCAATTCATAAATTATTGAAGCGCTACAAACTCTAGTATTACTTCCTTTGATATACTGCTGTGTTCCCTCTTATCTCAATTAAAATCGCATTTGTTTTCTCCTGCAGTTCCCTAGCGAGTTGTTCTCTCTCTGTTTTTTCTAAGGCACTTCTCAAGAACTTAACCTTCACTAGCTTTTTCTCCTTCAGCTGTCTCTTCAGCTCCTCAACAACTCCATTAGTTATGCCTTCTTTTCCTATTTGAATTACTGCTTTAAGCAAAGCTGATTTTTTCTTCATATCTCTTTTCTTCATATCTCCCTCAATATGGAAAGCGCATCTGTCGCTTGCAATTTAAACAAGTAATAGTTAAATGCTTTCCCCTTAATCTAACCCTTGCATTTCTACCTGGAACTAAGAAGCAATGGCAGTGCTTGCACATTCTTCGCTTTAACTCCCGAGGGATTCTGACATTATAGCGCATTCCAATTCGCCTAGCTAGCGCTACATATGCATCACTTCTCTCAGGATGCTCTTTGTATACTTGCGCTGCTAAGTCAAATAAAATTTCAATTCGCTCTCGAGCTATTTCTTTTGCTAACTGTTTTCTCTCCCGCTTATATCTTGCCATAAAACACAAGTCAGCGCACTATCTTTGAAATATTTATCTCCAAAATATCCTGCGCTCCCCTCCTCTTAAGCTTAGGGATGAGCATGTTTACCTCGCTTTTGTTCACCACAGTTTCAACAGCATAATACCCTGAGTTATAAAGCTTTGAAACCGTTGGGGTTTTCATTGCTGGTAAAATTTCAACCACTGAATCAAGCTTACTCTCAGGGACATTCATTGTTAAAAGCACCTTGCCTCTTGCTTCTATAACGCCAAGTAAAAGAGTCTTTATCTCCTCAATTGCCTCCCTCTTCTTTTTATCCCTCCAAGATTTTTTATTAGCAATTAACTTAGCAGTGGACTCCATTATGGTGTCTATGATTTTAAGTCTATTTTTCTCCAGTGTTTCACCAGTTTCAGTTAGATCCACAACTACATCCATGAGCTCAGGTACCTTTGCCTCAGTGGCGCCATAGGAATAGAAAATCTTAACAGGTATGCCAAGTTTTTTAAAATACTCTCTAGTGATATTTGGAAACTCAGTGGTAACACGAGAATTAGGCTTTATCTCTCTCGGAGAGTTGATATTTGCACTTTCTGGAACTGCTACGACTATCCTAACTGATCCAACACCAGTTTTACTTATGGGCAAATCCGCAACTTCTACAACATCTGCCCTACTTTCGACAACCCAGTCATAGCCACTTATACCCAAGTCAAAGAAGCCCTCCTCAACATACTTTGGAATTTCCTGAGGGCGGAGTATTTTGACTTGTGAAACCCTAGGATCTTTGATCTTTGGGGAGTAATCTCTGAACTCCTTTTTAACTTCAAGTCCAGCTGTTTTAAATAAAAGCAGGGTTTGTTCTTCCAAACTTCCCTTGGGAAGAGCTAGTTTAAGCATATCTCCATTTATTTCGATTTTCAAGAAGATATATTTTGCTTGCTATTTGCTGTATCTAAAGGATTAAATATCTCTTTTGCTTTTATTCCAATTTATGACGATTCAAAAAGGAGATTTCATAAAGCTATCTTACACTGGCAAGCTGCAAGATAACCGCGTATTTGATACTACTGATGAAAATATCGCAAAAGAGCACAATATTTATAATAAAAATACTATTTATGGCCCTGTCGTGATAATCGTTGGCGCAGGCCACGTTTTACCTGGACTTGATGAAGACTTAGTTGGCAAGCCAGTGGGCTATCAAGGAACTGTAACCTTTGGGCCTGAGAAAGGCGTTGGTCCAAAGAAGCTTGAATTAATAGAAACCATACCTGTTAAAAAACTTGGCATTAAACCGCATATTGGCCAAAGGGTAACCATTGGCAATAAAACTGGAGTGGTGGAAAATATAGTTGGAGGGAGAGCAAGAGTTAATTTCAATCACCCCCTTGCTGGGGAAACTTTAACTTATGAATATAAAATTGAGGAAAGACTCGTGAGCGCTGAGGAAAAAATAAAGGGATTGATTCAAGCTTACACTGGATTGAAGCTCGAAGTAAAAGTTGAAGGGGAAAATGCAACAATCATAGTCCCATCTCAACAAGCATTAAATTCGCGCTTATTATTCTCCAAAATGCAAATTGCAAATGAGATATTGAATAGAATTGATCTTAAAAGCGTCTCATTCCTAGAAACCTATAAGAAACCTGCTAAAGAGGAGCCCGCAAAAGAGGAAGTTAAACCAAAAGAGGAAGTTAAGCCGAAAGAGGAAGTTAAACAAGAAGTGAAAGAAGAGAAAGTCCAACCACCCTAGAGCTATCTCTTAAGTTCCACCAGTTTTAAATTATATCCAAGGCGGCATGTTTCAGGAGGATCTCCAACGACATTAATTATGGTATATTTCTCTCCAGCTTTAACGCCCTCTGGATGGCATAGATTATAGAGCCCGCAGTTCCTTTCACATCTCAATGGCTCATAACTGATTTTCGAACCTGCAAATGCTCGCCTGGCATCGATCGCAGCGATAATCGGCGCCTCCACCACTTCCACTGGACAAACACCTTGGTCGTGGACTGCACACTCGTGTTGAATTCCCTCTCTTTTGCTAATAATTCTATACTTCTTCCCAACCTCAAGATTTAAACAAGCATTTTTCAATTTGCAGCCCTCGCACTCATTGGTGCCCCCTAAGAAGATGAACTCCTCACCAACTTTAGCGAGCTTAACCCCAATTAATGTAACAATCGTTTCTGCCTCAACCATATCTATCACCCTAGGAGATCACACCTGTTTTTCGCGCTAGTTTCTCAGCAGCTTCTTCAGTTAAACCTGAGCTGCCTAAAATTGTATAGCGCTCTGGTCTAATCTTATGAGCATGCATTAGTGCTTTAACTATATAACGACCATCGATTCCAAGCTCACTTGCATTCGTGGGAGCTCCAATTGTCTTAAGGGTATCCCTAATTTTAACCCAGTCACCGCCATGGAGATACATCATCATTATCGCTCCCACGCCGCATTGCTCGCCATGGAGCGCTGGCTTGGGTGCAATTTGATCCAATGCATGGCTGAAGTTATGCTCACTGCCACTTGCAGGTCTTGAGGAGCCAGCGATGCTCATGGCAACGCCCGAGGAAACTAGAGCTTTAACCACTATACGCACTGATTCTTCAAGGCCTTTTCTAATAGTTTGCGCTTGATCTTCTATTATTTGAGCTGCCATTTGAGAGAGGGCAGCTGCATATTCACTATAAGGTTCATTTTTCAATTTATATGCAAGCTGCCAGTCTAGCACTGCAGTGGTATTTGAAATTAAATCTCCACATCCAGATGCAAGAAGTTTGTAGGGAGCTGACATTATTATTCTGGTATCAGCGATCAACGCAAGGGGTGCTTGAGCTTCAATTGAAATCGAACTACCCCCTTGATCTATCGATGCTCTAGCTGAAGCAATTCCATCGTGAGAAGCAGCAGTTGGCACGCTTAAAAAAGGTATATTAAGCTGAGTGGAAGCGAGCTTTGCAATATCTATACAACGTCCACCTCCCACACCAAGTAAAAAACTTGTCTGCGATTTTTTCGCAGCTTTTTTAACCTTTTCAACTTCAGCCATTGATGCATTCTTCGTTATAATCAACTCTGCCTCATAGCCAGCATCTTCAAGTACATCCTTAGCAGTATCCCCAGCGATCTCCTTTGTCAAGCTGCCTGTTACAATCAATGCTCTTCCACTAAGTTTAAGGTCTTTGCAAACCTTACTAATATCATAAATCACATCGTGGCCAACGACTACGATTCGCGGTAGTTGCATGTAGCGTGTCTCTTTCAACAAAACCACCAGAGTGAATGCTATGAATTTGCTAGATAGTATTCAGCAATTCATTTATAAATACTATGTATACCCTGTGATTTATGATCAGCCATATAATATAGTGAATACCCTCACCTACGCCATAGTTCTTTGCTTTGCAATCTTTGGGATTTTAAGGCTGCTGCATTACTTCCACGTAGAGGTGAGCGATCGCTTTATTTTCTCGGTCTCGCCATATATACTCGCTGGCTCAAGTTTAAGAGTAATTGAAGATGCTGAAATAGTTCAGCCTCCCTTGAAGTACTTCTTAATCACTCCTTTAATCTATATCGTGGTTTTCACGTTCTGCATAACCTCTCTTTATATTTCAATGCTCTTGGAAAATGCTAGGGTAATAAATAACTCATATTGTTTATTTGCTTTAACTGGCAGCTTTTTTAGCTTGATTAACCTTGGCATATTATTTTCAACTCAATCTCTTGCGAGGCCCTGGGTTTTCTTTGCAGTATTTGGAATAGGGCTTGGATTATCTGCAATTGTATTTCTAGTGGCAAAGCTACTTAACTTGAGCTTTTTAATGGGCACTGTGAATTTAGCTATTATTGCTGCTCACCTCTGCGATGCAGCTTCCACCTATGTTGGAATGGATCATCTTGGCTATATCGAGCAGCATGTTCTACCAACATTTTTAATCAGCTTAGCTGGCACGGCTTTGATCATGATCCCCCTTAAGCTGCTTGTTTTCATTCCTGCTCTTTACGCAGTCGATAAATACATGGAGGACAGTAAAGACTTTGCAAATTTAATGAAACTCGCAATGCTTATAATTGGCTTTGCACCTGGGATTAGAAACACCTTAAGAATGGCATTTGCGGTATAGGTGGCCAATTGCAATGCTCAAAAGACCTAATGCTAAGGAAATACTGATGTACATAAGCGACCTCAAACTCTATATATTGCTAGCTGCTGGGGTATTCTTCGGCTCAATGGTTGCTGGCTATCAATATTCTCAAGTCAATCCTGAAGCGATTAAGTCGACTGTGGAAGAGATCATGAAGGAATTCGCGGAATTCAAAGACTATCCCCTACCAGTATTAATGCTTAGAATATTCGCGCAGAATACAATTCTAAGTTTCCTAGCCCTTCTCCTTGGCCTTTGCTTCGGCGTGCTATCACTCGCATTCCTCGCATACAATGGTTGGATAATTGGCTTAGTTATCTATGAAGTGCAGCAAAAGATGGGCTCTCAATATATAATAGCTGGCCTCGTTCCTCACGGTATTATAGAGGTGCCTATGATTTTAATAAGCGTGGCGATAGGCTTTCGCTTAGGAGTAGAAGTTATTAAGGTAATCTTGGGCAATGGAAATCTAAGGAGAGAGTTTAAAAAGGGCTTGAGTATTTATATATTTTTGGTCGTTCCATTGCTATTCATCGCAGCACTCGTGGAAATTTCAATCACTCCATTGATAATATTCCTCTTGAGGTGATAGATTGATCGAGGAGAAAAGCAGAAAATTGCCTGAGAAAAAGAACTTTAGCGAGTGGTACAGTGAACTTCTAAGCGAGGCAGAGATAATAGATGTTAGATATCCTGTTAAAGGAATCTACGTATGGTATCCCTTTGGCTTCAAGCTTCGCAACTTGGTTTTCGGCATTTTAAAGTCCATTTTAGATAGAGATCACAACGAAATACTCTTTCCATTATTAATACCTGAGACGGAGTTCATGAAGGAAGCAGAGCATATCAAAGGCTTTGAAAATGAAGTATACTGGGTAACAAAGGGAGGAAAGAGTACACTCGAGGTTCCACTTGCCTTAAGGCCAACTTCTGAAACCGCTATTTATCCAATGTTCAAGCTATGGATTAGATCACACGCTGATTTACCATTTAAGATCTATCAACTCGTCAATGTCTTCAGATATGAAACCAAGCATACTCGCCCGCTCATACGCCAGCGTGAAGTAACTTCATTTAAAGAAGCGCATACTGCACACGCTACTTGGGAAGATGCTGAGCGTCAAGTTAAGGAGGCTCTAAAGATATATAGCGAGTTCTTCACAAGGCTGGGTATTCCGCATATAATCTCTAAAAGGCCTGAATGGGATAAATTCCCAGGCGCAGATTATACAATAGCTGTGGAAACAATCATGCCCGATGGCAAAACTCTGCAGATAGGAACAGTGCACCACCTTGGAACCAACTTTTCTAAAACATTTGAAATAACTTATGAAGATGAAAAAGGTGAGCAGAAACTAATACATCAAACTTGCTATGGAATTTCAGAGAGATGCATAGCAGCAGTTATAAGTATACACGGCGATAACAGAGGCCTTATCTTGCCACCTGAAGTAGCTCCAATTCAAATTGTGATCATACCCATATTATTTGGCGAGGAGGAAAGCAAAGAAGTACTTGAGGTTTGCAAAGTAGTTTATGAAGAACTAAAGAAAGCGAACTATCGAGTTGTGCTAGATGACTCAAGCGATAGACCAGGCGCTAAATTTTATAAGTGGGAACTCAAGGGCGTACCAATTAGAATTGAAATTGGCCCTCGAGATGTAAAGCAAAATTGCTTCACCCTTGCAAGGCGTGATACAGGTGAAAGAGAAGTTATCCCCCTTGTAGATTTAATTAAAATAATTCCTCAGAAATTCGAGGAAATCTTGGAAACAATGAGGAGCAAAGCTCAAAGGGAATTTGAATCAAGAATCTATAGCTGCTCAACCATTGAAGAAGCTAAAAAATTCGCTGGAAAAGGTATAGTTAAACTCTCGTGGTGCGAGAGTGAGGAATGTGCTCATAAAATGGAAAACGATGTAGATGCGAGTTTACTTGGCGAAGCAATAAACGAGAATAAGCGAGGTAAATGCGCGGTCTGCGGCAGGGAAAGTGAAAAAATAGTGTTATTAGCAAAGCCATATTGATTGAAAGATGGAAAAAATTAAATTTGGCCTGCAGCTACCTCTGCATCCTATGGATTTGATCTTGAGAGTAGCTGCCTATGCTGATAAAGCAAATTTCGATTCTCTTTTTACGCCTGATCACCTAGTGGGAATTGGAATTAAAAGATGGGATGCATTCGAGGCTTGGAGTGTTTTAACCGCTTGTGCTTTTGTGACAAAGCGCGTAACCCTAGGCACTTGCGTCAGCGATGTATATAGACATCATCCAGCGGTGCTGGCTCAGCATCTCATGACCCTTGATGTTATTTCCAAAGGAAGGGCAATCTTGGGACTGGGCGCTGGCGAGGCCATGAATCTCAACCCCTATGGGATAAGCTGGGATAAACCAGCTTTAAAAATGAGAGAGAGTATATTAATAGTTCAAATGCTTTTAAGCCAAGAGAAAGTGGATTTTGAGGGTAAATACTTCAAGCTCAAGAATGCCTTCATCATGCCTAAACCAGTTCAAAAACCCCATCCTCCAATCTATATAGCTGGTAATTCCAAGCAAACTATCAAATTGACAGCTGAGCTTGGAAATGGCTGGATACCCATGGGTTTGAGCCCTGAGAGTTATAGTGAAGTATTGAGGAAGATCAAAAGCATAGCCAAAGCCACTGGTAGAGAAGTCGAGAAAATCGATCCCTGCATGTTTCTATATATTGTTGTGCATGAGGATTACGAAGAGGCAAAGCAAATTGCAGATTTACCAGCTAAAATGCTATTCCTTCTTTCACCTAAGAAGAAGGAATTTTTAGAGAGCATTGGATATAGAATCGAGATACCAAATGTGGGAGACCTCTTCAGCTTTGAATTCAATAAAGAGAACGTTGAGAGAATGAAAAGCGCAGCGAGAGAGATTCCTTTTGAAATCCTAGAAAAGCGCTATCTAATAGGCACCCCTGAGATGTGCATAAAAAGGATCGAGGAATACATTAAAGCCGGCTGCAGGCACGTTATATTAACCCCTCTTGTTTCACGCAAGCAGTACTGCGATATGCTTGAATTGATAAGTAGGGAAGTAGTAGGATATTTCAAAAGATAAATATAGGATCTAAAATAGCCCCGCAATGCTTGAAAGATCGCAGGCCGATTTAAATTATAGCTTTGTTTAATTTTTGAAAACTTACCCTATATAGCGCAGGTCATCTGTGGATTTAAGCGCTTGGGTTTTTTTCTCAAACTCTCTCTCCAAGCCCCTAATACGCTCATCGCATCTCTTCGCCTCGCTCTCTAATTCTGCTGTATCTATTTCAAATCCCTCCAGTTCTGATAATTTTTTGACCAATGCAAGTGAAGCTTTGTAGTCAACTGGATCATAGGGATTGCCAATGTGATAAACATAAGTCTCGCCAAGTAAACAAATAGCTTCAATCCCACGCCTCCAAGCATATTCAATTAACACTCCATTGAAGCCACTCACTTCACCTGCCATGGGAATTACTCCTCTATCGGTTAAAAAGCTCATTAACTCAGGCTTAGATGCCACTCCATATATTCTAGGCACATCAACTCGGGTTGGAACAGGTAATGCAGCAGTTGTATATATTCTTCTCACATTAAGCTGCATAGCAGCTAATGCAACTACATCTGCAAGTTCATTTTGCCTCTCGGGAAGAGAGGGTTGGAGGTCAGCGCTGAAGAATATTAAATCGCGTTTATCATCACGCCTTGAGATATAAAATCGATAGGGATCCCTCTGTCTCAATGGCTGAAGCAAGCCATATTTATCGAAGATAGCAATGGGTTGATGGTCATAGGGAGCGGGGATGGCTCCAATTAACTCTGAATGAAGCTTTGCAATGCAGTAATCAACCACTTGCTTAGCAACTAATCCCATCCCAGGAGCACCCGCTAGCATTATGGGTTGATTCAATTCTAGTTTCTTATAAATTCTGATTTCCATTTTTAATACATCTCCATCAAATAAATTGTAAGAAGGATTATATTGGCCTTATCCCTAAAATATAGCTTCAAATGAGAAATCCAGAAGTGGCTCAGGTGCTGTTTGAAATCGCTGATTTACTTGAATTAAAGGGAGAAAGCATCTATCGCATAGCTGCATATAGAGAAGCAGCTAGAAGCATAGAAAACCTTCCAGTTCCCATTGAGAGCTACACTAGTGTGGATAAATTAATGGAAATCCCAGGAGTGGGGGAGAGCATAGCTCTCAAGATCCACGAATATTTAACCACCAATAAGTGCAAATACCTCGAGGATCTTAGGAAAGAGTTCCCAGCTGGGTTGATTGAAATCCAGAAAGTACCAGGAGTTGGACCTAAGATAGCGAAGTTGCTCTATGAAAAACTAGGCATAGATAGCTTAGAAGCACTTGAAAAAGCAGCACTCGAGCATAGAATTCGAAAGCTACCTAGGATGGGTGCTAAGAGTGAGGAAAATATTTTGCGCGGCATTCAAATGATTAGAGCGAGAACTGGGAGAATGCTCTTGGGCATTGCTCTCCCAGCTGCTGAAGAGATAATAAAATATATGAAGCAGGTGAAAGAGGTTGAGCAGATCGAGGCAGCTGGAAGCATAAGGCGTATGAAGGAAACTATTGGAGATATAGACATACTCGCTGCTTCAAAGGAGCCTGCTGCGGTGATGAAAGCATTTACCTCTCTCCCATTGGTTAAAGAAGTCCTCGCCATTGGTGAAACTAAAGCAAGTATTCTCTCTAAGGACAATCTTCAAATCGATCTTCGAGTAGTTGACCCGAGTTGCTGGGGTGCTGCATTGCAGTATTTCACTGGATCTAAAGCCCATAACATAAAACTTCGAGAAATGGCAAGCAAGCTGAATTTGAAGATAAATGAATATGGAGTTTTCCGTGGGGAGAGAAAAATCGGTGGAGAAACAGAGGAAGAGGTCTATAACCTTTTGGGATTGCAATATATACCTCCTGAGTTGCGCGAAGACCAAGGTGAAATTGAAGCAGCGAAGCAGGGTAAACTGCCCAAGCTTGTTGATTATAGAGAGATAAAGGGCGATCTCCACGTGCACACCAAATGGAGCGATGGAAGTGCAAGTATACAGGAAATGGCAATGGCAGCGAAGCAGCGGGGCTATGAATACATTGCAATATGCGATCATTCAAAGTCACTTGGCGTAGCAGCTGGCTTGGAAGCTGAGGAGATCCATGAGCAGAGAAGGGAAATAAGGGAATTGAATATGAAGTTCAAAGACTTCAAAATAATCTCAGGGGTAGAGGTAAATATTTTAAGCAATGGGGAAATAGACTTCAGCGATGCTGAGTTAAAGCAATTTGAATTGGTGATTGCTGGCATACATTCTGGCTTTCGCCAGTCTAAAGAAAAAATAACCTCTAGAATCATATCCGCTATGGAGAATGAACACGTAGATATAATAAGCCATCCCACTGGTAGATTGATTGAGAAAAGAGCTCCCTATGAAGTTGATGTTGAGAAAATCTTCGAAGTAGCAGCTCAAACTGAAACCGCGCTTGAGATAAGCGCTAGCCCGGATAGACTTGATTTGAGAGATGTTGATGCAAGGAAAGCAAAGGAATATGGCGTTGCAATTAGCATAGGCACAGATGCGCACTCCATAGCTTCTCTTGATCTAATGAAGTATGGTGTTGCCACTGCACGCCGCGGTTGGTTGGAAGCGAAGGATGTGCTTAATACTCTATCAGCTGAAGAACTGTTAAAGCGATTCAAATGAGCCTTGCAATGGTAATATAACCACTGTGGCCCACTTTTGTACTCGGCCTTGTACCCTTCTCCCCAAATTCGATTTCTCGTTCAATGATCTCAATGGTTCTAATCTCGCTGTATCTTTCCCTCTCGAGAGCGCTGCGGATTTCTTTGGTATGCTCGATGTAAGGAGAATAAGCAGCCATATAGCCTCCTAGTTTTAGAACCCTGCGGAGCTTTGGAATGAGTTTATGCGCGTGTTCAAGATCAAGGGTAACAATGTCAAATTGCTCCTCAATTTTTTCTATTTCCTCAAAAATATCTCCATGTCTAACCTCCACATTCTCAAGGCCAGCTAGGGAAACATTTTCACGAGCGATCTTCACAAATTCTTCGTTTTTCTCATAGCTTATCACCTTTCCACTGCGCACAATATTGCCGAGAAAAATTGCAAGAATCCCTGAACCAGTGCCTGCATCTAGCACTTTATCGCTGGGAGAGATACCTGTATAGGCTATTATAACTCCAATGTCCTTGGGCAGCATTGGAGCACCAGTTCTTCTTAATTTGCTGAAGAAATCAAGCATCCGTGGTTGAATTATTAAAAACTCGTGCCCCAAATGAGTGGCAATTTTCTCTCCAAAATTTCTACCTCTAAGCAAGGAGAGTTTAATCACACCTAAATCTGTGTGAAGCTCGCCCCCGCCAATTGAAACGAGGAACTCCCTTTCATTTTTCTTTAGCAAAACAACACTGCCATCTCTCAACATGTATTTACTTTGATGTTAACTTCAATATTGCCTCCGCAAGGTCTCCCTTAGTCTCAATTAAAGCCGCTCTAGCTTTTTCCTCGCTCGAGCCAGTTTGCTCCATCACAAGCTTTATGTCTGCTTCTGGGATTTTGATTTCAATTGCCTTTTCAACTGGGGTGCCAATGATTTGATAGGTTTTAATACCCCTCGCTTCCATAACTGTTACTTGAGCATCTTTAAAAACAATTTCTTTATCAATGGTGCGAATTATCACCTCTTTAACTCCCTCGATCTCGCTGATTTCAATGCCCATTTGCTTCATCATCTGCTGAAGCTTCTTGGGATTCATCCCCCTGCCCATACCGGGTATCATAATTTTCACCTTTTGCTATTAACTAATAACCCTTTGCTCATATCCCACTAGCTAATATATCAGCTTTATGTAGATTATGCAGAATTATGCAGAATGCAAACATAACCTTTATGCAGAGGGCAAACTCGTTCTCACGCTTTTAGGAAGGATAATTTTCACTTTCGATATCCTCCGCCCTCGCATGCTCTCAACGATTAAGATTTTATCATCTACCTCAATCTTCTCTCCTGGAGAGGGAATTTTACCGAGGCGGTCAAAGATCAATCCACCCACTGTTTCATACTCTCCACTCGGTAGATCCAAGCCAAGGGCCTCATTTACTTCATCAATATTTGTCTTCGCATCCACAATTGCAATTTTATCATCTACCATTTGAATTTGCGTCTCCATGGCATCGTATTCATCAAGAATCTCCCCCACTATTTCTTCTAGGACATCCTCAAGGGTTATGAGCCCAGCTGTTCCACCATATTCATCTACAACAATTGCCATTTGAATTCTATTCTGCTGAAACTCCTTTAAAAGGTCCTTCAATTTTTTAGACTCCGGAATGAAATAGGGTGGACGCATTATTTCTTTAATTGGAGTGCTATATTTTTTCTCCTTAATTAAATGCAGCAAATCCTTGAGGTTTAAAATTCCAACGATGTTATCCACTGTACCATCGTATACTGGCAAGCGTGAGCGCCTGTTTTTAAGCAAAACCTTAAGTGCTTCTTCAAGTGTGGAATTAACCTCAATGCAATCCATATCTATTCGCGGAAGCATCACTTCCTTCGCAGCTTTATCCCCAAATTCGAAAATTTCATCTATCATTTTTCTCTCTCCCTTCTCTACCACACCCTCCTGCTCCCCTAGTTTGAGGAGCATTTTTAATTCATCCTGGGTTATCCTAGGAGCTGGCTTTACTGCTTCTCCACCGAATGCTTTGATCACGGAATTGGCAAGCTCGTTGAATATGAAGATAACTGGGCTGAGGAGGCGAATTAAGAAATCCATCGGCCTAGCTACCGCTAGTGCAACTTGATCTGCATTTTTGGCAGCATAGCTCTTTGGAACTATTTCTCCAAATGTTAATACTATCAAAGTGATTAATCCAGTTGCAATTCCAATGCCAATATTCCCGAAAAAATCGATTGCAATTGCAGTCGCCACCGCTGCTGCGCCGAGGTTTACAATGTTATTTCCCACTAAAATGGTATTTAAAACTCTCTCTGGATTTTTAAACATTTGCTCTAGGAGAATCGCATTTTTATTTCCATCTTCTGCATATTTTTTCATTCGGATTTTATTTGAGGAGAAAATTGCTATTTCAGATGCTGAGAAAAAAGCAGATAGTATTAATAATAATATTAAAAGAAATAAATAGATAGCAGTCATTTCATTCAATCCTTTTCTACCTCCATTTCCATCGATATTTAATCCAGTTACCCTTTATCTATGTTGCGTTCAACTCGAGCGTAATCAAAAATATATTAAAGGGAATTTACATATAAGGGGGATTTAATTGGGCAAAATTGAAATTCAAACCATTAAAATAGAAGCACCCAAAGATTGCAACCTCATCCTAGGGCAGAGTCATTTTATCAAAACAGTTGAAGATCTATATGAAGCAATAGTCAATACTGTGCCGCAGGCTAAGTTTGGGCTTGCATTCAGCGAATCCTCTGGTCCCTGTCTCGTTAGAAGCGCTGGCAATGATGAAGAGTTGAAGAAAGCAGCAAGTGAAAATGTACTTAAAATAGCATGCGGCCACTGCTTCTTGATCTTCCTCAGAAATGCCTATCCCATTAATATTCTACAGCGAGTGAAAAGCGTGCCAGAGGTTGTGAATTTATACTGTGCAACCGCAAATCCAGTTGAAGTAGTAATCGCTGAGACAGAGCAGGGAAGGGGGATACTTGGAGTGATAGATGGATTAAAGCCAAAGGGCATAGAAACCGAGAGAGATGTTGAAGAGCGAAAAGCGTTTCTAAGGAAGATTGGATATAAGTTTTAAGCTGCTGCAGCAAAGGAAAAGGAAATTTAAAACCAATTTAAGTAGCCAAGAAGTGAAAATTATATATTATATCTTATATTTCTCTCTTATCCTTGCATCAGCGATTTTTGCTATCATTGCACTTGAAATTAAAACGCATTTTACACCTATAAGCTCAGCTAGCTCCGCTGATCTTTGATCTTGAGTTACAAGGAGTAAGTCATTGCTCTTGGCATATTCCACGATTTCTTTATCTCGCGCGCCCTGCAAGCCTGCTTCTTGAACTGTGAGCACTTCCCAGCCTAGAATCTCAAAATACTCTTTCAAACCAGAGTACATTTCGTCAAGTAAAAGCTTCAATTTAACTCACCTTAAATTGCAATTTCAAACTGCCTCTTCAACTTGCTAATTAAATTCTCAACTTGCTCAACAGCAGTGCCTATATAATTCTCTGGCTTGAGCAATTCCTCAAGTTCCTCCTCCTTTATATATCTTAAGACTGCTCTCTCTTCTCTGATCACTTCTTTTAAATGCCTTCTCTCAAGGAATGCTCTATTGCTTGCAGCGCGAAGTAGTTCATGAGCCTCCTGCCTAGCCATGCCGCGCTTTGTAAGTTCTATCATAACTGCTTCACTCATATTCAAGCCCTTCATTAATTCAAGGTTTTTGCGGATATTCTCAGGATAGAAAGTTAAACCCTCGATTACATCGCTAGCTAGTTTTAAAATATGATCGGTGAGAATCGTGGCCTCAGGTATTATCACGCGCTCGCAGGAGGAATTCGTGAGGTCCCGTTCGTCCCAGAGTAAATTGTTTTGAAGCGCTGGCTCCACATAGCTTCTGATTACTCTGGCTAAACCGCAGATTTGCTCGCATCGAATTGGATTTCTTTTATGAGGCATGGTTGAGGAGCCAACTTGGCGCTTGCCAATGCCCTCTTCAACCTCAGCTATCTCTGATCGCTGTAGACTTCTTATCTCAAGAGCGATTTTATCAAGCGTGGTGGCAAGATTTGCTAGATACATTATATATTCAGCGTGTCTATCCCGCTGCACTATTTGACTGCATACATCAACACTCCCAAGTCCAAGGTAATGCAGCATGCGCCTTTGAACTTCTATACCCCTCTTACCCAAGGGTGCTTGCGTACCAACAGCTCCTCCCATTTTTCCAACTAATAAGCGAGGTTTTAGTTCTCTAAGTCTCTCGAGATGTCTTGAAACTTCTGCACACCAAATAGCGAATCTCAAGCCATAGGTAGTGGGAGTGGCAATTTGACCATGGGTTCTCCCAACGCAAACAGTATATTTATGGATGCTTGCTTGCTTCATGAGAATAGCAAGCAAGTCTTTCAATTTCCTCTCTAGAATGGCAAGGGCTTCTCTTAATTGTAGTGCAAGTGCTGTGTCTAATATATCATTGGAGGTAGCCCCAAAGTGAACCCATCTACCTGCTTCAGGGGGACACTGCTCCACTAGTGCTTGTACCACTGCCATGATATCATGGTGAATTTCACTCTCTATTTCTTTAACTCTATCGAGCTTAACTTTTTTAGCAGCTTGCTCTATCTCCTCAGCGATATTTTTTTCAAAAAAACCAGCATCAGCTTGAGCTCGAGCTATAGCAACTTCTACATCTAAGAGCTTTTGAAGTTTAGTTTCTTCTTCCCAGATTTTTTTCATTTCCTTTGTTCCATAGCGAAATTCAATTGGATGGATCGCCATAGCTACCAGTTTTGTTTCTTGAATAACTCGTCGAACTCTCCTCTATCGATCGCTTGCTGCACTTCCTTTGGCTTTTTTCCATCCACTGTAACTCCAAGGGAAACGCATGTACCAAGTACTTCTTTAACTGCTTTCTTTAAATCATATGAAAGCAAGCTCTGCTTTTTCATTTGAGCTATTTTAATTGCCTTTTCAAGAGTTATATTGCCCACGATTTCTGCATTTGGCTTACCACTTCCCTTTTGAATTCCTGCCTCTTGCATTATAAGAGCTGAGGTTGGCGGCGTGCCAACTTCGATGGTAAAGTTTTTCTTATCATCAACGATCACCTTAACTGGCACTTGCATTCCATTGTATTGCTTGGTTTTCTCATTGATTTCATCCACTACTTTCTTTATATTAACTCCAAGGGGCCCAAGCGTTGGGCCAAGTGGCGGCCCAGGGGTTGCCTTGCCGCCAGGTACTAGTACTTTAACCTCCTTTGGCATGCGATCACCTTCTAGCTTTCTCCCTCTCTAGAGAATGTTCAGTTTCTTCTTTACTCAATATTCGAACATGATCTCCTCTAACGGTAACTGGAATGGGTACCATTGCTTCGAATAATTCCACAGTGATTTCTTCCTTTGCCTCGTCAACTCTCTTTACCCTCGCCTTCTCTCCCTTGAAAGGTCCAGCTATAAGCTCAACTATTGCACCCTCAGTTATCCCTGTAACTGTTGGCTTGGGTGTTAGAAAATGTTCTACATCAGCAAAGGTCGAGCTACCCTTCACCACACTCCTCGCGTGAGTTATATTGGCAATGGCTTGTTCTAGAATCTCAGGTATGGTTGTTTCAACTAGTATATATCCTTTGAGTTCATCAGGCACAAGTATAGCTCTTATGTCAAATTTTTCCCTCTTAATTCTCTTTTCCAGCAAATTCGCAACCGCTCGCTCTTGATTTGCTGTTGTTTTAACAGCGAAGATCAAAGAAGGCCTCTCATGGGGTTCTTTTTCTTCAATTTTTTCCTCCACTTTCTCTTCTACTTTAGCTTTAGGTTCAGCTTTGGGTTCTTCAACATTTTGCTTGATTACTTGCTCTTCTTTCTGCTCATTTTGCTCGCTCATTTTATCTCCTCATCAATAACTCTGGAATTGTTACCATTATGAGATATATAGCAAAGCCAACTAGACCTATGACCAAAAGTCCGAGGGCAGCTATTTTGGCAATCATAGTGAACTCCTCAAGAGTGGGCTTCCTCGTGAGCCTCAAGATTCTCAC
>JAWCLZ010000007.1:6051-23793 GCA_038850275.1 Methanocellales archaeon | reverse complement strand
TATTCTTCCAATATTCCCTTCTTAACAACCATGGGTATTCACTTTTTTCAATGAGGAAATAAAGATTACCTTAATTTATTATTTAAGCTTAGTGCTAACTTAATTTATTATTTAAGTGCTAATGCTAAATCTATTTAAATAAATCCCATTTCTTTTAAATGCTCTACACCTTCGATGAATCCTTCTCCATATTCATGCTTAGCAATATAGCTGGCAATTTCCTTGAGCTGAGGTACTGCATTTGCAACTGCAATGCTATAGCCTGCGAGGCGGAATACTTCTATATCATTTTCTGAATCTCCGAAGGCAGCTATTTCGCTAGGCTTCAATCCAGTTGTTTCCAAGATTTTCTTTAATCCCAAGCCCTTGTTTACTCCCTTGCTTTTAATGTGAATCGCAAAGCCGCTATCAACTAGTTCAACGTCAGAGCTGAGCTCGCTGTTTCTTAGAATCTCTCGAGCTTTATTTACATCGAAGTTTCTCCTCACAGCGATTTCCGATTTACGCATCTTTGCATCTAGTTTTTCAAGCTCGAAATACTGCGAGAGCAATTGATAGACTAGCTCGCATTTTTCCAAGCTATTCTGTGGCACATTAAGGATCTCTTCTTCATCGAATCTAGTTAGCACCACTCCGCCATTCTCAGCAATAATCATCTCACTCGTGCCAATGAGCTTCGCTGCAGCTTTAGTGAAGCAAACAGTATTCCCAGTGGCAAGGATCACTGGTACTTTTAACTCGCGAATTTTTTCAACTGCATGTAAATGCAGTTTTCTATCTCTATGGGTAATTGTGCCATCTATATCCGTGACTATTGCATTTATCCTTGAAAACATTATATTTAACTTAGATTTTAGATTATTTAATATAAATATATATGTTGGTAGCTTCAACGTGAGTTATTTTTGTAGCGAAGCTTGCACGCTAGGGAGATTCATCAAAGTCTAACTGGTACGCTCTCATTTAGAAAGCGCTTAATGATTGGAATAGGATACTTGTTATAGTGGAATACTGATGCCGCTAAAGCTGCGTTAGCCTTGCCAATCGTGAAGACTTCTAGAAAATGCTCTGGTTTACCTGCTCCACCACTCGCTATAACAGGTATATTAACGCGTTCAGCAACGCTTCTGGTTAATTCAATATCATATCCATACTCTGTTCCATCTCTATCAATTGATGTTAGCAGTATCTCCCCAGCGCCAAGTTCAGCTCCTTTAACAGCCCATTCTAGAGCATCTATACCAGTTGGCCTACGCCCACCGTAAATATAAACTTCAAACCAACATGGCCCCTCAGCAGTCATAACCATTCTGTCTGGTCTCCCATTATATCTTCTCTTAGCATCTATCGCTAGAACAACGCATTGGGAGCCAAATTTTTCAGCTATAGCCTTTATGAGTCCCGGCCTCTCAACAGCTGCAGTATTAACTGAGACTTTATCCCCCCCATTACATAAGACTATATATGCATCCTCAACGGTTCTTATTCCACCTCCAACGGTGAATGGTATATTTATTTCAGCTGCCACAGATTTAACTACATCCTTTAATATGCTTCTCTTCTCGGGAGATGCCGTTATATCCAAAAAGACAAGTTCATCAGCGCCATCTTCACAATACCGCCTTGCAAGTTCCACTGGATCGCCGGCATCTCGAAGAGCAGCGAAATTTATTCCCTTAACTACTCTTCCGTGATCCACATCTAAACAAGGTATTATTCGCTTTGTTAAGGACATTTTTTCACAAGCTTTAAATTATTTTAAGGCTTTTAAGTTTTGCCTTAAGACTTTTTGTTTAGCGCTTAAGGATCTTCCTGAAATTTTTAATCAATTGTTCCCCTGATTTCCCAGACTTTTCTGGATGAAATTGAACGCCGAAGATATTTTTCTGAGTGATAACAGACGTGAATTTAGTGCCATATTCAGTTTTTGCAGCTATTATATCATTGTTTACTGGAACAGCGTGATAACTATGAGCGAAGTAGAAATAATCTTCTTCGCCTAAACCATCTAGAATATCAATTGGCTTAATGTCTTCTAGAGTGTTCCAGCCCATGTGCGGGATCTTAACGCTCTCAGGCAATCTAACAACTCTGCCGCTTAAAATACTTAACCCTTTCCCCGGGCTTTCATCGCTTGCTTCAAAGAGTAACTGCATACCTAAGCAAATACCTAAGATTGGTATGCCCTTTCTCACTGCTTCAAATAGCTCACTTTTAATTTTCTTTATTTTTTCAGCTCCAGCTCTAAAATTACCGACGCCTGGAAGAACTATTGCATCCATACCGCTAAGTATCTGCTTATCTGAGCTTATTATTACGTTAAAACCAATCCTCTCAAGCGAGCGCTTTATGCTATAAAGATTTCCAACACCATAGTTTATTAATACAGCCTTTGGCATTATAATCCCCCGAGATTATCTTGTGATTTGTATTTAATCTCTCGCCAAGTCACTGATTATCAGCTTAATTTTGTTCCTATCCTCCGATTTTCACTCCCACTCTATTGTTGATGGTGGCTTATTTGTTATATCATAGACAACTCTCACAACTTCAGGTATTTCGCTAGTTATTCTCGTTGAGATTCTCTCTAGGATTTCATATGGTATTTTTGCACAGCTTGCTGTCATAGCATCTATACTCTCAACAACTCTTATGGCAATTACATACCCATAGGCTCTCGCATCTCCTTTAACTCCAGTTGTTAAGGTATTGGTTAGGACTGCAAAGTATTGCCATAATCCGCTTTGTAGTCCCGCGGACTCGATCTCATCTGTAACAATTTTATCAGCTTTGCGAATAATGCTAATTTTCTCCGGCGTAACTTCACCTATAATTCTCACAGCTAATCCAGGTCCAGGGAAAGGCTGCCTAAAAACTATTTCCTTAGGCAAGCCTAATTTCTCAGCAACCTTTCTAACTTCGTCTTTATAAAGGTCTTTCAGAGGTTCGATTATTCCTTTAAATTTCATCTTTAAAGGCAAGCCTGCAACATTATGATGGCTTTTTATCTTATCTGAGAATTTTCTAAAACCAGATTCTATCCTATCTGGGTATATTGTACCTTGGATTAAGTATTCCGCGTCGATCTTCTCAGCTACTTCCTCAAAAACTCTAATAAACTCTTCACCAATTATCTTTCTCTTAGACTCTGGGTCAGTAACCTCCTTCAACCTATTGCAGAATCTTTCTTTAGCATTAATAGATATGAGGTTCATATTCATTCTTCCAAATACCTCTGCAATAAAATCGGGTTCCCCCTCCCTCATAAATCCATGATCCACAAATACTGCTGTCAATCGTTTTCCAATGGCTTTCATGGCTATAGTGGCAGCAGTGCTTGAATCTATTCCACCACTTAAGGCGATTATAGCTTTGCCATCTCCAATAGAAGACCTCACTTTCTCTATAGCTTTATCGATGAAGTCATCAATCTCCCAATTTTGCTGGCAACCGCAAATTTTAAAAATGAAGTTTCTCAATATTAAATTTCCCTTCTCCGTATGTGTAACCTCAGGATGCCATTGAACACCAAATATGGGCTTGCTTTTATGCTTGAATGCTGCCACTGGGCAGTTCTCAGTATAAGCAAGCACTTCATATCTTTCTGGGAGGCTGTAAACTGCATCACTATGACTCATCCAAACCCTTTCTCTCGGCCCTAATCCCTCTATAATTCCAATTGGTTTATTGATAAATACATATGTTAAGCCGTATTCACGTCGCTCAGCTGATTTAACAATTCCCCCATTAATTTGCGCTAAAAGTTGATGCCCATAGCATATACCTAAAATCGGTAAACCCAAATCTAGAATTTTAGAATTAAGTTTCGGGGCCCCCTCATTATATACACTTAATGGTCCACCTGAGAGTATTATGCCCTTAATGTTTAGACTTTCACTTATTTTAAGTATCTCTTCAGGGGTAATATTATAGGGAACTATTTCCGAGTAGACCCTATTCTCTCTTATTCTTCTAGCTATTAAATGGCAATATTGTCCTCCAAAGTCAAGCACCAATATTGTGTCATACATGAGAATCTCCTATGAATATAGCGAAATTTAATGCTAATCTGTGATTCCATCTGCACTAACAGTGAATACAGCTTCTCCTTCAGGTAAATATGGTGAATCTACTAAGCGCGCAATGCGCTTCTCGCCCTTGGATTTTCGGAGATATAATCTGAAGGTAGCAGTATGCCCTACGATATGTCCGCCTATTGGTCTAGTTGGATCGCCGAAGAAGGTATCTGGCTTCGCCATAACTTGATTGGTAACTATAACAGCAGCATTATTGATATCTGCGAATCTCATTAAATCATGCATATGTTTATTAAGCTTTTGCTGCCTATCTGCGAGGGTTCCTCTGCCTACATATTCAGCTCGGAAATGCGCGGTTAAGGAATCAACGATTATTAATCTAACGGGTTTATCGGTATCTCTAAGTCTATCTGCTAGCTCGGAGGCTGAGTCCACGAGTAAGATTTGATGATTTGAGTTGTAAGCTCGAGCTACGTGGATATTCTTTAAAAATTCCTCTGGGGAGTAGGTTGCTTTATATCTCTTGTTAATTCCATTGACCATTTGAGCAATTCGCTCAGGTCTGAATGTATTCTCAGTATCGATCATTATAGCTGAGCCATTCAGACCACCTCTTTCAGGTGGAAGTTGGACATTTACTGCAAGTTGATGCGAGACTTGAGTTTTACCTGATCCAAATTCTCCATAGAGCTCGGTGATTGCTTGAGTTTCAATTCCCCCACCGAGTAGTGCATCGAAGGCGCTGCATCCAGTGGTTAGCTTTCCAACGCTTTTCCTTCGTTCAAAAACTTTGTCACCGGTTTCAAAGCCACCTATATCCGCTGCTTGTCTTGCAGCTAGGATTATTTTAGCAGCAACTGCTTCGCCCACTTCAGCGGTGATTGCAAGCTCTTGAGGAGAAGCAACTGCTATTGCTTCAATTGTAGTGAAGCCTGCTTCTCTCAATTTCTCAGCAGTTGCCACGCCAACGCCAGGTAAATCTTCTATTGAAATTCTTTCACCCATATTTTATCGCTCCATATTCGCTCAGATGAGCGCATTTTTGATACTATTAGATGAAGTTTAGATTATTAAAAGCTCTGGTTAAGCTAGGTGAAAGTAATAGCTTGAGAAGGCACTGCAACATTTAGCGCTTTCCAATTGGACAAGCATTAATGCATTCGAAGCAGTTGTAAGTTGCCTATCAATAGATTCTGCCAGAGTTCCCAGAGAGTAGGGCTTGCTATATGGGCTTTTAATTCATCATCCTTTAACCCAATGGCTTTCATTCCAAATCTCACCACTCCTGGCAATCCATAGAGGAGTGAGACTCTCATGCACTTGTTAAGGTCTAAAGAACCATCTTCTCCTATTGCTTTAGTTGGACATCTTTTAACACATTCCATGCACTCTATGCAAACTCTTTCCTTTAAAGGTTCATCTGGTTTTAAATCAGCATTGGTAAGTATACTTCCAATTCTCAAGTAGGGACCATACTTGCGAGATAGAAACAATCTATTAATTCCTATATTGCCTAAACCAGCAGCAGTGGCAGCGCATTTGTGATTTACTTCTCCAAACATACCTTTCTTCTCCGGGCTGAAATCAACAGGCATGTTTGGAGGTATAGATACCGCTTTATAGCCATTTTCTTTAAGAAACATAGTAACTCTATACATTATACTATCCAACTCTTGATAAGCACAGATAGAATCATATTGAGAGATTTTAATGTTTCTCGAAGCAATAGCATCATCATTCAATCTCTTAGCGATTACCACTAGAGATCTGCAGCCTGGGAGTATTGCATCTATGCTAGCTTTATTGGCTTTAAGATACTCTGAGTCTGAAGATGCAATTCCTACGAGGTCAGCTCCAAGAGTTTTTGCAAATTTTTTCACTTCATCTTCAAAAGACAATTTCATCACCAATTAGCTTTATAATTATTAATTAGAAAATATAAAACTTTATTCAAATCTGAATTTGCTCGCGGCAATAGCTAGGAATACTACTGCCATTGCAAGTAAAATTGCTACCTCAGGTAAAATCTCTGCTAATCCATGTCCATGCCAGAGTAAATCGTAGAAGCCATCCATGGCCCAAGCATTTATGGTAGCATGCGCTAGCTGTTGCATGAACTCTGGCATTATGAATATTGGCCACCAACTACCTCCAATTGCAGACATCGAGAGTACTATAACCGTTGCAATCGATTCCGCTTGCTCTTTAGTTTGAGCAAAAACTGAGATTAAAATCCCAAGTCCAGCAGCTGGAGCTGATATCGCCATTACAAGCAGCGCGAAGGCAAGGTAATCCTCGCCAAAGCTCAGGCCAAAAGCAAAGTGTCCAAAAAGGAGAAGCACAGTCATTTGAATCAATCCCTTGAAATAGTTGCTTAGCAATTTCCCTGCAATTATCGTGGAGCGCTTAATAGGTGCAGTGAGCAGTCTTCTCAATGTGCCTGATTCTCTTTCCCTCACAATAGCCACTGCTCCACTTTGAGCACAAGTGAGGAGGAGAAACATTATTGAGAACCCTGGGACGTTTTGAGTAAAGGGATCCAAGGTTCTGCTTTTGGAGGATGATTCAATAGCTATGCTTACTGGCATTGGCTCAGCGAATTTATTTGCAATCGCTACAATTTTATCGATTTGCTTTTCAGAGTAAACTGGAACTCCAAATGCATTTACTGTTTTCACAGCTATGACATTGCTTGAAACGCGATTGGTGAAGCCTTCAACTATTTTCTCCACAATAGCGCTTGAGCTCTCCTGTGTTGGATCCTCGACTATTATGATCTCTGCATTTTGACCTGAGAGTACTTTTTTACTAAAATCCGGTGGAATTATTATGAGCTGTCCATATTTACCACTTTTAACTAGCTCTCTCCCTGTATATTCATTTGCTTCTACATCGACATTCAATACATTTATATCATTTAAGTAGTCCAAGAAGTAATTGGAGATTTTACCCTCGTCTTGATCTACTACTAGCACTCTAATTTTTATTCCCCCTCCCCATATACCGCTAAGTGCTAGACCAACTATTGTTATTATTATCATTGGCAATAGGAACATGAGCACGAGTGCTCTTCGATCTTTGGAGAAAACTCGCAAATCATTGAGCGCTATATCTAGGAATTTCATATTCCCTCCGTAATTTATAGCCTGTTAAATGGAGAAATACAGTTTCAAGATTAGGTTCTATTATATGAAGAGATTCAATTTTACCCCCCATTGAATTTATCTTCTGCACTATCTTTGGGAGTAACTCTCGATTATGCCTAGTTGTTATAGTTATGCTATTTTCAAGCGCTGAAACTTTTTTAACCCCAGGTTCGCCTCTTAGTGCCATAATAACTTCTGTATCGATGTTTCGAGCGCTTATCTCAATCACATCAGATTCTTCCACTAATTGAAGCAATTCTTCTAAACTTCCAACTGCAATTAACCTTCCTCTATCCATTATTCCAATTCGATCGCAGAGTCTCTCAGCCTCCTCCATAATATGGGTTGTTAGCAATATAGTGAGTCCACCAGAATTAAGTCGCTCTATCATTTCATAGATATCTCTCCGCGATTGTGCATCAACGCCTGCAGTTGGCTCATCCAAAAATAATATCTTAGGCTGGTGTAGAATGGAAGCAGCGATGTTTACCCTGCGCTTCATCCCTCCTGATAGATTTTCCAAGCGCTCATGAGCTCGATCCTCAAGTCCAAGGTCTTTGAGCACTTCATTGATTCGCTTCTGCAGTGTTCTACCGCTTAATCCATATATTGTGCCGTAGAATTTGAGGTTTTCATAAGCACTTAAAGTTGGATATAAACTGATTTCCTGAGGTACAACGCCTATAATCTTCTTCACCTCAAGTTCCTCTTTAGTAATATCCCTTCCATCTATCAATACTGTTCCAGAAGTTGGTTTCAATAGACAACAAAGCATGCTTATAGTCGTGGATTTCCCAGCGCCATTTGGACCTAGTAAACCAAAGATTTCTCCCTCTTTAATGGAAAAGCTAATTTGATTTACAGCTATGAAGTCATTGAATTTTTTAGTTAAATTCTTAACTTGAATAAGCTCACTCATTTTTTAACCTCTTCCAGCGAATTTTTTACCTCTTCCAGCGATAGGCGGTATATGATATTGCTGCTATTAATACAGCTATCAATGGAATTATGAGATGGAGATTCCTCTGAATCTGCGCTTCCAGTTTTTCTCCTTCTATTACATTAACTGGAATTTTTATACCGCTCGCGGTGATCAATTTCCCTTTGGTGTCTTCATATTTTACCTCAGCTCTTATATAATAGATCTTGGGAATTGCTCCTCTATCCACTTTGACCTTGAAATCAGCTTTCTTGGCCTCGCTTGGTTTAAGGTCGCCTAAATATGAAGTGTAATCTGAGCTGCTAAATGGATCCACAACTTTGATCTGGGCAATTGCATCTCTCGCTAGTTCTTCACCAGTATTCTCAAAAATTACTTCAAGAACGCCTTCTTCCCCTGCTATTAAATTGCCTTTAACTTCTTTTACCTTAAAATCTGCCTGTGGCTTTATAGCGATTTCAAGATAGAGGGTTTGATTTTTCTTTTCATACCAGTAGTTAAAGTTAATTTTATTTTGCGAAGCATTGCCTTCCACTTGAACATCCTTTTGATAGTCATACTCAAGCTTCAATTTGAGCTTGTAATTACCTGCTTTTGCATTCTCATGTACCTCGATATTAAATTGAACCGGCGCTGAAATCTCTCCACTCCTCAAAGAACCAACCACTTGTGTCCCTGTCTTAACATCCACAGGCACTCCCTCTTCTACTATTAGCGACGCGAGAACTCCAATAGCAGTTGTGGCTTGATTTTCAAGTTCCATTTCCAGCTTTGCAAGTGCTATTTCATTTGCATCGCTTGGCTCTTTTTCACATTTAAAGCCCTCTATCTTGCCTGTGTTCATTATTTGAATTAAAATCGCGGCTTTATCACCTCGATAATATTCACTACTCTCCATCAAACTAGCGGTTAAATTTGGCTCTGCATATACGGTATAAAAATCCTGGCCAAATTTTTCAATATTGGGGGGAATGTAAGCAGGATAAGCAGAATAAGTATAAGCAGAGTAAGCAGAATGTGAAATTGCAAAAATAATTGCTAGCAAAGTGAGAATTATTCTTCTCAATCCTCACTTCACCTCTTTGAGTACTTCTTCGATCTTTTGCTCAAGCAGCTTACTCACTAGTTTGCCATCAACTTTGCCTCTAAAATGCTTCATCGCTAATCCCATAAGTGGATTCAGCGCTCTCTTCCCGCTTTGCTTGATGAATTCTTTTTTCTCAGCTACAATCTGCTGAATAACCTTTTCTATCTCTTGCTCCATCGCTATACCTAATCCAAGTTCCTTGGCTGCTTCCTCAGCGCTTTTCTCTGGATTTAAAGCTAGCTGTCTCAAAACACTAGATATGCCTTCTTTAGCAAGTTTTTGTTTACTTAATAAATCGAAGATCTGTAAATAATGCTCCTCGCTTAATTGGCTAACTGGTATTCCCTCTCTCTTGAGTTCCTGTGGTATTACCTCGAGGGTTCTAACTACAATGGTTGGGGAGATATCAATGTATTGAGTCATAACCTGCTCAAATAATTCGAAATTCATTGAATTAGCTATAAGCCCAGCTAGCTCTCTATTTAAACCAAATTGCTTCATATAGCGATTTTTTTTACTTTCAAGGGTCTCTGGAAGGCTAGCTCTTATTTTCTCCAGCAAATCTAGGTCAATTGCAATTGGAGGCACATCTGTTTCAGGGTACATCCTCGCTGCTCCTGGTAGAGGTCGTAGGTAGGAGGAGTTTCCATCGGTGAGCACTCGCCTTGTTTCTTCAGGAATACCAATTATGGCTTTTTTTGCTCTTTCAATTGCCGCGAGAATAGCATTTCTAGCGCGATTTTCAAAGTCAGCGATCAATATTATACAATCATTTTTATCTGCTTGGATTCTCTTGCGAAGCGCAGTTAATTCTTCAGTAGTTATACCATAGTTTGGCAATTCATCGGTGTGAAGTATTCCTCCAACGCCAAACCGCTTGGCATAATCAGCTAATTCACTTCCAAATCTCCTGCCAGGTTGAATTTCTCTGCCGAGTATGGATTTGAATTTAGGCAGCCTAGCTGCTAGAACTTTGCCTTTATTTTTAATAGCATTTGCAATTATCGTTGATTTTGTATCTATGAATATCTCAGTGACATCGTAGATCTCAGGGGGGAAATCAATTGCATTTCTTTTCCTTAATTCCTCTTGGATTTCAAGTAAATTCACTTGGCGGAGGACTTCTCTCTCTACGATTACATCTAGTAGATCTAAATCTTGAACGCCCTTGAGTTCAACTCTCGCGCCCCCCTCTATTGAGATATTCACGTCTTGACGAATTGTGCCTATGCCTCGCTTCACCTTGCGGGTAGATCTAAGGATCATGCCAATTTGCTTTGCCACTTCTTTAGCATGCTGAGGAGATTTTATGTCTGGAGCTGTGCCTATCTCCACAAGTGGTATTCCAAGGCGATCTAGAGAATATATCACTGAGTCTTTATCGATCGCCACAATCTGCGCTGCCTCCTCTTCTAAGCACAGGCTATTGATCCTTACTCTACCCTCACTGGTTTCAACATAGCCATTAGTAGCAACGAGAGCAGTTCTCTGAAAACCAGAGGTATTGGAGCCATCTATCACTATTTTGCGCATGACGTGCACTTGTTCCACTATTTGCATGTTGAGCAATAGGGCAATTTCAAGGCTGATTTTAAGAGCCTCTTCATTCATGCACCTCGGGGGCTCTTCATCATTCTCAACCAAGCAAGTGGTATCATAGGTTTTATATATGAATTTCCGCTTGAGCACGGCCTCAGCTAATGCAGCTTGATCCACTTCTCCAAGTTCACTCTGCATTGGCTGGAGATAGCGCGTGAATTCTCCATTTGAATCCTCTATATTTCTAAGCTTAGTTGGGCAGTTGCAGAAAAGCTTTGCCTTCGTATCAAGTTGCTGGTGAATTTCCAGACCTGCTTTTAATCCAAGTTTTTCAAAATCCAACTTCATGTTTACTGCTCTCCGTTATTTCACCAGCGATATTCATCTGCATGATCCTTTTTACTTCTTCCCTATCTGAGGTCTGACCCAGTGCCCACATTAGCTTCACCAGTGCTACTTCTGGAAGCATATCTTCGCCCTCTATTATACCTGCTTTAAGTAGATCTCTACCTGTGTCATACACGCGATCACATACTCTACCATAGAGACATTGGGAAGTCATCACAATTGGGATTTCAACTTTCTTCAAATAATCAATCCAGCTTGAATGCACGTGTCCCATGCCAGTGCCCTCTAAAACTATTCCTTTATATCCATTTTCAATGAAATATCGTAATACATCGACATTCATTCCAGGGTGGAATTTAATTAAGGCGCATTTTTGTTCCAGTTTATCTCTCAATAGCAATTGCCTCTCACCACGCTTCACATATCTCTGCTTCATTATAATTCTGCGAGAGGGATATTCAACGATTCCCAAGGGTAAATCATTAATTGATTTGAAGGCATCCCGCCTTGAGGTATGCATTTTTCTCACTTTTGTACCTCGGTGAATATAGCAGAAATTATCGCTTGTTGTACCATGCATCACCACTACAACCTCTGCGATGTCACTCGCTGCCACAGTTGCTGCGCATACTGCATTTATTGCATTGTCACTACTGGGCCTATCAGCTGATCTCTGAGAACCTGTTAGCACAATAGGTATAGGCGTTTGAACCATAAATGAGAGAGCTGCAGCTGTATAAGCCATTGTATCAGTGCCATGGGTGATCAAAATCCCGCTTGCCCCATCTTCGATTTTTCTCGCAACTGCTCTAGCAAGATCGATCCAGATATCAGGCGTCATATTTTCACTGAATATGCTGCAAAGCACAGTTGTATCGAAGTTTGCAATTTCAGCTAACTCGGGAATAGCGCTGAGGATATCCTCTGCATCAAATTGAGGGGAAACAGCTCCGGTGCGATAATCCACTCTACTTGCAATTGTGCCGCCTGTTGAAATGATTGAAATTCTAGGTAGAGTTGGATTTTGCTTTGGAAAAGCCATACCTCCGCGTTGTTCCATTGCCCCTTGCTTTATCACTTCAATTTTGACATCGCTATCTAGCTTTACTCCAATGTTATAGCCATTATCGAGTTTAATAACGATGTAGTCCCCACTTGATGGCATTAAAATGCCACTGTATATTCTACCTTTTTTCTCAACTCTAACCCAATCGCCTGTTCTAGCATTCATATGCCTCACCTATCGCTCGCTCTAGTTCTAGCCTCGCTCTTTCAATTCTCTTGATTTTATCTCTAGCTAAGTTATCATCAAGGCTCAATAGATTCTTCCTAATTGAAATCATCCGCATTACCTCTTTTGGAGATGGCCCACCTATGGTTTTTCTAATCTCCACATTCTGCTTAACATCCAAAGCTCTCTTCAAAAGCTCTTCCGTCAATCCAATTGTACTGAGCTCTCTCCCAATTACTTTAACTGCAGCTTCATTCAATTTCTCAAGCGTAATTTCACCTTTTTCCCTCGCAACTATGCCTACTATTTGATGGGCCGTTCGAAATGGTATCTTGCAAGCGCGTACAATTGTATCAGCTAGCTCAGTAGCAGTGATAAAGCCAAGTGCAGTCATATCCTGCATTCTCTCAATATTCACCTTCATAGTTTCAATTGCACCGCTGCAGATCTTTAAAGAAGCTTGAGCTATATTTAAAGCAGTTAAGAGATGGGGGGTTACTTCTTGCAGGTCGCGATTGTAGCTCATAGGCAGTGCCTTGCAGATTGCAATTGCAGCTAGCAAACAACCAGCTACTGTACCAGTTTTAGCCCTCACGAGTTCAAGTACATCTGGATTTTTCTTCTGAGGCATTATTGAACTAGTGGAAGCATATTCCTCGCTTAATTCAATATAGCCAAATTCAAGCGTACTCCATATTATAAGCTCCTCGCAAATGCGGCTCAGGTTAACCATGAGATTTGCAATTGCACCAAGCACTTCTATTGCAAAATCACGCGTTGAAACAGCATCCATGGAGTTCTCTATCAATCCATCAAACCCCAGTAGCTTAGATGTTAACTCGCGGTCGATGTCAAACCCTGTTGAAGCAAGAGCAGCACTGCCCAATGGATTTAAATTAACGCGTGAGTAAGCTTGAACTATGCGGTCAAAATCTCGCTTAATTGCATCGACGTGAGCCAAAAGGTGATGCGCAAGAGTAGTGGGCTGAGCATGTTGAAGATGAGTGAAACCAGGCATGAGTGTGTAGATGTGCTGCTCAGCTTTCTTTAGCAAAACCTCTCGCAAATTCAAAAGGCCAAGCATCAATCTCAGCATCTCCTCTCGAAGAGCTATTCTAATGCAAGCTGCAACTTCATCATTACGAGAGCGCGCTACGTGCATTTTTCCACCTATTTCTTCTCCAATTTCCTTAATCAAGTTGGATTCAATTGCAATATGCACATCATCGTATTTCGATAGGTCTAGAGCATCAACACCTAAGCGCTCAATTTTACTCAATGCTTCCAAGATCTTTGCACATTCAAGCTCGGTGATTATTCCACATTTTCTAAGCATTATCACGTGTGCTTTATCCACCATTATATCAGCTTGAAAAATCCATTCATCAGCCTTTATAGAGGCAGTGAATTGTTTAACAATTTCCGGAGCATCTGCTTTAAATCGCCCTCGGCGAAGTATATCTATATTATATTCATGTTGATCATTCAATTTTGTTCACCCGCAAGTTTGAAGAAGCGCTGCTTTGTATATTTAATTTTTTTGGCGATTGATTTGTAGTAGCTACTCTTTAATTACGTGCACATTCGTGGCCTTAAAAGAAACATTCACAATTTTACCCTTTGCTAGACCTAAATCATAGACGGATCTCCTTGTTAGCAATGCTTCAAGTTCGAAATTTGAATCAATGTCAACTACTACTCGCGCAGTCGCGCCCAGTAGCTCTATATTCGTTATTTTGCCCTCAAATTTGTTTCTTGTACTCGATAAACCAAAGTCAAGAGCAATTACCACATTCTCAGGTCTGATGCAGATCTTAACTCTCTCGTTTTCTCCATAATTGCAAATTGCCTCAACTTCTTTATCTTTAACTTTAATACGCGCTAGACCATTTGAGTTTGAAATTACCACTCCTTCAAAAACATTCTTTATTCCGAGGAATCTAGCTACAAATTCACTACTTGGGGAATAAAAAATTTCCTCCCGCTTGCCAATCTGCAAAATTTTACCTTGATTCATAATAGCGATTCTATCTGCAATGGCAAAAGCTTCTTGCTGGTCATGCGTGACATATAAAGTTGGAATATTTAGTTTCTTCACAATTCCTTTGATCTCCATTTTCAATTCCTCTCTAGTGCGCGCATCTAGAGCGCTGAGCGGTTCATCAAGCAATAGAATTTCAGGTTGAATTACGAGCGCTCTTGCGAGAGCAACTCTTTGCTTCTCACCTCCACTTAGCGAGGATGGCATTCTCCCTAGTAAGTGCGAGATATTCAATAGCTGAGCTATTTCTTGAACGCGACCTTCAACTTCGCTTTTCTCAAGTTTTCTATATTCCAAGCCAAATGCGATGTTCTCACGCACGCTGAGATGTGGAAAAAGAGCACAGTCTTGAAACACCATTCCAATACCGCGTTTCTCAGGGGGTAATTTTGTAAGTTCCTTTTCATCAAGCAAAATTCTACCCTTCTTTATCTGTAGTATTCCAGCAATTGCTTCAAGTAGCATTGTTTTACCAGCGCCAGTTGGGCCCAAGATTGCGAATATTTCTCCTTTTTGAATTTCGAATGATATATTAAACAATTTAAATGACTCATAGCTTCCTTCTAAATTTTCAATGCGTATCATCTAATCTCACTTCTCTGTGAGATGTATCTCAACATTGCGAAGATCGATAGGCAGATCACGAGCAATACAACTGCAATTGAAGATGACTGCTCAAAGCCAGAGGTTAAGAAGCGCTCATAAATCAAAACTGGAGCAGTCATGGGATGATATGCGAGTATCGCGATTGCCCCAAATTCACTTATACCACGCGCCCAAGCTAATACTCCTCCAGTTAATATACTTCTAGCAGCTAGGGGAAGGGAGATCCTTCTGAATACTTCGAATTGCGAGGCTCCAAGCGTTCTAGCTGCTTTTTCAATCCTTGGGTCTATTGATTCAAAGCCCTCTCTAGCTGCGTTTACCAAGAAAGGCGAGCTCACGAAGAGCATCGCTATTACTATGCCAGCTGTAGTGCTGTAGAAGCGCAGTCCAAATGGCTCAAGAGCAGCGCCTATCAATCCACGCCTCCCGAAGATTGATAGCAATGCTATTCCCGCAACTGTATGTGGCACTGCCATTGGAAGATCAATGATTCCCTCTATCAATTGCTTCCCTTTGAATTTCTTCCTCGCTAATATGAATGCAAGAGGCACTCCTGAAATACAAGCAATCATAGCTGCGATAGCAGCGCTTGCAATGCTCAAGAATATAGCAGAGTGTACGCTTTCATCGCCAATTGCATCATATATATCTGAGAGGGATTGAGCGAAAATCAAATTAAAAATCGGAAGTACAACTAACATTAACATTAGGATTCCCATCGCGGAGAATATTATAAAGGTTTTTTCAATCTTCATAGTTGTCACTTTCAACTCCTATATATGGCTTTAATTCTAATGGAATTTTATTAACATCGCTTGCAATTGCTAAACACTGCATACCATTTTTCTGGAGAATTCCTCTGCCCTCGCTGCTTAATAGGAACCTCAGAAAATCAATGGCTACCTTTGAATTTAATGAATTCTTTGGAACGGTGATACCATAAATAATTGGCTTGCCTGTTAGTGTTATAATTTCGCTGCCTCTCTTTACATTAATTTTTTCAGTTGAATAAAAAGCTGCATGCTCCTCACTGCTTAAATCTATCTCCGCAGGGAGTTTGATATATTTAAGGCCATATTGCACCGCATTTGATTCATATATGAAAAGATAATCGATTTCACCCAATTGAAGAGTTGATACAAGATCCACTTCTGTATATCTCATATTCCTAGGTGGGGAGTTTTCCAAGATATCTTCCTTTAGCTCCCTTCCATAATATTTCTCAGCTAAGCTGAGCAGGATAAGCGTTCTATAGCCACATGGATCGGTTTCTGGATTTGATCTTCCTATTTCAACGTCTTTTCTTGCTAGTATGTAATACCAGTTATCTTGATCGATCTCTTGGCTGTATTTGCTTTTATTGGTATAGGCTATTACCATTCGATTTCTTGCAAATTTGATAGCCCATTCAGCATATTCAGGGACAAGCATCTTCGGAATTAATTCATAATCCGCAACTGCGATGATATCTGCTTCTCGCTTGAGTTCTGTTATTTTTCTTATTGTCTCCAAGCTCCCTGCTCCCTCTCTTAATATTTTAACTTTAGGGTATTTAGCAGTATATGCCTTCGCGAGTTCTTCTATTGGCTTTGAAAGGCTGCCAGCGTGGAAAATGGTTAAGGTAACCTCTTCCTTGGATTGCAAGCAAGAAGCTGTAAATATTGAAAATGCGATGATTAAAGCAGTTAATTCAATTAACCTCATTCTTTGTTAACCATATTTAATTACATATATGAATATTTCGAAATCAATCTTGTTTACATTTATTTTTGATCACTGCAATAGCTTCTATTTCAATATCAACGTCTCTAGGCAGCTTTGAAACTTCAACTGTTGAACGCGCAGGAAATGGTTCTTTGAAATACTCAGCGTAAACTTCATTCATAGCTGCAAAATCTTCAAGATGCTTAAGGAAAACCGTGGTTTTAACAACATCCTCAAGGGATCCCCTAGCTGCCTCAAGAATAGCTTTGATATTCTCAAGCACCTGCTTTGTTTGCTGCTTGATATCCCCCTTAACCAAGGTGCCATCCATAGAAATAGGGATTTGACCAGATATAAAAATCAAATTCTCTGTCTTAATTGCAGGGGAATATGGGCCGATCACTTTAGCTAGCTTATCACTTTTAATCGCTTCCTTCATCTTCCTTCTCCACCAATATCTCCAATCTCCTCCAATTCGGCTCCACTTTTTTCAGCTTGCAAATAACTCCCTCTAGCATGCCCGCGAAGATTTCTTGGACAAATTTATTCGCAGGAATTTTCACTCCATCGACTTTAATTTCAACTTTCATTTCTTCCACCTCAAGCGAAGATAACATCTCCATTCTTTGCAATGTAAACCTCGAAGTCCTCCAAGATTATGCGATTCTCGATTTTATCTTTCTTTTCAGCATTAATCCTAGCAATTAAATCAAGGGAATTAAGCCTTACTTTTATCCCTCGCTTGTCAGCGTGCTTGAAAATAAGCTTTGGTACATTTATCACATCCATCCCTTTTTTGATCTTCACCCTAACAGGGGCAAGCAAAATGCTATATTCTTTAATCGTTGCTTTAGCTTTCTCCAAATTGAGCCTCGCTCTCTTTTCAATGATACTTATATTAGCTCTGCTTGTACCGAGCATTTGAGCGATCTCTCTCTGTGTATATCCTTCATCTCTAAGTTTCAGCACCTTCTTCTGCTCCTCAGTTAAAAAAGAACGTGTTGTCTTCATTTCGTAGAAAAAATTCACTCAAAGAGATATAAATAATTAGTCGAAGTAAAAT
>JAWCLZ010000007.1:0-6041 GCA_038850275.1 Methanocellales archaeon | reverse complement strand
AAGGCAGAAATTGGGATAATAGGCGGATCTGGGCTTTATCGCGCAGAGATAATTAAAGAAGTTAAGAAAGTCGAAATAGATACTCCTTTCGGCAAGCCCAGTGATGTGATTACTTTAGGCGTCATCAGCGGTCGAGAAGTAGCATTTATCCCGCGCCATGGCACTGGGCATCGCTTCTCCCCGAGTGAGATAAATTCCAGAGCAAATATATTTGCTTTCAAAAAACTAGGCGTTAATAGAATAATTTCAGTTTCCGCAGTTGGAAGCTTGAGGGAAGAAATTAAACCCTTGGATATAGTTTTCCCAGACCAAATATTTGATAGAACCAAGACTAGACCTTCAACTTTTTTCTCAAATGGAATAGTTGCACACGTCAGTTTTGCTGATCCATTTTGCCCCGAGTTATCTAGAGTGTTATCTGAAGTAGCGGTAAAAAAGAAGTTTCGAGTGCATAATAAAGGAACCTATGTCTGCATAGAGGGCCCACAATTTTCAACACGCGCTGAATCTAGAGTTTACCGCCAGCTTGGCTTCGACGTAGTTGGAATGACAGCTCTTCCAGAAGCAAAACTAGCGAGAGAGGCTGAGATGTGCTATGCAATGATTGCAACAGTCACTGATTACGATGTATGGTATGAACAGGAGGTAAATGTAGAGATAATTCTTGAGAATATGAAAAAAAATGAACAAGCGGTTCTAGAAATTTTGAAAGCAGGAATCCCAGCTATCCCAAAGGAGAGTAAATGCAACTGCCAAAGAGCACTTGAAGGCGCCATTGTAACATCAATTGAAAAAATTACGCGGGACCATAAAGTTATGCTAGAGCCTTTACTCAAGAAATATATTAAATAAAAATTAGAATTAAATTAAAAATTAAAAAGCAATTGCTAGTCTATTAATTCAGGATTTGATTTAAATGATAGATCAAAAGCGAGAGCTTGATAAAAAAGCTGTGGGGGAATTTGCTGCCCAACTAGTGGAAGAGGGAATGGTAATTGGTCTAGGAACTGGCTCTACCACTGCTTATGCAATTAAAAAGATTGGGGAGAGAATCAAGGAGGAGAAGATAAGAGTGCTCGGAGTTGCAACTTCATATCAAACTGAGATCCTTGCAGCTAGTGTAGGAATCCCAATTACCACGCTAGCAGAGCATTCAACCTTGGATTTAACAATAGATAGTGCAGATCAAGTGGATCGCAAATTGCAGCTAATTAAGGGCGGGGGAGCTGCACATACCAAGGAAAAAATTATAGCGCTATCCTCTAAGAGGTTTATTGTAATTGTGGATGAGAGCAAAGTTGTAAAAGTATTAAATAGAGCAGTTCCACTTGAGGTAATTCCCTTTGCTCGAGTATTTGTTGAGAAGCAGATCTCCAAAATAGGTGGCAAGCCGAGCTTGAGAATCGCGGCAGCAAGCTCGAAAGCTGGGCCTGTAATTACTGATAATGGCAATTTTATAATTGATGCAGACTTTGGCGAAATACGCGATGCAAAGAAACTAGAATCTAAGCTTAATCAAATCGCGGGTATCATAGAAAACGGTCTTTTCACTATGGATAAAGAAGTTTATGTGGGCAGAGATGGAAAAGTGGTGCAGCTTAAATAATATTTTATTTCTCAGGTTTCTCGATTTTCTCTTTCTCTGCTTTCTCCAATGCCTTGCTCAGATTTCTAAGTCTCTGAATGTTCTTTAAATCCTGCTCTGCTTCTTTCTGCTTCTTTTGTTCAAAATAATTTATTATATCCTTCAAAGGCACCGCGAGTTTATAGCACTTCAAAGGCCTGCCCTTACCTTCTTTCTTTATCTCCCTCTCCTCGATCCAGCCCTCCTCTCTGAGTTCGCGCATCGCAATGCTTACTTCGGGCTGTCTCAGATCTGCGCCTAATTCTATATCCCGAGACACTGTTTCTCCCGCATTCGCTAGATAGATGAGCGTCCTTGCAACATTCCTCTTCAGTCCTATATTCATGAGTGTTTGTGCAAACTCTTCATCTTTCTCATCTAGCACGAAAACGGCCTCTTTTTTCACAGGACCCAACCTCCAGCATATAATTTTTTTATATTGGCCCCCTTATTATTAAGTATATATTTTTGGGATTGATAAATATGTATTTCATTTATTTATATCTTGCGATTTATAAACTTATATTTAGAATAATAAGCGCAAATCTTATATGGATTCGGAGACTTCTTAAATTTGCTGCCGGGGTGGCCTAGCTGGTTAAGGCGTCAGACTCATAGATTATGAGATATCTGAAGATCGCGCGTTCGAACCGCGCCCCCGGCATAAAACTTTTATTCCTAAAAAAGTTTTAAATATTTTTAAATTCAAAAATTTTTTTCGTGATGTTGAATAAACCTGTGAATATTCACAGTGTATATCAAATTCTTACAAATTCTGGGTTAAGGTCTGTTACTAAAAGTTTTGCTCGTTTTTATATTCTTGATTTACTTTACCGCGAACCACAAGGGCTAACATCCACAATGATTTACTGCAATTATAAAGAAGCCATTTCCGAGAGCAATGGTGGCGATGAATCTGCGCGATCTAGATCAAATATAATAGATCATTTAAATGAACTTGAGAGTGAGCATATAATTGAAAAGGGCGTTTTCAAGCAGTATACCCTCACTGATAAAGGGCGGAAAATCTATGAGATCAGTATTAAGCTTGCAGAAAAACTGCGTCAGGAATGCTGTTCAAAGAACGAGGAAAAGCTATTGAAGAATGATGAGTTAAAGCAGAAAAAAGTTATTGAGAAAAAGCCTAAGGCACGCTAGCGCGCTTTCGCTCTTCCTCTAATACTTCTAAGAATTTCTCTATTGCCTCGCAGCATCTGCTGATCTGTTCAACTGTAAATGGTTTATTGGATGAGGCAAAAATAGGTAGATCGATGTCCCCTTTTTCCATAATCCCAACCCAGCATTCCGTATCTGGATCGCCATTTTGAGATAGGCGTTCGAATCTCATATTACCAATTCTCAGTACTTCAAACTTCCCATTTCCAAGTTCTAATCTCTCTATATCCATCCCACAATTCCTCTTAAATTCGGTTTAATATCTACTTAATAAAATTAGTTGTCTTAAAATTGCCATAGTTATCTAAAAAAACAAAATTCATTCAAAATAATTTTTTAGAATAATTGATTAGTGAGCGAAATAGCATTTCCAATTTAATCAATGTGCTAGGAGGATTGCAGAAAGTAGACCTATCAAATGCTTAGTACACCCATCGCGGGGTCAAACCTCTAAGAGTAAATATCCTTGAGTAACCCTATTCTTTCTTCGCTTCTCCTCCGCTTTTACTTCATCCCAGACTTTTCGCGCTTCATATTTGTAAGAATCCATTCCAGATTTAACATCATTCCAGATCTTGTTCCCCCGCTCGGCTCTAATCGAATTCCATTTTTCATTGACCTTAAATTTGCGCTTTACATTTTTCCAAGTTAAATTTTCCTTTATCGCCACATTCTTCCTTGCCATATTCTCTCACCTTGAAATTAAATATTGACTTGAAACCTCGCGCTTTCTTCGCCTGCTTGCATTGCTAATATCATTCCAGATTCGAAGGGCTTTCAAATCGTAATAGAGTAAATTTCTAATTGAATTTTCCCAAGTGCGATTAATTTTCAGCTCATCCTTGGATCGCTTCCATTTTCTCTTTATATTCAAGTTGCTCTTTAGCTCTAGATATGCATTATGAAACTTTATGCTCTCCCAAATTCTATTTTTGGGTGTGATTTCTCTCCTAGCAAGTCTGAACATCATTTCAACTTCTCTCATTGCAATTCTACTGCCAAGATTCAAGCCTATTATTACACCAAAAGCAAATAATATTAAAATCGTTTTCATCTCACACCACTTTTGTCTGAGGCTTTTTCTTCAATCTTGATTCATATGCTAAAGCAAACTTGAGTTTGGTTATTAATCTGCCTAGGAAAACTCCAAATACAATCCCAGATCCGACTGCCAGCATATAATTCATTTTCTCTCTAAAATTGACTTAGTTTTAAGTGAGAATAAAATTAGTCGTCATTAAAGATTTTTATCTGTAAAAATTGACAAAATTATTGTAAAAAAAACAGAATTACTATAAAAAAATAATAAAATTGTTTTATATTACGACTTTCTCTCGAATGTTTCACTCATCAAATATCTATCAACATCCCTTATTCAACCCCTTTTTTAATTGAGGCTCTATGCTGCTTCAATCTCGATTCATATGCTATAGCTAGTTTCATTTTGGTGATGAATCTACCTAGGAATATCCCGAAGGCAAACCCAGAGCAAATGGCAAGCAAATATATATTCTCCATAATCGTCACCCGACGTCTTTTCCAACTATATTTAAGCTTAAAATTAAATTAATTGTCTAAATACAAATTTATTTGTTAAAATAAACATTTATTTTTAAAAAATAACAAAATTTTTAAAAAAATAAAAAATAATCTTTTTTTAAAACATTATTTCTTCTCTAAGGAAGATACTTCGCTGGTTAGGTAATTCGCTGATACCTCGAATCTATTGCGCTTTTGCTCTTGCTTCAGATTCTCCCATTTCTCTTTCTGAGCTTTCCATCTCTCATCAGTGCGATTGCGATAGCTCTTAACACTAAGCTTGACCGCATTCCACTTCTCGTTGCTTCTAAGTTCCTTTTTGATATCGAGTAAATTTTGCTTGGTTTTCTCCCAGCTTTCATTTGTCTTATAATTATTTTTAATTTCAGTCCAGCGGTCATTCTTTTTGAAGTTCGCCTTCACTTCTTCCCATCTTTTATTTCTCCTTCGAACACCAGTTTTGGCAAGTTTCCACATCATTTCTACTTCACTCATTGCTACTCTTCTGCCAATTGTTAAGCCTCCTACTGCTCCTGCGGCGAATAATATTAATATTGTTTGCAGCATTTTTTATTCACCTCCATCTAGTGTGTTTTCTAAAGCGCGTTTTGCTTTCAATCGCGATTCATAAATTAAGGCTAGTTTTAGCTTGGTTATGAATCGTCCGATGAAAGCTCCAAATACGAAGCCGCATACCACAGCAATTACATATACATTTTCCATACTAACCACCATTAACATTTTTTTTACAATTAAAGATATTTTTAGGCTTGAAATAAAATTAATTGTCTTAATTTTGAATTTATTTGTAAATTTAAAATTTTTTTAATTATTTTTTCAAAAAATAATTTTTTAAAAAATTATCTAATTTAAAAATAATAATTTTTAAAGTAAATTAACAAAATATAAAAAATAACAATATTCGAAAAAATCGAATTAATAGTTTAATAAAAAAAACTAAATTATTTTTAAAAAAAATTTTTTAAATTACAAAATGTTATTTTTTTCATCATTCACATTTGTACTTGGTATAACTAAATAGCTGCTGCTAACTCGATATTTATCTCTATATTTCGCTTCCTGTTTGATGTTCTCCCACTTCAGCTTTCTCTGTCTTTCTTTTTCATCTATTGCTTTTCGCCAGTCTTTTAAATTGGCTTTCACAGTATCCCATCTCTCATTCTTCTTCAAGTCTGCTTTGATTGCCTCAAAGTCTCTCTTAGTTTTATTCCAGATCTCATTATTCCTGTAAGTGGCCTTTACTTCTTCCCATCTTTTGTTTTTCTTGAACTCCTGCTTCTTGAGCTTCTCCTTAACTTCATCCCAGACCTTGTTCCTTCGCTTGACTCCGCTCTTGGATAACCTCCACATCATTTCTACTTCACTCATTGCTACTCTTCTGCCAATTGTTAAGCCTCCTACTGCTCCTGCGGCGAATAATATTAATATTGTTTGCAGCATTTTTATTCACCTCCATCTAGTGTGTTTTCTAAAGCGCGTTTTGCTTTCAATCGCGATTCATAAATTAAGGCTAGTTTTAGCTTGGTTATGAATCGTCCGATGAAAGCTCCAAATACGAAGCCACATACCACAGCAATTACATATACATTTTCCATATACGTCACCAAACCTAATATTTCTTTAATCAAGGATATGATTTATTTTGAAATAAAATTAGTTGTCTTATAATTGAGTAATTTAA
>JAWCLZ010000006.1:0-86330 GCA_038850275.1 Methanocellales archaeon | reverse complement strand
GATGGGACTCAACTACATTAGATTACAACTTGCTGGATACACTTTATATAAAGTCTGATGCAGACCCAGCGAGCGGTGAAAGCGCTAGGCTAATGTTCGATTTAGGAAGGAGTAATCCAAGCTCCAGTGAAGCATTCATGGTATTAATATCAAGAGTAGTCTAAGATGAAAAAGTCAAGAGTCTATGAAAGAAAGCGCTGAAATTTTCTCTACTAATGTTTCCTTTATTTTATTCTTATTCTTTATTACAGCCCACGAGTGATTGTAATAGCATCCTCAAGCATGAAACCAAATTTATTCTCTTGGCGACCTTGTTTTAACCGCGAATGTAAATCCTAGAGATGTTAGAGAGGCGATGTTATTGTCTGAAAAGTAATCCCATTTTCAGGTATAGTGGTTGTCACACGTAACAGAAATCAAAACAGATGGTTATATTTATGTCTTTAAGACTAAAGGTGATGCTAACCAAAAACCTGATCCTTGGGATGTGACAGCCACCGAGATCGTTGGGAAAGTCTTTTATACCATACTAAAGGTTGGATTGCTACTATACTTTATTACAGCAAACCTTATTTCCATTATTCTAATGAGCGTGGGTTTAGGATTGGTTCTTTTATATACATCAGAAGAAGAGTATAGTTCCATTAAATGTTTGACTTGCAATATGAATTCAAGGACAAAACAAGAGAAGGACTAATGTAACTGATTTTTTAAACTAACAGGCACTCCCAACAGGTGTTCCAGTTTACAGTGGTTCTAGGTAGCTTTTTTTGGCAGGTCTCGTTGAAGGCGCTTAGCAGATGAAATTTTAAACTGGTAAGAGTAACTTAGTTGGTTACGAGATCGTCGAAGAATATAGGATTATGCAACATTGAGAGAAAACGGGTGTAAGCCTACTCCAATCCAAGCTGTTAGAAAAAAATATAAACATATAAATATTTGATACTCAATGATTAAGTAGATTTATAGCTGTTTATTGCTGCTTAAAGCGAGGTGAAGTTTGTGATTAGCAGAGAGCAGTTGAGAGAGTTGTTCTCAAGTTATCTCATAATGCAAAGTGAAGCTGAGGTATGGTGGCTTTTGAAAAAATTGAAGAAGGTCAAGCCACTTGAGACCATAGTTGAAATAGGAATATCACCTGGCAGTGTGAAACTCTGGGAGCAAGTCCTCAGGAAAGGGGGGATTTACATTGGCGTGGATTCAACGCCTAATCTCGATTTTAAGTTGCTTAAATTCTGGGATTATAGAAAAAGTGATAGAAAAATCCAGCTCTTAGAAGGAGACTGCAGAGAACCAGAGACCAAGTTAAAGGTGCAGGAACTGCTAAGGAATGAGGGAAAGGCAATTGACTTCCTATACATAGATACCCGTCCAACTCACAGCGATGTAGCCGCTGCTTATCACAACTTCAAGGACTTGGTAAGGAAAGGTGGAGTAATTGGATTCCACGATATAGGCAATGAAGATGTATTTAAGTTTTTCAATTCATTGAATGGAGAAAAAGATATGATTCAAATAGCCCGCGGAATAGGAATATACTATGTATAAAGTTATAAGTAAAGTATAAGAACAAGCTAATGAAGTAATAAGAAAAAAGCTGTATAAAATAAGAAAAAAGCTATATAAAAATAATGATTATTACTCTGGTGTGAACAAAGTTATCTTCCCTTCTGCGAACAAGGTTATCTTCCTTCTCTTACTGCTTTTAATATCGATTTTCCCAGGCTGCACTACTCAACCGCCATCTCAAGCTTACACGCCTACTCCAACACCATCAACGCCCACTCCAGAGGCTACAATTACTCCAGCCTATGACATCCGCTTCGATAACTTCGCTGCTTATACTGATGGTAAAATAAAATTCAGAGTATTTGGAAAAAGCAGCTATGCATTGAGTGATTTAAAATGGGTGGTGAATGGGGTGGAAATCAAGGATTACTCAAAGATAATAGTGGGCTATCAAGAGGACATTGGAACCGCTAATACAATGATAAGAGGAGCAGCTGAAGGGGAGCCGATTTACATAAAAACAGGTCAGAGCTGGGGAGCTGGCGCTGTAGTGTCGATTTTGATAGTTGAAAAACAAAGTGGTATAGTGCTAGTTGAGAAAAATCTATTTGTTCAAGAGCTATGAAAGCAAGTTCATGTCTTTAAATGGCAAGAGTGTGGAGATTGCACGGGTATTAGTTGGTATACCCTGCTCCTCCACAGCTGCCATTGCATTCACCCCTGCGTAAACAGCTATGCCAACCCTCCCAGCTTCAACTGGTGCGCCAAGCACAGTTTCACTCGCTCTGCCTATTGCTATCAAGCCATTTATTCCACTTTCTTTAATAGCCTGAAGCACTTCTCTCGCCCTATCGAGCGCAATAGCTGGTATTTCCCTTAAATTTCCAAGCACCATTCCACTGCCAGTTGTTATAGCACTAGTTATAGAGGTAAGGCGCTTGGACATGAAAATCTGAATGGGCTCAATAGAAGTACCAGCGTAGGCAATGAGTTCTGAGAAATGAGCTGGCTTGTTTTCTTTGATTTTAACCAACCCTCCATATTTTGTCTCGACAGGTATTCCACTTTTCAAAAGAATGCCATCAATAGTTATGCTGCATAGTGTTGCAATTCCAACTTTTCCCTTAGGGATAATTATATCATTGAGAGAATCCCCTTCGTCCAAGATTTTAATGTACGAGCTAACCCCATAGCCCTTCTCCAGTACAGCATTAATTATTCTAATCGTTGACTCGAATTTATCTTTATCCACAAGAGCAGTGTTAACTATAACATCTCCTTTTTTGCTCTTTGGATCGAAAGTAGTTCTATAGACGAGGTCTTCGATCTTAGTTATAACAAGGCCAATGCGATCCCCCACTAAAGCATCGCCTATTTCTCTAAGTCCATTCTCAGTTATGGTTCTACCAATATAACCGTGTTTCTTAGTAAAGCCTCTCTCGTCAAGCATGCGCAGGTGATAGCGAACTGCTCTTTCACCTATTCTATAGCCTCTGCGATTGAGTTCGCTTGCAATTCTGCGCGCTCCCATTACCTCTTTGCTCTCGCTCAATATCCTTAAAATCTCAAGAAGCTTTCTCTGGGTTTGGGGATCATCGACCATATATTAATTTTACTTTTTCCCGAATTAAATAGCTTATTATGAATTAAATTTACTAATGATAAATGCTAAATAGAATTAGATAGATTTTGAAATAGTGGTTGACGTGACCAAGCCAGTTGTAATGGACTTCTATGCAGATTGGTGCGGGCCCTGCAGGGAACAGGATTTAATTGTGGAAAAAGTTAAAAAGAAATATGCGGATAAGGTGGAGTTTAGAAAGATAGACGTGGATAGCAATAGAGTGATTGCAATGAAATATGGCGTAATAGCTATACCAACCATAATAATTGAATGCAAGGGCAAGGTTATTCAGCAGTTCGTTGGAGTTACTAGGGCGGATAAACTTGGAGAAGCACTAGATAGAGCACTTGAAAGCTGTAAAGACAGTGACTAGAGCTTCCAATAGCTATTTTGAATCTCTTTTACTTCATTGACTCGCTTTTTAGTATCCTCAGCTAGTTTGTCCTCGGGTTTATGCAAAGGTTCCTGGAGTTCTAGATTAAGTTCGCCAATTGCATTTAAGATAGCGAGTACCCCATATGATAAACCAGTTAAACTATAGCCACCTTCGAGAGCAGCAACTAGTCTACCTCTGCATGTTTCATCTGCTATTTCTTTAATTGCAGTTGCGAGTTTTTCAAAACCGCGTGCAGTTACAAACATGCTACCAAGGGGATCGTCGAAGTGAATATCCTGACCCGCTGATATCAAGATAAATTCAGGGTTGAATTGCCTCGCGATGGGAATTAAGATTTCTTCAAATACATAGAGATAATCGCTATCACCCTTGCCAGGGGAGAGAGGTACATTAACAGTATAACCTTCGCCCTCTCCGCTTCCAACCTCTTGAATCATTCCAGTGCCTGGATAGGCTGGGCTTTGATGGGTTGAAAAATAAAGCACACTTGGATCGCTGTAGAAGGCATTCTGCGTGCCATTGCCATGATGTAGATCCCAGTCCACTATCAAGACTCTTTTAATTTTATGTTTCTGCTGCAGATATCTAGCTCCAATGGCAACATTGTTGAATAAACAGAAGCCCATTCCTTGATTGCGCTCAGCGTGGTGCCCTGGTGGGCGAACTAATGCGAAGGCATTGTTAACATTGCCATCAAGCACAGCATTTAAAGCGCTTAATATCCCTCCAGCTGCTAAAAGTGCAACTTCATATGAATATGGTGAGATAACGGTATCTATATCTAGTCTTCCCCCGCCAGTTTCACATAAAATCTTTATATTATCTATATATTCTCTATCGTGAATCAATGCAATTTCATCCACTGAGGCACTTCGCGGGGTGATATTCGCAATTTTTTTCAAAACATTTTTTGCCTCCAGTAGATTCATTACAGCAATAAGGCGCTCCTTTCGCTCAGGATGAGAACCTGTTTCGTGTTTCAAGTAATTGCTATGATAAACAATTCCTGTTTTCATTTTATATTCATCAAACTAAGCCTTGGTATATAGTTCCTTCTATTTATTAAAAACACATAAATTTAAATACTGCTGCGTGTTAACATATAGCAATGTTATGGTGATGTTTATTGCTTGAAGCGAGAGGAGTTACAAAGAACTTCGGAGGCTTAACTGCTGTTAAAAGCGTTGATTTAAGGGTGGAGAGAGGGGAAATCGTGGGTTTAGTTGGGCCAAATGGAGCTGGGAAGACAACCTTGCTTAACATTATCTCTGGGATATATAAGCCAGACTCAGGGGTTATAAAATTCAACGGCGAGGACATCACTGGATTGAAGCCTAATCAAATCTGCAGAAAGGGAATTGTTAAAACCTTTCAACTTGCGCAGTCATTCCCAGCTTTAACTGCAGTTGAGAGCGTCATGATAGGAGCTATATTCGGCAATCATAATAAAATTAGCATGGATTCTGCGAGGAAAGAGGCAATCGAATTTCTGGACTATGTGGGCTTTCCAAGGGAAAAAATCAACAATCCTGTTAAGAATTTGAATGTGGTAGAGCTGAAGAGAGTTCAATTAGCTAGAGCTTTAGCTAGCAAGCCAAAACTCCTCCTTTTAGACGAGCCCACTACTGGATTGAACCCTAGGGAGGGAGCTGAGGCGATTGAGTTGATAAAGAAACTTAGAGAAAGCGGTATTACTATTTTGATGATCGAGCACGTAATGCGAGTGATAATGGGAGTTTCAGATCGGATCTTGGTCTTAGATCGAGGGGAAAAGATAGCTGAGGGTAAGCCTGGGGAAATCGCCAATAACAAGCGAGTGATCGATTCCTACTTGGGAGAGAGATATGCTTTTTAATACTTTTAAGATTTGCTGAAAATAAGTGATTTTAAGAGGTGCCGATTTGCTGAGGATAAGCGACTTAAATGTATTCCACGGCAATTTACAAGTCCTATGGGGTATCGACCTAAAAGTTGAGGAGGGGGAAATCGTAGCTCTCATAGGCTCAAATGGCGCTGGCAAAACTACTACCGTGGAAACTATAGTGGGATTGAACAAGGCTGCTCGAGGTAAAATAGAATTCATGGGGGAGAACATCACAGGGATGCCTCCTTATGATATTGTTAGAAAAGGCTTAGTGCTCATACCTGAGAAGAGAGAGTTATTCCCAAAGATGACTGTGCTGGAGAATCTCAAGCTAGGTAGTTATGCAAGTGGGGGAGAAAGCGATAGACTTGAACGCGTCTTCGATTTATTCCCAGTTTTAAATGAGAGGAAGAAACAGCTTGCTTGCACGCTAAGCGGGGGAGAGCAACAGATGCTCGCGATTGCCCGAGGTTTAATGTCAAATCCAAAAATGCTCGTGCTAGATGAACCATCGATAGGCCTCTCACCATTGCTAGTTTCACTAGTCTTCGAATCAATTAAAAGATTGAATGAAGAAGGAGTTACAATTTTACTCGTGGAACAAAATGTAATGCACGCTCTCGAGCTATGCGATCGAGGCTATGTACTTGAAAGTGGAAGAATCAAGCTTGAGGGCAGCTCTAAAGAGCTCTTGAGCAACGAGCATGTGAGAGCAGCTTATCTAGGAATTTGAAATAATCTCTCAATCTTTTCCAAAAGCGAGATTAAGCCTCGTGGTAGAAATATAACTATGAGGATGAGCATTAACCCAATGATTATAAAGCGCTCATAGGTTAAGCCTAGGAATCTCAAGCCATCCCAGAGTGCTGTTACTGCGATTGTTCCTATGATTGGGCCTTCAATTGTACCCAAGCCACCGCTTATGGAGTATATTATTGGCCAGAATGAGAGCTCTATACCGAAGATCTCAGGTGTTATATAGCCAAAGTGATGCGCTTCTAATGCACCAGCTAATCCTGCGAGGAAAGTGCTTATGGTGAAGGCTAAAAGTTTATATTTAGCAGTGTCTATACCAGCTGCTCTAGCCTCTAGTTCATTCTCTCTAATTGCTGCAAGTGCAAGTCCGATTTTTGATTTCAAGATCATTTGAATGAATAATATTATTAAAATTGCTAGGGCAAGTATGATATAGTATTCATATATATTGTAAAAGGGGATTTCGCTGCTTAGCAATCGAGGTGAGGAAATCCCATCCCATCCCCCAGTTATGGGAGCGAGCTGGCTAACTGTTATTGTCTGAGCTATTATTGCGAAGCCAAAGGTTACCATGGCTAGGAACCATTCCTTCAATCTTATGCAAGTGAGGCCTATTAAAATCCCTATGAAAGCTGAGAAAAACCCTCCAATAAATATGGTGATAATGGGGGGGAGTCCCATTTTTAAGGCAATCAAGCTGGATGCATAGCCTCCTATTCCAAAGAATGCAGCGTGACCAAGTGAACCTTGGCCTGAATATGTTAAGAGATTCCAAGCTGAGGCATATATGATGAATATCAACAAGAGGATAAGTACAGTTAATACATAGAGACTCCCAGAAGCAAGAGGTATCAATAGAGCTAGTGCAAGTCCAGCTAAGCCTAGGTAAAATCTCAACCTCAATTTTTCACTCCCCTGCTTCTCCAAATATGCCTGTTGGCCTTATCACAAGTACAATTATCAATAGGATGAATGAAGTTGCATCCTTCCAAGGCCCGCCGAGTATATAGGCCGCGAAGTTTTCTGCTAAACCATATAGAAGTCCACCTGCAATTGCTCCAGGTATGCTCCCAAGTCCGCCTAGGATTATTATTGCAAATGCCTTTATCGCTGGAATTGAACCCATATAGGGATTAAATACTTGCCCGCTTACTACCCATAGTGTACCCGCTGCTCCAGCAAGCGCTGAGCCGATGCCAAAGCTTAGCATATCCATTTTCTCCACATTTATCCCCATGAGCATGGCTGCCTTTCGATTTTGACTAGTGGCTCTTATTGCTCTGCCAAGAGTGGTTTTTCTCAAGAATAACTGCAGTCCAATTAGAATCAAAATTGTGATCACCATTATTATTATATAATCAAATGGGAGTTTTACGCTGCCTATTGGAATTGCAATTGCTTCATATGGGCTGTGAATCACTTGCCACTCATCAGTCCAGATCAATGCAGCTAAATTTTGAAAGAAATAGATCAACCCCAAGCTAAGGAAGATCTCATTTAGCTTGCCAGTGCCAAGAATTGGCCTGAAGCATAGTCTCTCGATGCATATTCCAATTAATATTAAAATCAACATGGATAGAAGAATTACTGCATAGGGATTTAGACCACTTGCGGTGAAGATTGTATAGGTGATATAAGCGCTGATCATTAAAAGTTCTCCGTGGGCAAAGTTAACGATTTTCATGACTCCGAAGATTAAATTCAAACCAGTTGCTAGAAGTATATATATGCAGCCTGCATATATTCCCCAGAATGTCACTTGCAATACTATATCAATCTCGCTCAATTTTTACCTCCATGTTGAATGAGTAATTGAAAATAAAAAAATTTGAAAATTGTTATTTATAGTTTATTCCCAACTCCCTGGTTTATACCACTCTGGCAGCACAAAGTCGGTTTCCTTCAAATGATCAGGCCAAACAATCTTAGGTCGAGGTTCATTAGCACTCTCGTCCCAGAACAGCTGCTCCATGTAGAGCTCAAATTTGCTCTCTCTATAGTCCTTTGAGAAAGCGATCTTTCCATCCTTCATGGCTTCAACTATCTGCGGCATCTCAAGAGTAGCAAGTGCTTCCTTCACTAGAGTCTTATTCAAAGAGCCTGCTTTTTCAATGGCTTTAGCCGCGATGTAAACACCTTCGTAGGTCGAGGCACCCATCATTCCTGGGAAGCCACCCCATCTTGCTTTGAAATCGTTTTTGAACTTCAAAGTAGCATTTGCAATTGCCCCTCTGGGAACTGCATATGGACTGAACCTGCTCTCTTGAATGGAGTATTCCCCATATCTTCCAACGCCTTTGTAATAATCGGGATCGTCATTGCATTCAACGGATAGAAAGATGGTATCAAGTCCAACGTCTCTTCTAGCTTGGGTTACAAGTGGAATTTGCTCATTTAAGAAGGTAGCTGGATATACCACATCTGGCTTGGCATCTTTTACTGCGGTTAAAACAGTTCTGAAATCAGATTCCCCCATCTTGAAGCTCTGCTCAGCCACAACTTGAATATTCAAATTATATTTCTCTATTGTATTTTTCACAGCAGTTTGAACTCCCTTGCCATAGGGGCTATCTTGATAGATTATTGCTAATCTTAAAGGTCTATTTGGTGAAAAGTTAAATTTTTGATTTATAGCTGGGCGAATTACTTGATCTACGAATAAAGTGGTTTGCTCTCCATAGTCATCTGTGGTTGGGCAGTGGTGGAACATATAACTCGTATCGATATCGGTTCTCCTTGTAATGGTTGGACTGGAAGCGCCTGTGATTATATATGGTACTTTATGCTCAGCAACTATTGCTTGATGCGCATAGGTAACTGCGCTTGAGAAACCTCCAACTAATATGTCAACTTTGTCCTCAGTTATGAGCTTGGAAACTGCTTTTTGTCCACCTTCTCTAGTGGATTCATCATCACCTTGAATTACTTTGATCAAAGCATTTCCATTTAATTCTTTAACAAAAATTCCACCTTTTGCATTGATTTCTTCAGCTGCTAAAACTGCTGACTGCCACATATCCTTGCCAGTTGTACTAGCTGGGCCCGTCATTGAAGCTACTACACCAATTTTAATTTCTTTAGGCGGGGGAGCTGCGCAACCAGCGAATGGCGCTGCTATTAATAGCAATATCATCAATACCATTTCACGCTTCATATATACACCCTCTCTCCTCCTTAACTATGCTATGCAATAGCATGGCACACTTTATAATGAAAGTAGATGGATATAAAGATTTTTATTGTAATTTTCTAGTTGCTAGATATTTAAAATTCATAATAATTATGAAATAATAATTTATATATACTTGTGTCTCAATTATAAGCTGGGTTTGAGATAGAGATGTTTGAGAAATGCCAGAGCTGCAGAGTGATATTTAGAATAACATTAGAAAAAAGATACTGCTTGTTCTGTTCTAGAAAACTAAATCAAGATGAGACCATTTTTATTAAATTTTTTTAATCCCTTAAATGCTTCAATATATGTCCAATTTCAGGCAAAATCAATTCAGTGATCGCTAGGGAAACCGCATCAGGCGATCCTGGCAAGCAGAATACCACCTTGTTCTTTAACACGCCCGCTATCGCGCGGGTTAGCATTGCAGCACTGCCAATTTGATTCAAGCTTTTAAACCTGAAAAGCTCGCCAAAGCCTGGGATTTCTTTCTCCAGCAAAGGCTTTATGGATTCAATGGTAACATCCCTAGGAGCTAGTCCAGTTCCACCTGTGCAGATTATTGCATTAGCTTCACTTGAAATTAAATTCAAAATACTTTCACGTATCCTTTCCATATCATCGGGAACTAGGGAGTAATCTATATATTCGTGACCGTGTGCAGTTAATAGCTCTTTTATAATTTTCCCTGAGAGATCCTCGCATAGATCTGGGTTCTTCAAGCTGCCGTATTTTTCATAGCGCGATGTACTAATGGTTAAAATTGCAAATTTGCACTTCCCAGCCTCTTTTTTATGCTCCTCAACACTCATTTTAATCAACCAGAGTCTATTTGCAGAATGTATAAATAAAAATAACTTTAATTTAAGACCTCGGCTCCAAGTCTACTGACTGAGATATTGAGCGAGCTCCGACTTGCTAAGTAAAAACTTGGCGAGCTCTTTTGAATGGCATCCCTCAAGGGATCTCTAAGTTGTATCAGCCAAGTTTGAGAGGAATCATTGTAAATCGCAGTAATAGATATCTCAGCTGAGTTCCAGTAGAAGCGCTCCACTTGAGGAAGAGCTTTTGCTTTTGCCAAGGTTTTTTCAAAATCGCTAGCATTACCGGCAATTTCAAGCTTTGGATAGCTCATGATAAAGTCTTGAGTATTGAGTAGGGTATCATATCTCCTAGCATAAATGCTATTATTAAAATCATCTTCTTCAAGGATCCACCAGACAAATGGATTGCTAGTTGGATAAATATTAGCTGGAAAAATAGCAGCTGAAGCAGCATTATATTTCTCAATAGATCTAAAACCCCCTGTTGCTAGAATGAGAACTAGAAAAGAAGCTAAAAAGATCTTTGGATTTTTCAATTTCTCTTTATATAGCAGTAGAATAAGCACGACTCCAAATAGCATTATTCCAAAGTCCATGAAATGGAAAAGCTCAGCAGCGTATTTTTTAATGGATATTGGATAGAAAACTGGAATACCAGAAGTGGTGGAATAATCAAGTAATATATGGCTCAATGCACCTAGATAGGCTGCGAGTAAAGTTCGCAGGCTGAGTTTTACATTGATGTTTTTAAGTTTGCTTATTCTAACTCTAACCCAGTTGGAGGTGAAGATGTATAGTGCAATCGCTGAAACTAATAGGGAGATAAATATAGAATGAGTGATTCCTCGATGGGTAAATATATAAAGCTGAGGCAGTAGCACTGGGATAAAGGTAATTAAAATATCGAAATCAAGGCATATAGAACCAATTAAACATGCATAAATTTCATCATCTCTGCGCCTTAGAAGTTTTGCACTGCTAAATGCAACTAAAGCATGGGTAATTAAATCTATGTTTTCACCAAATAATGATGGTGCTCAGAGCAATGGGAAGAGCGAATTATTTACAGGATATGATTTAAGCCCAGCCCTGAACCCATAGTTCTTATGGTTTAAGAAATAATAAACCTTTCCATTAGAATATCAATAATTATATTTAAAATTAAGATAAATATGTTTAAAGCTAATAAGGATTTAATTTCTCTTGTATAAAAATGATCACAAATTGGAAAGAATATAAAGTTGTAAATGAGAGCTTAAGTGAACTCGTGAAAAAGCTCGAAGTTGAACCTGAGATAAGGCAAATTATAGAATATGTTCTATTGAGGGGAGGAAAGAGAAGTAGGCCTGTGATTGTTTTACTCTCCACAGAAATATGTAACGGTAATTCTGAGGACGCCATAAATGCTGCTCTTGCGATAGAACTTGTGCATACAGTTTCATTGATTCAAGATGATATTTTAGATAGAGGTAAAAGTAGAAGAGGGAAGCCAAGTGCATATGTACAATTCGGCCCAGAATTAGCATTGCTCTGCAGCGATCTTTTAATTTCAAAGGCTGTGGAGTTAATTTCGAGCTATGAAAAGATAATTGTTCGAGAGTTCGCTAAAGCTGGACTTTTGATGAGCGAGGGTGAGATTCTCGACTTGAAGAAGCACGTGAATAAAATTTCTGATTACTATGAATGCATATCCAAAAAAACTGCAGCCTTATTCTCAGCCTCAGCCTCCATTGGTGGAATGATAGCTCGACGAGGTAGAGATTCTCTAGTAGAGAGCCTCGCGAGCTATGGAACTGAGCTGGGAATTGCCTATCAAATGGTCGATGATTTACTGGAATTTTTTGAAAACCATGAAATCCAAAAGTTCAATTTTCTTTCAAGCGCAAATTCACCAGCTGAAGTAACAAAAACCATTGTTGAAGCTGTGAGAGAGCACTCCAATTTGGCCAAGCAGCAGCTAGACTTATTCAGCGAAAGTGAAGCGAAGCAAAAGTTATTGAATATTGTGGATTTATTGACCATTCATATGCTTGAGGGATTTGATTGGAAAAAAGAATATATGAAAGTCCGCTTTTGAAAATCGATTTGAAGATTTTAAATGATAAAGTGAAGCTCATACCTAGAGGTGTGCTCTCATATCCAGCTGCATCTTTTTTATCCCGTGCAAATAAAATGTTTTCTCAGGAAAAATCAATCTCAATAGGAGAACAGATCATATTCTCAACTTGGATACCTCCAATTCCAAGCGGAGCTTTCAATCGATTGATATCGGCTCAGGTTTCAGCTGCATTGAAAAAGCGAGTGCCCGAGCAAGTTTCAATTGGAATCACTTCAAGTTGTCCCAATAATTGCATTCATTGCAGTGCAGCTGGCATGGGATCTGGAAATGAACTTGAGCTTAAAGAGATAAAGAGTATAATAGATCAAGCTCTCGAACTCGGCTGCTATTTAATTACATTTGATGGAGGGGAGCCACTTTTCCGGCGAGATTTAGAAGCTATGATTAAACATGTGGATAAAGATAAAGCGATTGCGGCGGCTTTTGCAAGTGGATTTGATTTAACCTTTGAAAGAGCAAAGCAGCTTAAAGAAGCAGGTCTCTATGCAATTAGAATTAGCTTAGACTCGCCCTATGAAGAAGTGCACGATCGAATTAGAGGAAGAAAAGGCGTTTTCCAAGACGCAGTTGAGGGGATTAAAAACGCAATTAAAGCTGGATTGTTGGTTGATTTATTCGTGGTGGTATCGCCATATAACATTGAAGATTTAGAAGCTTTCTATGAACTTGGCTCTAGCCTTGGTGTGCACGAACTCTCTTTATACGAGATCGTAGCAGTTGGTAGGTGGCTCTCGCGTGATACTGAAGTTTTAACGGATCGCGATATAGAGCGATTGAAGGAATTCCATATTGCAAAGAACAAACTCAGCCAAGGTCCTAGGGTGACAGCTTTCCCATATATCTTGGGACCTGAGATGTTTGGGTGCTTTGCAGGTAGAAAATGGATTCATATAACCCCAACTGGTGAAGTTTTACCCTGTGCTTATACTCCCCTTTCCTTTGGTAATGTTAGAGAAGAAGCATTGAAGGCTATTTGGAGTAAATTTGCCAGTCACAAAGCCTATTCTAGGACTGCAAAGTCTTGCTTGATGCGCCAGTCTATGTTTCGTGAAAAATATATCAAGAGCATTCCCAGAGATGCAAGGCTTCCTTTTAGAATATCTGGATGAGAATTCTATATTTTCTAAATAAAAATTGATTTTACATACATAAAATTTATATAAAAGTAATTCATATTAGCTTTTGGGGGTGGATTAGAATGTATGAGATATTCGCAGTTGCTGCAACGCTAACTGCTCTCGGTCTCTATAGATGGCATGCAAAGGTCAAGCGAAGTGGAGATAGCAAAGATAACTACCAACAGGAAATATCTGACGGAGGCGAAAATATATCTATTCCATCTAGGCTGAACCAAGTCGAGACAGACCCCAGCTTGAGTGAAAAAGAAATTCCAGAGCCAGCGATTGAAATAGAAATAGAGCAAGTCCAAGCAGCAGTTGAAGCTAAGCCAGCGCTTGAAACTTGGGCACCGCGAGAGGCTCTGCAGGCAGAGCCAATGGAGATAAAAACAGAGCCAATGGAAATAAAGCTAGAGATAAAAACTCAAACATCAGAGACAGCGCAGTTAGACCCGCAAATAGCTCAGCCTCAAGTCCCAACTGAACAACTAGCGGGCTTAGCAATGCCAGAGGTAAAAGAGCGAATGATTTCTCCTCCAATCGATGATGAAAAGCTGAGGATAATTGATATCCTCTCAAATGCAAAGGCTCCTATGAGGGTGAGGGAAATCGCTCTAGCATATTATGGAAAGGGCGCTTACAACAAGCGAAAGGATTCTAAGATTAGAAGGATTTTGGCTGAAATGATTAAAAGCGGGTTACTTGTTGAAGTAAATATTGAAAACAGTAGGGCATTTGAGATTAAAAAGCAGTAAGGGAAAATATCAAAGATTTTCTTTTTAATTTTTAATTTAAAATTTTAAAAAACTTTGAAATCGATGCAGATGGTATATTTATAGGGTGCATATGGCCGGACTATTCTTTCATTCAATATCTCCATCCTTCTTTTACTCGCACTTGCTGCTTTTTCAATGTGCTCTCTCGCGCTTTGGAATAGATCATCCACATGGCTAATTGCATAATAATGAACAATGCATTTCTCTTTAGCAATCTGCATTGCCTCCCCTAGAAATTCATGTGCAGAGTGAGGCAGGTTCATTATTATCCTATCCGCAGTACCCCTGAGCTTAGGTGCTACTTCGCGTATATCTCCAAGTATAACTTCCACGTTGTTAAGCTTGTTTAAAGCGATATTTCTCTCCAGAAATTTTATTGCCTCTGGGTTTTTATCAACAGCATATACCATTCGTGCCTTCTTTGCAATTTGAATTGCAAATGTACCCGCGCCTGCAAACATATCCACAGCAGTTTCCCACTTCTCCACTTGCTCAACTACTCTATGGCGCTCGGTGGATAAACGAGGGCTAAAGTATACCCTTGCTATATCGACCTCGAAGATGCATCCATATTCCCGATATATGGTTTTCGTCCTTGGCTCTCCAGCTAGGATTTTATACTCCCGAAGTCTATATTCTCCACTTACTGGTGTTAATGGATATAGCACGGTTTTTATTCCCTTATGCACTTCCATAATTGCTTTAGCTATCTCCTCGCTTTCGTATTCAGTAATCGCTATATCCCCTATTACCTCAAATCCCGGGGAGAAGCCAATTATATCCTCTATTTGCTTGCGCTTCCTAGCTTTATCAAATTCCATTTCAATTATCTCGACCTGGAGATCTGGACTTGACTTGGATATAGGGATATATAGATACTTTTCATCGCTTTTGATCTTTAATTCGCTATCAATTAAACCAAGTTTCAAAAGCAGGGTTCTCGTTCTCTCGCCCTCTTCCTTTGGTACCTTTACAGCTAAAGACCTTCTCATATCATTCAATCTCAACAGCTTTGATTCAAAATGCTTAAATATGAGAATGTCTATTAATCTTTTTGGGTCTCCCCCCTATCATTCACTTGGAGATTGGGAAAAATATTTTATTTTTCTCCCAATCTCAAGTTATTCCAATTTTTTCTACCTTCTATCCTTTCTAACTTTTTTGCTTCTTTTCTCTCTATTCTAACTTTTTTGCTTCCTTTCTCCCCTATTCTATATCCTCAAAATATATCTTATTATTCAGCCTTGGTATGAGCGCCATTAAAATTGCTTGCTCAGTTAGCGTGATGCGATTCAATATTCCTTTTGATAAATAGCCTATTGAACCTATTGTTTCACCTATATCTTTTATTCCTGTTAGTTCCTCCATTACTGTACCTATCTCTTTTTTCTCCCTCAAAACCCTCTCAATCACTTTCTTAGGATATTCAAATCCAGCGCCGCATCCAATTGTTATTCTCTCGCCATCGTAAATTGCACAGTACTGTATATCTAAGTACCCTGATATGGTATAGGGATTCCTGAATAGCCCAGCTTCAATTCCAATCGCTAAATCCACTCTGCTTTCATATGCTTGCTTAGCTCTCTCGATTGCACCCTTAATTACCTCGCTGTTAAATGGCTCGCTTCCAACTTTTGAATCCACTGGAACAGGGATAACTTCCACGTCTCTGAAAATCTTGGAAAAAACATTTTTTATGGCTTGAATTTTCACTGGATTTACTGTTCCAGCCGCGACTTTCAAAGCAATTCCCCCCTCAGCCCTATCTTTCCCTCCCGTATACGTGTTGAAGAAATTGGCTTTCCATTTTCAGCTAGCACGAAATCTATTTTGACGATCTCAATTGGCGGAAGGTTTTTTTCCCTGCGTATTTGATTTATCTTTAAAGCAACGGGATAGGTCTCAGGTGATACAACTATGTAATCATAGTGTTCCGAGGTTGTATTGCCAAATGGCTTGTTAATCTCCCTTATGACTGCCTGTTTCTGAAATGTGGTCTCTATGAATCGCTTAAGATTTTCATATCGCTCTTTAAAGGGCCTTACCTCGTGGCCCTTGTGCTTGACCATTTCATCAGAAGTTAAGCCAATGTATACCTCTCCAAGCTCGAAGGCTTTCTTAAGCAGGGCTTTATGTCCCTCGTGAATTGGATCAAATGTGCCTCCAACGGCAACTTTTTTCATCTCATCTCAGCCTCTGCTCTAGTTCTTCATTCATTCTTTTTATTTCAGCTAGTATCATTTCCACCACAATTGGCACACTTGCTCTTACCCTAGGGCTTAATTCCGTGCCAAATGTTTCATCGCTTTCAACTTCTATACCGAAGACCACTATTTCCTCTGGCATTGCCTCGGGTTGTATAATTTCTCCAACTTTAATGATATCCCCGAGATTTAAATTGTGGAAGGAAATTGTGGATGTATCTCTATTGAGCAAATCTCTATCATCAAATCGATAAACCTCTCCAACTTCTCCATCCACTGTTGTTATTGCATCAGCTATGATCACTTTTTTGGCATCTTTAATTAAATCAAGAATTGCAATGCCCCCTTCTCCCGCGTCCACTATCTCCACATTTCGAGGAAGCTTTAGGTCGCGGAGCCTTCTTATGATATGTATTCCAACTCCTTCATCGCTTGAAAGGATGTTTCCACAGCCTAGGACTTTGATCTTCACATTTTCCAAATCCTATCTCTTGATATATAAAGTTATTATTAAATAGCTGCAATATAGATTTGAGGAGCAGTGATAACAATGGGCAATGCTAATGGTAAGACGATGGCTGAGAAAATTCTTTCTAAGAAATTAGGAAGAGAAGTTACCCCTGGCGATTTAATTGTATGCGAAGTTGACCTTGCTTTTGCCCACGATGGCACAATGCCCCTTGCGATTCAACAGATGGAATCTGGTTTTAAAACTCGCCGCGTTTTTGATAGCAATAAGGTAATTGGGATATGCGACCATGCTATACCCTCCCCCAGCGAGAAGATTTCAAATGTGCATAGCATGATGAGGAATTTCGCTAGAGAGAATAACATTCCTTTTTTTGAAAATGGAGATGGCATTTGCCATCAAATTGTTATTGAAAAATATGCAGCGCCATATAAAGTAATTGTGGGCGCTGATTCCCATACTTGCACCCACGGTGCACTGGGGGCATTTGCAACTGGACTTGGCTCCACTGATATTGCAGCGGTTTTTGTATATGGCAAGACTTGGTTTAAAGTACCTGAGAGTTTGAAGATCAATATCAATGGAAGACTTCCAAGATATGTATACTCAAAAGATGTTTTCTTGAAAATAGTTAGCATCATTGGAGCGGATGGTGCAGATTATAAATCAATGGAATTTCTAGGGGAGACCGTGGATAGGATGGATGTAGAGGAAAGACTGGTGCTCAGCAATATGGCAGTTGAAGCAGGTGCTAAACTGGGACTATGTAAAGCAGATGAAAAGGTTAGAGCTTTTCTCAAAGAATATGGAAGAGCTCAAGAATATCAACCTCTTGAGCCAGATGAGAATGCAGTTTATGTAGATGAAATTGAGGTCTCAGTAGACAAACTTGAACCACTGGTTGCTTGTCCACATCGAGTTGATAAGGTAAAGACCGCTAGAGAGCTCTCCAATGTTGAGCTTGATCAAGTTTGCATTGGCTCGTGTACAAATGGTAGGCTGAGTGACCTTAGAATTGCAGCTAAAATTTTAAAGGGAAAAAAAGTTAATCCAAACACGCGCTTGATGGTATATCCAGCAAGTAGAAATATTTTATATAAAGCAATGCAAGAGGGAATAATTCAAACTCTAGTTAAAGCAGGAGCTTTAATTGGTGCCCCAAGTTGCGGATTTTGCATTGGTAGAACAGTTGCACTCGGCGATGGAGAGAGAGTGCTCTCCACTCAGAATCGCAATTTCAAGGGCAGAATGGGTAATGACAAGGCTGAGATTTACCTCTGCAGTCCTGCAACTGCAGCGGTTTCAGCTATAATGGGTAAAATAACCGATCCTAGGGATTACATGGGGTGAGATAAATGAGGATAAAAGGTAAAGTACTGCGCGTCTTCCCTAGGGATACTAATACTGATGAAGTGATCTCTGGGAAGTATAAATACGATGAACTTGATCTGAAGAAGCTCGCGGTGCACGCTTTTGAAGCCATAGATCCAAGTTTTTACATAGATGCACAGCGGATGGAGAATCCAATTTTAATTGCGGATAAAAACTTCGGCTGCGGGTCATCGAGAGAGCAAGCAGCGCAGGTGATCAAAGCCTGTGGAATCACTTGCATCATTGCAGAGTCATTTGCAAGGATCTTCTATAGGAATGCCTTTAACATAGGATTGCCCTTGGTCGAATGCAGAGGTATTGCTTTAAGGGTAAAGCAAGGAGATGAGCTTGAGATCGACTTCGATATGGGTATAATTAAAAATCTCAATCGAAATGAAAACTATAGGTTCAAGCCAATACCAAAGTTCATGCAAGCACTTTTAAACTCAGGTGGGTTAATACCATATCTCTTGAAACAAGGACAGTATAATTTTTAAATATTTTAAATTATCTTTATATTAAGATTTTAGGATATTGCTTTTCGCATACTCGAAATAGATTTTTTATCTTTCTCTCATTGGTAGAAATGGAAATAGCCAATTTGCAAATGATTCCACGTTTCGAGTTTGAATATATAATTTACCAGTACCGCGAAATTCAGCCACTAGTCCCTCGCCACTTAGCAATGTTGACTTTAGCTCGCCAACTCTCTTCACACTATAGTCAAGGCCTTCTGTGAATGCAACCATGTGCCCAGTATCAATGGTGAAGCGCTCGTTCTTCAGTTCCTTCACGTGAATAGCACCAAAGCTAGAAAGGAAAACATCCCCAGTTCCTTTCATCTTCAGCAGAAAGAGTCCCTCGCGCGAGAAAAATGACTTTGCCCCTCCCCATCTCGTCTCAATTTCAATCTCAGGTGAAGAAGCAATATAGCTCCCACTCTGCACATATAGATTCTCGCCAAGCAACTTATGATGGATTATATCCCCTGAGTATGCTGGAGCTAGGCCTAGTTCTCCCTTGCCTCCAGTTGCCTTGAAGGTATTAATGAACAGCGATTCCCCGCCTAACATGCTCCTTGAGATTGCACTTAAAAAGCCTCCTTTCATTTGAGTTTGAATCTCAATAGTGGGGGACATATATACCATTGCACCTGCTTCAGCTTGGACTGCTTCATTTAAATTGAGGCGGATCTCCAGTAAACTATAAGTGGGTCTATATAAAACTTCGAAATCCATATAAAATCACCAATACCACATATTTTTAAAAATATCACCAAGCCATCATAATAAATCTTCCTCGAATCAAAAAATTGCTATAATCCAGTTTTTAAATTAGAGTGGTTACAAAGTCGCTTAAATGCTCCACCCAGCGCAAATCTTGGAAGAAAGAATTTTAAATTTGAATTTATCAATCAATGAAATGTGAAGCTAGATACAGGCTATAGATTTAAAAGTGGCAGGGAAACTTATAAATTCCTCCTTGAGATCTACGATCGCATACCCGCGGAGGGAATCAATTTTTTCATAGATGAATCAAAAGAGCCTCCAGGGATTGTCATCTTCAGGTTTGAGGGGAGTGTTAATATAGGACTCATCGATGAAATTGCTTCTAAATTTGGTGGAGAGCGAATGTATCTACCTAGTGATTGGAGGAGTAGATATGCAAATTACGAATTTAAATCAATTGAGAACTGGATTTAATTAGTGTTAGGTAATGATGCCTCTCCGCCTTGCTTGATGTTTTTTATCTTCTATTAAATTCACGAACTCACTTGCATCTTCGATTTTCTTCAATTCATCTTTATGCAAGAGCACTGTATCGCCTATCTGCGTGGATTTACCGATTTTTTCAACGATGTAAATGGACTGAGCTCTGGCCACTCTCGAGATACTACTCATTAAGCGAACTTTTTTCATCGATATTTCTCTATGCTCGCTAATACCAGTTAGAATAGTGGTGGATTTATCTTTCGAAAGAGCATCAAATGGAGAGCGCATCGTGGGTAAAACATCAAAGCCTATCTCAATTAGCATTTCAAGCACGTGTTTCTCAAGCACGCTTAGATTCAGGGACTCCAGTGGGGTTCTCTCCAGTTCCACTTCGAATCCAAGTAGATCTATTGGCTTTGCAATGGGCGTTTCCAGTATTTCCTCAAGTTTAATTGCTGCATCGATAGTTGCATCCATGCCCTCTTCATATTTGCGTATCGTTCTCCTAGAGACACCCATCAAACTCGCTAGGTCTCCGAGGGACAGCTGCTTCTTCATTCTAACCTCTCTCAATTCCTCTCCATCTATATTCACATACAGTCCACCTGGTGCGGCATATACCAATGGTGGGATTTCCTCTATGAAGTATTCCCTTAAGGTTTCGCAGTTAATTGCCGGTATCCCATATCTAAGGTAAACAGCTCCAGTTTCCAAGCGATGGTCACTGGTTCTCTCTCCCACTATTAGTGGATGTGCCAGTAGATATGCAGCTAGTTTTTTAATCTCCAGAGCTGCCTCTTCGGATAATCCATCGATATTTGAAAGTACTTTAAGGAGAAGCAGCTGATCACCTCTTCTTGCCGCTAGATCAAAACTCGATGGCCTGATATCACATCGCTCAGAGGTAACAAAGCCTGCTCTATTCAATATATTTACCACTCTTTCAAATAATCGTTCCCGCATCTATTTCTTATATTAAATATCGCTGGTATATAATTTTGCTCTTATTAAGTGAATTATCAAGAATGATTATTAAAAGTGATAATTATTTCATTAACTTTATAAAATATATTTTTCATATATATGTAACAATGATCAATATCATCACCAGCGTTCACAAAATACCAAGTTTCATCGAGCTAAGGCACCTAGAACTCCTTAGAGCTCTAGATTTAGATGGTAAGCGAGTCCTTGAGCTTAGTAGTGGTTTAATTGATGAAGGTTCAGAAGAAGGTTTAATTGATGAAGGTTCAGAAGAATATTCAAAATATGATGCAGCGATGATTTACCTAGCCTATTACTTTATACCAGAGAATTTGATCTCATTTCTCGCTAGCTTCAAAAGCAAGGTTCAAAGGTTAGTCTTAGTGGAAGACCTAGCTATGAATCGATTGACTGAGAAGATATTTCAAGTAAGGGAGATCATATTTCCCAACTATGCAACCAATATCCAGAGGCTAACGAGCCAGCTTGAGAACATTGGATTTAAAAAAGTGGAGAGGAAGATATGGAAATCTCAAATTCCACTCTCAGAAGATGAAGTAGCTTGGGAAATTGGAGTTTTAAATAGAATAGCACTTGAGAGAAAAATAGACCTAAGTAGTGAGCTTCAAGAGCTAATCACGATTTACCATACTTCCAGCCCAGTTTACAAATATTTTATAATTCACAATTACTTTATTTAAAAAATTATATTTTATTCTCCCCAATCTAGCAATCTTTTCTCGCCTTCAATTTTCTTAATATTAGTTATATCTTGCGTTACTTCAAGAGTTCCCAGATATTTCCCAGCTTTATCCCTAACTGCAAAGTATCTAATGTAAATCAAGCTCTCCCCTTTCTTGATCCAGAACTCAGCAAAGTCTTTTTTACCTGTTTTAAATGCCTCAAGGATTTTATTCACAATGTGAACACTTTTCTCCGGATGACATAGCTGTACTTTCCTCCCTAAAATTGCTTTTGTGCGAAGGAAAATTCTCTTCTCAGCTTTGCTGAAGTATTTAACTGCATCTTCTCTATCCACAAATGTAATATCAACTGGCAAGGTGTTAAGAATCCCTTCAACTTCTTCTTTTGTAAGTGAGCCTGTTTCAAACTGCAATAGCTCAGGCAGAGCAGCCACTGGCTTTTCAGGTTCAAGTGGAATTTGTGCTATTAAATGCCTAGGGGTAAAACTGGGATATCCAATTTCATCGAATTCTCTTCTAATGTCTCTCCATTCCTCCTCCGTGACCACGCGCATTGCAGCTGGGAAAAGAATGTTATTCTCCTTAAATATATGACTTGAGAGCAAGCTATTCAAAGCCTTTGCGCTCTCGCCAAGCTGCTTTTTAAATACCTCACGGCTAATGGTATTATAGTTTTCAATTAAATTGCGAAATGCCTTCTTTTGCTCCCTCAGTTGATTATGCTCCATCCACATAATCGCAGGAGGCTCAGTTATGCCATGTTTCTCTAAGACTGGGAATAGCACATTCTCCTCCCTTAAATAATGCTTTTCAGCCTCTAAATAATCTATTGCAATTTGATTAAGCTGCGCTAAATCAGGTTCTTGCTCAATTGCAATGCCATTTAGTTTCTCTTGCCTTTCTAGGAGAATTCTATGTTCCTCCATTAGAATTCCAATAGCGTGCCCGAGGGGTACCTCGATTTTTTGCTTCTCCAATTGCTCTCTAAAAACAGCTAAATGAACCTCGCAGAGTCTTCGAATTTCCTCTCTAGGTATTCCCTCTTTTATAAGTTCCTCCTCTATTCTAGCAATTTCCAGTGGAGTTGTGCTCTCTAAAACTTGTTTAAATCTTTCTTTAACCTCAGCTGGCACTGCTCCTTCATGCAGCTGCTTGATCAACTCCTTGAGCATTTTTTTCTTCTCCATAAATCCACCTTATTTTTACGAAATCATATTCTTTTTACATTTCTCTTTCTGTATTTTTTCTCCTATGTGATTCCATTTCTTTCCTTTATATGCTGAATCTACTCGACTATAAGAGAAGCGATAACTAATTAATTCTTCGTTCAATTTATTAATAGGTGAATTACTTGGCTCTAGATGTAGTTTGCAAAATGGAAGTTGATGAAAAAACTGCGAAGTGGAAGTCTGAATATAAAGGGAAGATTTACTACTTCTGCGCTCCTATGTGCAAGCAGAAGTTCGATAGAAATCCTGAGATGTATATCAAGGGAAAGGTTTAACCTATGAGTATAAGGGCAATAGTCTCGTGAGGAGCTCTATTGCGTGCTCAAAATTGATGTTGAAGTTGAAGCAGTTGGGTGCTTCAGAGCATATCTGATTGGAACTCGGGCTCGAGAAAGGAAAGTTGGAGTGGGAGAATACTTTTCTTAAGTTTCGCTTTAGATATCAAGCATCCCCACTCAAAGCCTGAGAAACTATTCTAGATCCGTCTGTGGTCACGCGGAGCTATGAAGCTGCTGCTTTTCTCAAGGTTTCAAAAGCAAGCATATTTCTAGGCTCCACAACAATAACTCCATAGCCAAGGTAGGAGCATAGAACACATTTCCCATAGACTGGTTTGCTGCTAATGTATACCTGCTCTTTCATTTTTTCATAGCATTTTTCACATAGTACGAATGGCATCTTAATTCCCCCTTACTTTCTAAGCTTTATTTTTATTTATTATTGTTATTTTGTTATTGTTATTTGTTTATGACCTTTCCCTATATGACTTTTCATTATTTTTATGACCTCTTCATCTTCAACTTGACTGAAATCTTCATAGAACTCGCCAACTGCTTCAAATTCATATGGCGCTAAAACATAGATCACTTCATCCACTTCCCTTTTTAATATTTCAAGTGTTTCAGCGGGCAGCACTGGAACTGCAACCACTAATTTTTTAGGCTGCTGTTTCTTCAGCCAGTTAATCACAACAAGCATAGTTGCACCAGTGGCGATGCCATCGTCCACGAGTACGATATTTTTATCTCTTAAATCGTAATCCTTTGTTTTTCTATATAGCTGTAATCTCCTTTCAATTTCCATTTTTTGAAATTCTATCTCTCTTTTAATATAATTTTCAGATATATTCAATGCTGCTATTATATCTCTATTTAGATAGCAAGTTCCATCGTGCATAACTGCGCCGATCGCGAGTTCTGGGTTATAAGGTGCACCAATTTTTCGAGGAACCACTAAATCTAACTTTGCATTTAGAGCATTAGCTATAATGTCACCCACCACCACACCTCCGCGAGGTATAGCTAGCACCACTGGACTTAGAGCTTTCAAGTTAGCGAGCTTTTCAGCTAGTTTTTTTCCAGCATCCTCTCTGTTTTTAAAGCGCATGAGTTCTCCTGATTATTTAATTATTTCAAGCATCTTTGACATAAGCAAGCTTTTTTATTTCGACTTATTAAAAATGCATCAAAAGGTGATACGTAAAATAGATCTCCACATTTTAAGCATTTCTGAGGGTATTCACTAGCCATGTTCAAGTACCAAGATTTTACCTCACGCCATTCCTGCATATCTCCCTCTGTGAGTTTATATTTCTTCATCATTCTTCTGAGTGCACCCATTTACCCCCTCCCTCTATTATCTTTCTCAGCTTTTTAACTGATTCAAGGCTATGGCAAATTGGTGTGCCAAATATAACTTGATCTACTTTATTCATTCTTTTAATTTCCTCAATCTTCCTATTAATCTCCTCAAGAGTTCCTGAAAGAGTGAAGTTGCTATATAGGAATTCTCTATACTTAACAAGCTCGCTGTAGTTCCTGTGATTTAAATAGGTTTTTATTTGATTTATCTCATTTTTGATTTCAAATTCGATTTGAAGTTCCATCGGCATGCTTGATGCAACTACTGCTGCAGCTATGAGCAGTTTTTTTTCATTATAACTATCTGGAAGGAGTAGCGATGGGCCATAGACAGCGGTATATATTCTTCTTTTAAAGTATTTTGAAGCCCAGTTTATATACTCGGGTTTCAAATAGTTAAGCAGAATTCCATCTGCTTTTAAACTAGCAAATTCAATTGCCTTTGGACCAGTTGCTCCGACGAATACCGGTATAACTCCATATAAGCAAACTTCTTCTGTTTTGGTAATTTGCCTTGCAATGTAGGTGGGCACGCTTCCAGTGATCTCCATTAAACATTGATCTATTTTTTCAATAGGCCGCTTAATTTCCACCCCTAGTGATTGAAGAGCTATGAAGTCACCTGGTGCTAGGCCTATTATAAACCTAGGTCCATAAGCTTCGTGGAGTGTTTCAAATGCCTTCAATATATGGCGGCATAAATTCAATTGAGGTGATATTATACCTGAGCCGATTTGAATTTTAGTTGTGTTCTCGCATATAGCTGCTAGTACTGGGAATGGATGAATATATTCATTTGCCTCTCCAACCCAGATGTATTTGAAGCCTATTTGCTCTGCAACCCTCGTGCCCTCTATTATGTGATCAATGGGCAAGTCTCCATTGAAGTTAATCCCATATTCCACTGATAGCCCTCCCCATTGCTTTAATTGTTCTCATAGGGTTTTTACTGAATGGCGGTCCAACTACAAATTCTCTAAATCCCATTGCTTCAAATTGATTAAAGCTATCAAATATCTCCTTCTTTGAGCCATAGATGCAGAATTCCTTCATCAGTTCTTCACTCATCATTTCAGCTGCCTCTTCATATTTTCCTACTTTGAATTTTTCTCGAATTTGATCAACACCACTCAAGCTGCTCTTCGGGAGACTTGCTGCTATTGTGGCTGATACTAGTCTAGCTAGTTTTAAATCCTCTTCATTTTCAACTTCCACTGTGCAGTTCCAAAGCACGCGATCTATTTCATTTTTATCTCTCCCTGCTTTCTCCGCTGCTTCATCTACGATTTGCATGGCTCGCTCGAGATATTGCTTTGGTCCTGAGAATATCACTCCATCTGCAATTTCTCCAGCTAAAGCAAGGAGCTTCTCTCCTCGCACTCCAAAGTAAATTTTAGGCTCAACCTTTAGTTTTATATTTAGTTTGTAATCCCTCAAGCTGGCTAATTTACCTTCATATGTTATTCTCTCTCCTTTAAAGATTCTCCGCAGGAGTTGAGTTGTTTCTTTCATTACCTCTATAACTCTCTCAGGCTTTTTACCAGTTAGCCTCTCGATCTCTGGAATACCGCCAACTCCCAAGCCAAGTGTGAAGCGATTTTCACTCAAAATTTGAATGCCAGCGGTATTTGAGGCTATTACTGCTATATTTCTCACATATGGACTTGTTATGCCAGTTGCAATTGCTATTCTTTTGGTTTTTAATGCAATTATTGAGATATAAGTGAAAACTTCCCTAGAGAGTATATCTTCGCCAATCCAGATTCTATAGTAATTATTCTCCTCAGCAATTTTAGCATAATTGAGGGATTTTTCCAATGGCATACTAGTTGTTATTCCAAGAGAGAGCTTCATATAATCCTTGATATTTGCTTTCCATTATTTATATTCCCTTGAAATTTTCGATAAAATGCGATAAAAGAGGAACGCGAAAATGGGATGAAATTGTTATACAGCTTGAGAAATGAAACATATTATCTATTATCTAGCTGTAGCTTTTAATCAAACTGCAGCCATACTCCAGAAGCTCTCTAGCTCTATCCATTGACTTGGATTCTGCGAAGATTCGAATAATTGGCTCGGTTCCAGAGGGACGGATTAATAGCCAGCCATCGTCATAGAAAGCTTTAAATCCATCTATAGCTATGATTTCACCAGTGAGCTTGCTTTTAACATGCTGCATAACTGCTTCTTTATCTTCACACCGCACCTTTGTTTTCAAATTGTAATATCGAGGCACTTGCCTCGCAAGTTCAGATAGTCTCTGCTCTGAGACTAATTCGCACATCCTTGCCACTGCCATGGCGCCATCGCGGCAGTATTGATGCTCTGGGAAAATTATACCCCCATTTCCCTCTCCACCTATAACTGCATTTATTGCCTTCATCTTTCTTGCCACGTGTATGCTTCCTACTTTTGTCCACTCCACTTTCACTCCAAATTCATTAGCAACATCAACAATGCATTGAGAGGAACTCACGGGTGTAACAACAGGTCCAGGTTTTTTAGAAAGAGTATTTTTGACAAAGATGGCTAGAGTTACATCGTCTTCAACATATTCCCCTTTTTCATCTATGAATACCGCTCTATCCGCATCGCCATCGTGCGCTACTCCAAAATCTGCCCTCGCTGATACCACGAGTTCCATTAACTCCTTAAGCGATGCCTTGTTTGGCTCGGGCTCACGTTTTGGTGAAACTGGCTTTGGATCAGCGTTTAATAAAACTACCTCGACACCTAGCTCCTGAAGCAATCTAGGAGTTGCCACGCACCCAGCGCCATTGCCTAGATCCACTGCAACTCGAAGCTTTGCACTTGCAATTTTCTCTCTATCTACAAGCTTTAAAATTCCATTGATGTAATTTTGAATGATCTCTGCATTTCTCAATGCTCCTATTTTATTCCACTCTATATTTCTAAAATTAGAGGCATAGTAAAGTGCCTCGATTTTTTCCTCCAAGTCGCTGCCTATCTCAGTGCCATCTCTATCTATGATTTTAATCCCATTGTATTCCCAAGGGTTGTGGGATGCAGTGATCATAATTCCTCCATCTGCGTTATCTCTAACGTAGTACTGCAGCGCTGGAATTGGAACTATACCTGCATCCACGACATTGCAGCCAGTGGAAAGCAAGCCTGAGATAACCGCGTGCTTGAACATTTCCCCGGAGAGTCGAGTGTCTCTCCCAATTGCCACTGTATTGTTTAACTCCAGCAAGCTGCCATAGCTCTTTGCCAGCGTGAGTGCAATTTCTGGGGTTAAATCGACATTGGCTATTCCTCTAACACCATTTGTGCCAAACAGCCGCTTCATTCTTATTCTACCTCTTGAACCCAGTATTCTCCTTCCTCTGTTACTTCTTTTTTCCAGATTGGCGCTTCTCTTTTCACCATTTCAATTGCGTCGCTGAGAGCTTTGAATACCTCTCTGCGATGTGAACCTGCTACAACTATATAAATGATGTCTTCCCCAGCGGGTATAACTCCAGTTTTATGATGTATGAGCACTTCAACTATTCCCTCGCGCTTCTTAAGGGTTTGCTTGATTTTCTCTAGACTTATATCTAGCATTTCTTCGTAATGCTCAAATTGAAGTTCCTTTATCTTCACTCCCTTATTTATTCCTCTCACCACACCTGTGAATGTTGCAATTGCACCTGCTTTAGCTATATCTCTATGTTTTTTAACCTTATTTAAAAGTGAGTTAAATGTTACCCATTCCCGCTGGCTCTCCACAAGCTCTACTAATTCATCTATGTTTATGTCTTCACGTGGATCTATGATTTTAACAATATTTACTGCTTTTACTTCGCCAATTGCAATTTTAGGAAGCGAGCTATCTTTGAAGCCCTCCACCACTGCATAATCCACTCCAGCATTGGCTAGTTCGTCAAGAGCCGCCTTTAAATTATTTGCATTTGTGAGCTTCACAAGTTCATAGGGTGTAACGCCCACAACCACATCTGCCCCTGCTTGCATATGTCGATATGTATCACTTCCCTCTTTATCAAAGCGATAAGCATGCATATGCTTCACCGTGCCAACTTTCCCTCTCCGCTTTAGTGCTTCTACTAATTTAACTATTAAATCAGTCTTGCCAGAGTTTTTATAGCCAGTGATGGAAATGACCTTCATCCGAGGCTAACTTGTATTTCCAATGCCTTAATCATTTCGCATTAAAATTCTTCCAAATCCCCTCTCGCAAGTTACATTTCCTTGGAAAATTACCTCGCCCCGCAAAAGCGTTAGCTTTGGGAAAATTGCTTCAAAGCCCTCAAATGGGGTCCAGTTGCACTTGCTATGTAGCCTCTTTGCTTTTATCTTCATTGGTTTTAAATCTGTAATTAGTAAATCCGCATCCATCCCAGGTTTGATTTCACCCTTATTTTTGATTTTGAATATCCTAGCTGGATTTTTTGAGGCTGCATTAACAAGTTTTTCAAGGGGGATAAGTCTTTTCTTAACCAAGGCCAGTAAAAGCGGTATCATAGTTTCAACTCCAGGCATGCCCGATGGAGAGCTACATAAATCCTGCTTTTCAATAGGTAAATGAGGAGCGTGATCGGAAGCAAGTATTGATACCTCTCCTTTAATGAATGCGCGCAAGACTGCAAGCTGATCTACCTTGCTTCTCAATGGTGGATTTACTTTTGCTAAATTCCCCAAGCGATTGCAGTCCTTTAGATTCAGAAGCAGATGGTGGGGTGTAACTTCGGCAGTGCAACTACTCTGCTTTAATAATTTTAAACCCAGCTTAGTGCTGAGGTGGCAGATGTGAAGCCTTGGTTTAATCTTCAATTTTTCATATAAACCCAGTACTCTTTGAATAGCTAGTGCTTCGCATCTAGGGGAGCGAACTCTGGAATATGAAATGGGAGTCAAGTTTTTATATTTCTTGAGATTTTGCATTATCAGCCCACTATCTTCAGCGTGAACACAAGCTAGTCCCTGCAGCTTACCTATTCTTTCAAGAGCGCTATTTAAAAATGAGTAATCCACTGCCATGGAATCTGCTAGGAAGATCTCGCCAAAAGCAATAGCGCCAAGCTTCCACATTTCCTCAATTTCTGATTTTTCAATCACACCTGCATTTATCCCGAAGTCCACGATTGATTTTTGCTTAGCTAGTTTGAGCTTTTTCTTAAATGCTTTAGCAGTGGTAGTTGGAGGGATGGTATTTGGCTGATCTATAACCGAGGTTACTCCTCCAGCTGCAGCTGCACAAGACCCAGTGTACCAGTCTTCTTTATGGGTCAAACCTGGTTCTCTGAAATGAACGTGTACATCGATTGATCCAGGGAGTACGAGCATTTTACTTGCATTTATAACTTTAAAGCCCTCCACAATTTTTGCTGCACGAGCTATCTTGCCATTCTCAATGCCAATGTCCGCTTGAATTATTTTATCTTTTAAAAAAACCTTGCCGTTTTTAATCGCTAGTTCATATTTAACCATTGCTTCCATTGTTAAAAGCGCTCTACATTTGGGGTACTTCACTTGGCTCTGGAGCTGGGGGTGTCTGTGGTTTAATTCCCTTAGCAGATATGATATCATCTATCCTCAAAATCATCGTAGCAGCTTCAGAAGCCAAGCTTATCGCTTGAGTTTTTACCTTCAGGGGTTCTACAACTCCCTCTTTAAGCATGTCAACGACTTTGCCTGTGAATACATCGAGTCCAGCGGTTTTATTCCCTCGCTCGTGCTGAGATCGAAGTTCAACTAAGATATCAATGGGATCCAAACCAGCGTTTTCAGCTAGAGAGCGTGGAATTATCTCCATTGCACTTGCAAAGGCTTCAATTGCAAGCTGCTGCCTCCCACCCACAGTTGCAGCATAATTCCTAAGGCGCAGTGCAACCTCGATCTCTGGAGCACCTCCTCCTGCGACGATTTTTCTATCCTCTAATGTTACGCCAACTACGCGAAGTGCATCGTGAACTGCTCTCTCAGTTTCATCTACAACGTGCTCCGTGCCTCCCCGCAATAGCAAGGAAACTGCCCTTGGGTTCTTACATTTTTCTATGAATGTTAAAGTCTTATCCCCTATCTTTCTTTCCTCAACAATTTCAGCCTGCCCTAGGTCGCTTTCCCTGAGTTCTCCAACTGTTTGAATTATTTTTCCTCCACTTGCTTTTGCAAGTTTTTCCATATCACTCTTCTTAACTTGCTTAATCGCATAGATACCTGCTTTAGCTAAGTAGTGCTTAGCTATATCATCTATGTCTTTCTGACATACCAGTACATTTGCACCGCATTGCTTGATTTTCTCGACTTTGTTCTTGAGCATTTTTTCTTCTTCATCCAAGAATGCCTTCAGCTGTTCAGGAGAAGTAATTGAAATCTCAGCATCGACCTCTGTTTTTTTATGCTCTAGAGCCTCTCCAATTAAAGCTATCTTTGCATTTTTCACTAGCTTAGGCATGCCTGGATGCGCTCTTTCTTTATCTATAATTAGTCCATCAATAAGCTGAGAATCTGCTATTCCAGCTCCCATTACCTTTTCAATTTTAATGTTATCGATGTCCACTTTGATCTTATCTCCATCTCTCTCAGCTACTTTCTTCACAGCTTGAACGCTTAACTCAGCGAGTTTCTCGCTTGCTGCTTGAGTCCCTTTGCTGCTCATAGCAGTTATGGCAATTTTCTTCAGGAGATCCTCATCCTCCTCAGACACTGGGATTGCAATGCTGCTAAGAATTTCTTGAGCCTTTTGAGCCGCCATTTGATAGCCAGATACTACGACTGTTGGGTGGATCTCTTGATTCAATAGTTCTTCTGCTTTTGTGAGTAGTTCGCCTGCTAGTACGACTGCTGTGGTTGTGCCATCTCCAGCTTCTTCATCTTGTGTTTTAGCGATTTCAACCATCATCTTCGCTGCAGGGTGCTCTATATCCATTTCCTTCAAAATCGTAGCACCATCATTTGTGATCACAACATCGCCCATGCTATCAACGAGCATTTTATCCATGCCCCTTGGACCAAGAGTAGTGCGAACAGCCTGCGCAACTGTTTTGGCAGCGAGAATATTCATACTCTGTGCTTCTCTACCACGAGTTCTCTGACTTCCTTCTTTCAAAATTATAATTGGTTGTACCTGTTGATTCGCCAAATGCATCCCTCCTAAAATTGCGTAACTAAGAGAAATTGGTTTATGGTTCTATAAAAAGTTGACGGTAATATTTTTTATACTCTTAAGGTCTTAGGTGATTAACATGCGAAGTGATATAATTAAAAAAGGCTTAATTCGCGCTCCCCATCGCGCATTGCTCAAGTCGAGTGGCATAACAGCAGAGGAATTCGACCTCCCCTTCATTGGCATAGCAAATTCTTGGAATGAAGCTGTTCCCGGGCACTTTCATCTTAGGGAACTCGCAGAAAATGTAAAAGTTGGTATACGCCTCGCCGGAGGGGTGCCATTTGAATTTGGAACAATTGGGATATGTGACGGTATAGCAATGGGACACAGCGGAATGAAATATTCCCTTCCATCGAGAGAAGTCATTGCTGATTCCATTGAACTCATGGTTCAAGCTCACTGTTTCGATGGCCTAGTTTGCATTTGCTCCTGCGACAAAATTGTCCCAGGAATGCTAATGGCTGCACTTAGATTAAATATACCAGCGATTTTCATAACAGGAGGCCCTATGCTACCAGGTAAATTTAAAGGAAAAGAGCTAACACTTCTCTCAGTCTTCGAAGGAGTTGGCAGAGTATTAAGCGGGGAAATAAGCGAGGCAGAGCTCAAGCTTATCGAGGAAAGAGCTTGTCCCACCTGTGGTAGCTGCCAAGGGCTTTACACTGCAAATACCATGCAAATCCTAACTGAAGTACTTGGCTTATCGCTGCCTTACTCTGCAACAACTAGCGCTGTAAGCGCTAAAAAGAGGGAGATCGCGAGGGAAAGTGGAAAGCGGGTAGTCGAACTCGCTAAGGCAAATATAACTCCAAGTCAAATTGTAAATAAGAAATCATTTGAAAATGCCATAACAGTTGATATGCTGATCGGCGGATCCACGAATACAGTTCTCCATCTCCCCGCGATTGCAAATGAAATGAATATTGAGCTCCCGCTTGATCTATTTGAAAGCATAAGCAATAAAACGCCAAATATATGCAGGCTAAATCCAGCAGGGGAATATACCATGAAAGATCTAGATGAAGCAGGTGGGGTACCAGCGATTTTAAAGCGAGCCAGGGAGCTTCTAAGCAATGAAAAAACAGTTAGTGGTAAAACAATTTATGAAATCGCTGATCAAGCAGAGATCTATAATGAAGAAATCATTAGGCCGCTTGATAGACCTTATAGTAAAACTGGTGGAATATCAATATTATATGGAAATCTTGCAGAGAAGGGAGCAGTGGTTAAAACTGCAGCTGTGGATCAAAAAATGCTTAAATTCGAGGGAAGAGCGAGGGTATTCGACTCAGAAGAAGCAGCTATTAAAGCAATTATAAATGGAGAGATCCAAAAAGGTAGCGTTGTGGTAATACGCTATGTTGGCTTAAAAGGCGCTCCTGGAATGCCTGAGATGCTCACTCCAACCTCAGCAATAGCTGGAATGGGATTGAGCGATTCGGTTGCTCTCATAACTGATGGAAGATTCTCCGGCGGCACCAGAGGTCCATGTATAGGTCATGTCTCACCTGAAGCTATGGATGGCGGATTGATTGCACTCGTGGAAGACGGGGATATCATTTCCATCGATATTCCCAAGAGGAAAATTGAATTAAAAATAAGCTTAAATGAAATTGCTGCGAGGCAAAAAAAATGGAAGCCTCCTGTGCGTGAATTGAAGGGATATCTCCAGAGATATGCGAGAAGCGTTAGCTCCGCAAGTGAAGGTGGAATTTTGAAGTAGAGAAATAAAGATAAGAAAAGAGAAATAAAAAAATAAAAGTATAAAAATAAGTAATAAAGAGTTTAAATGATGGATAGTGAAACTTACTATAAAATATTGCTCGCAATTTTAATATTGATTGCAATAATCACGATGCTCGCTTTATTCTGGAAAAAGGGATTAATATAGAGATATCTTTTTATTCTGCAGTAATATATTTTAATTTTGCGCGGGGATTGCCAAGCCAGGTCAATGAGGGGGAATTCTATTCCTCTTGACTAAAGGCGCAGGGCTTAGGACCCTGTCCCGTAGGGGTTCGTGAGTTCAAATCTCACTCCCCGCATCAAAATCAAATTTAGAGTTAAATTTAAAATCCACAATATTACTATCGAAACCGCCATTGTGTCCAAAATTAAATATTGGTTCTCTATAACAGCTTATATATAGATCGAAGGATAAAATACTTCAAGATGTATTTAAAAATTCATAAGACTCACGGACATATCTTAGTAGCGGTATGCGATAAAGAGATACTCGGGACGAAAATTTGCGAGGGAGAATTGGAAATCGAGATTTCAGAGCGATTCTATAAGGGTAAGATTGCCACTGCTAGAGAAGTTATTGAAGCGCTTGAAAGTGCAACCGTTGCGAATCTATTCGGGAAGAAAGCTGTTACGTGCGCTATTGAAAATGGTTTAGTTGAGAAACAAAATGTGATCTGGATAAATGGCATTCCCCACGCGCAGATTTATCATTTATAAACTTGATTGCGATGATTAGGACAAGATTTTGCCCTAAGTGTGGAAAACCATATGATGGCTTAGGAATATGTGCTGCTTGCTATCTTGCTCAAAAAAAGCTCATAAAAGCGCCGAGTTTGATTGAGATAAAAATTTGCCCTAAATGCAATGCTATTTATAGAATGGGCAAGTGGAGGGAAATGAGTTCGAGGAAAGCCATCGAAGAAGCAGTTAAAGAGGAATTAAAGATAGATAGCGAAGCTAGGAACCCTCAGATTGAAATATACCCTGAGAGGATTGATAGCTATAATTGGAAGGCAGATGTTAGAATTACCGCTGATTTGAAGGATAAAAGAGTAACTGACCTCATCAACATAACCGTACGTGTGAAGCGAGATGTCTGTGAGAGATGCAGTAGAATTGCCGCTGGATATTACAGTGCTATAATTCAAATTCGCGGGGAGGGAAGAATACCAACTAAGGAAGAACTTGCTCGCGCTAGGGGAATTGCCTTTGAAGCAATTCAAAAGCTTCAGCAAAATGGTGATGAAATGGCTTTCATCAGTGATGAAAAAGAAGTAGCAGAAGGACTTGATATATACATTGGCACCCTCGCAGCTGGCAAGCAAATTTCAAAAGCAATTATTGAGCAAATGGGAGGTAAACTATCTCAATCCCCTAAATTGATGGGGAGGAGAGATGGGAAAGAGGTTTATAGAATTACTTACTCCATTCGACTTCCAGAGTTTTTAAAAGGGGATATTGTAGCTATAGGTGGAGATGTAGTGGAAGTGAAAAAGATAGATAAAAAAATCAACGGCATAGATCTGAGAACTGGTGCTAGATATTGTAAGAAGATTGATGAACTTAAGAATGTTGTTAAAATTGGCTCAATAGCTGATAAGAAAAAAACTGTGCTCACAGCAGCAAGCGAAACTGAGATTCAAATCCTCGATCCTGATACGTTTTCCCCAGTTTATCTTTCACGCCCGAAATTTTTAAAGGCAATAAATGGCACCGAGATCTCCATTGTTAAAACATCGATGGGGATTTTCGTCCTTCCAGATTAGATCCTTCTCATTAGATTTCTTTTACCATTAAAATTGCATCTTCAGTGTAATAGTAATTCCTTAAAATTCTTTCCTCCTTGAACCCAAGTTTTTTGTAAAATGCTCTAGCGCCAATATTTGATACTCTGACCTCGAGCCACATCTTCTTAACCCCCTTGCCTTTAAACCATTTAGTCACGTGATTTACAAGAGAACTACCTATCCCAAGGCGGCGGTATTTAGGATCTACAGCTAAATTGAGTATATGGCCTGTACTCGGGAATGGAATCTCAGCTACTATGAATCCTACAATGAAATTATTCATCACTGCAACGAAGAACCCATCTGCAGAGAGGTAATAATAGGCGAAGTCTGCTTTTGCCCATGGATACTCGAAGGAGGCGCACTCTATTTCATATATTCTCTCTAGGTCAATTAACTTAAATTGCCTGATATAAAGTTCTTGCATCCCTAGCAAAAATATTAATATTGTAAGTATTAATCATTAATGTCAAATATCGTGTTGTAAAGGGGAACGAAAATGGTTGTTAGAAAAGATGTGGTTGATGTAATGACAACTGGGGTGCTTTCCTTCCCGCCTGATGCTTGGTTGGATGAAATTGCTAGGAAGATGTATTCCCGAAATATATCAAGTGTATACATCTATGACCCTAGAACTGGAAGTAGAGGAGTAGTTAGCGATAATGATATTCTAAAAGTAGTTGGGAAGAAAAAGCTCGAGAAGGTTAAAGCAAGAGAGGTAATGAGCAAAAAAATCATAGGCATAACCAAGGATACCACTTTGGAGGAAGCAGTGAATTTAATGCGCATTAAAAAGGTTCGAAGACTATTTGTCTTCAACGATTTAAAGGACAAGCTTCCAATCGGCGTGCTCTCCGTAACAGATATTCTCCTAGAACTCGCTAGGGAAACTTCGCTTAAAGAGGGTAGAAGGAAATGACTAAGAAAGCAAAAGATATAATGTCAAGAGGCGTTGTTTCAGTCTCACCAGATACCAAGCTTAGCGATATAGCGAGGATAATGGTGGAAGAGGGAATCCACGGGGTATATGTTTTTGACCCCACTAAAAAAATCGCTGGAGTGGTGGAAGACAACGATATCATTAAGATCTTCGGCAAGAAACTCGTTGAGAAAACCCTTGCAAAGGAGGTTATGAGGAAGGTAGATGTGAAGATAACCCCTGAGACAACCTTAGATGAAGTATTAAAAATAATGCGGGATAAGAAAAAACGCAAGCTCTATGTTTTTTATCAAGAGAGCGATCTATTCCCAGTCGGCGTAATTTCAATCAGAGATATAATCAGAGAAGTTGATAAAGAAAAAGCAGCGATTGAAATGAGTCGATTTCTAGCTCAATATGAAGAATTCCAAGAATGGCTTTCCAAGCAAGAGTGGAAGAAATCCTAGGGGAGATGAAATGCTTGAAGTAAGACTCCACGGTAGAGGTGGACAGGGAGCAGTTACCGCAGCTGAGATCATAGCTGAGGCAAATGTGGTTGAGGGAAGATATGGTCAAGCATTTCCTCTATTTGGACCTGAGCGAAGAGGAGCACCTGTTATGGCGTTTGCTAGACTTGATGATAAGCCAATTCCAATTAGGGGGGTTATTAAAAATCCAGATGTTGTTATGGTGTTGGATGAAAGCTTGCTAAATGTTGTTGACGTTACCAGTGGATTGAAAACAAATGGCTTGGTTATTGTTGCAAGTAGAGATAGCAATCGCGTTAGGGAAAAGTTAAACGTTAAAAAACTAGCTGTGGTGAATGCACAGCATATCGCATTGGAAATAGTTGGCGTTCCCATAACCAATACCGCTATAATAGGTGCTTTTGTAAAAGCCACGGAAGCAGTGAAGCTCGAAACCGTTAAGAAACTGGTGCTGAAGAAATTCCTTGGCAAAATCGGTGAAAAAAATGTTGAGATCGTTGAGAGAGCCTATAAGGAGACAGTGGTCATATGAGATTGAAGGGATGGAAGGAGCTTCCAATTGGTGCATATATAGATAAACCAGGTACAGCTATTGTTAATAAAACAGGTGGTTGGAGGACCTATAGACCAGTTACCAATCCTGAGAAATGCAATAAATGCAAGCTATGTTGGATTTACTGTCCTGATAGCTCAAGAGTAGAACTTCCAACCCACTACGATGTAAACCTTGATTACTGCAAGGGCTGTGGAATTTGCGCTCACGAGTGTCCGAAAAAGGCAATTGAAATGAAACTTGAGGAATAAAACTGGAAGAGTGGAGGAGTGAAATGCCAAGTCAAATTAAATTTATTTCCGGCAATATAGCAGTTGCAGAGGCAGTTAAGAGAATTGATATAGATGTGGTTTCAGCATATCCAATTACTCCTCAGACTCACGTTGTTGAGTACATTTCTCAATATATTGCAGATGGCGAGATGGATGCCAGTTTTATAAAAGTGGAATCTGAGCACTCTGCCTTAAGCGTTTGCGCTGGTGCAGCAGCAGTTGGCTCTAGAACTTTCACCGCGACTTCTTCTCAGGGCTTAGCATTAATGCACGAAGTGCTCTTCGCAATTTCAGGCTCTAGATTGCCAATAGTTATGAGTGTTTCAAATCGCGCCTTGAGCTCGCCGCTGAATATATGGTGTGATCACAGCGATTCCATGGCACAGCGTGACTCAGGGTGGATTCAGCTTTACTGTGAAAATGCACAAGAAGTTTTCGATACCATAATTCAAGCATATAGAATAGCGGAGCATAAAAATGTTTACCTTCCAGTTATGGTAAACCTAGATGGGTTTTTCTTGAGTCACACATATGAGAAAGTCTTAGTAGAGGATAAAGAATCGATTCAAGAATTTGTGCCTGAATTTAAACCTCGATTTAAACTCGACCCGGATTTCCCAAGTGCGATAGGTGCATATGCATTTCCAGAATATTACACTGAATTCAAGCGCCAGCAGTTAGAAGGAATGCGCTGTGCCTTAAGAGTAATCCCCAAAATAGGCCAAGAATTCGGCAGAAAATTTGGAAGGAGCTATGGTTTAATTGAAGAATACCTCGTTGAAGATGCAGAAGTTGTCCTCATAACAATGGGTTCAATCGCTGGGGCTGCAAAGAGCATTGTAGATGAATTGCGCAAGCAAGGGAAGAAAGTGGGACACATAAAGCTGCGAACCTTTAGACCATTTCCTAAGAATGCCCTTCAAACAGCGCTGCGAAATGCGAGCATAGTTGGAGTGCTTGATAGAAGTGTTTCTTTTGGCGCTGGAGGCCCAGTTGCAATTGAAGTTAGAGCAGCGCTCGATATTCCAGTTCTTGGCTTCATAGCTGGACTTGGAGGGAGAGATATTTCAATGAATGAACTAAGGCTAATGTTTAAACTATGCGAGGATGCATTGAAGAAAAAGCAATTCTTCGACTGTAAATTCATAGGGGTGAGAGAATGAATCTAACTGAGCTACCTAAGGAAGAATATTTCATTCACGGCCATAGAGCTTGCGCTGGATGTGCTGCACCAATAGCACTGAGGCTAATACTCAAAGTACTTGGCCCAAGAACAATCATTGTGAATGCTACCTCATGCATGGAAATAGTTTCAACCCCATATCCAGATAATGCTTGGATGGTGCCCTATATCCACTCTTTATTTGAAAATACAGCAGCAGTAGCAAGCGGGATAGAAGCTGCGCTTAAAATTCAGATGAAGAAGGGCAGAAGAGCCAAGGAGAGAATAAATGTGGTGGTAATAGCTGGAGATGGAGGCACTGCAGATATAGGACTTCAAGCCCTCTCAGGCGCGCTTGAGAGAGGCCACGATTTCCTGTATATCTGCTATGACAATGAAGCCTATATGAATACAGGGATACAGAGATCAAGCTCAACGCCATATGGAGCTTGGACAACAACCTCGCCACCTGGGAGAATAAGCATTGGGCAGGATACTTGGAAAAAAGATGTTGCTAAGATAGCCGCTGCTCATGATATTCCCTATGCTGCAACTGCATCGATTGGCTATCCCCAGGATTTAATTAATAAAATTGAAAAAGCTTCCAAGATAATAGGCCCCAAGTATATTCAAATCCACTCGCCATGTCCAACTGGCTGGCGATATGATACCTCGCTGACTATTGAAATTGCAAGGCTAGCAGTGCAAAGTGGAATGTGGATCCTTGCGGAATATGAGAATGGCGAATTCAAGCCTAGGAAAATTGCCAAGAAAGTTCCAGTTAAAGAATATTTAAGGCTGCAGGGGAGATTCAGACATTTGCCTGATGAGGAAATAGAGAAAATACAGAAACACATAGATGAACGCCTAGCTAAACTGGGAATTTAAATAAGCGTTTCAAAAGAAAAAAAATTTTAACAAGCATATACAATGGAAATGTCGGGGGAATTAAATTGAAGTTAAATGGAGTTGAAATCGAGGACACTTTTGCAGAGGCATTTCCAATAAAAATAGCAAGAGTGATAATAACTGCAGCCACAAAGCGCTGGGCCCTTGCAGCTGCTACTGAAGCCACAGGCTTTGGCACTTCAATCATTGCCTGCCCTGCTGAAGCTGGAATAGAAAAAATACTTGCCAATACTGAAACACCTGATGGAAGACCGGGAGTAAGCATATTCATCTGCCACGGCAGCGCCAAAGAGCTAGATACTCAATTGCTAAATAGAATTGGTCAATGTGTTTTAACAGCGCCAACTTGCGCTGCATTCAATGGCTTGCCAAATGCTGAGAAGCAAATAAACACTGGATTTAAATTGAAGTTCTTTGCAGATGGCTATGAAACCATTGACACCATTGGAGGGCGAAAGGTCTACCGCATACCTATGATGCAGGGTGAGTTCATAGTTGAAGAAAACTTTGGCTGGCAACAAGGAATTGCCGGGGGTAATTTCTTCATAATGGGCAAGAATCAAATGGCTGCTCTTGCAGCGGCAGAGGCAGCTGTTGATGCCATTGCAAATGTGGACAATGTAATAACACCCTTCACAGGCGGCATAGTAGCAAGTGGCTCAAAAGTTGGCTCAAATAAATATAAATTTTTGAAGGCTTCTACTAATGAAAAATTCGCACCAACTTTGAGAACAAAGGTTGAAGGCAGCTTGGTACCAGAGGGTGTTGAAGCAATATATGAAATTGTAATCAATGGATTAGACCTCGAATCCATAAAGAAGGCAACAAAGGTTGGAATCGAAGCAGCAGTTAAAATACCTGGAGTGGTGAAGATAACTGCTGGCAACTTCGGAGGTAAACTAGGGCCCTATCAAATAAAACTGGCAGAGCTATTTAAATAAGCTCTTCTTTTTATTTTTTCTCTATGGAATTCAAGTCCAAGCTCTTGAGAAAACAACGCGAATCTCTGCTATGCATTGGCTTGGATACATTGCTTGATAAAATTCCAGTTTTTCTGCGAAGCTCTGAAGATGCAATATTTGAATTCAACAAGCGCATCATAAATTCCACCTGCGATTTAGTATGTGCATATAAACTCAACTTGGGATTCTATCTCTCATCAGGAGCGAAGGGAGTGGAGGCTTTAACTAGGACAGTTGCATATATACCCCGCGATATCCCAGTTATCTGCGATGCTAAATTCTGCGATGTTGGCCATGCTTCCAAGGTATATGCAAAGGCAGTGTTCGAGACATATGGCTTTGATGCAGTGACAGTGAACCCATATCTAGGGCGAGATGGAGTGCAGCCATTTTTGGAATACGAGGATAAGGGTGTATTCTTAATCTGCAGAACTTCAAATAAAAGTGCTCTTGAGCTCCAGCATTTAAAATTTAAAGATGGCGTGGAGCTATTTGAAATCGTTGCTAGAAAGGCAATGGAGTGGAATGAAAAAGGCAACCTAGGCCTTGTGGTTGGAGCCCTTTCGCCTGAGGCATTGAAAAGAGCGCGGGAAATAGTGGGTGAAGAAATGCAGATCTTGATCCCTGGCATAGGAGCTCAATGTGGCGATTTGGAATGCGCAGTTAAATTCGGCACAAATTCAAGTGGAGATAAAGCGATCATTAACTCAGCTCGCGCGATTATCTATGCAGGTGAAGCAGAGGACTTTGATTCAACAGCGAGGGAAGCTGCATATGCCTTGAAAAGTGAAATAGATCGCTTGAGGAGGAAGAAGCAATGCAAGCTGTGACTTTTGATCTCTGGCATACTCTTGTGAATGACTCTAGAGAGCTAAGTGAATATTGGATGAATATGAGAATTGAGGGAATGCTTGAAATCCTCCTTGCCAGTGGATATGAAGTTGAGAGAAGGGAATTACTAGAGGTCTATCAAAGATCTGGAGCGATCTTTGACGAGCTAAGAAAGCGCAGCGATAAAGAGATCGATGTTGCTGAGCAAATTGAAATAATGCTCTCTCTATTGCGAATAGAGTCAGATCGAGGGCTAATTACCAAGTTAGATAAACCATATACCGAGGTAGTGCTTAAGAAACCGCCAATTGTTATAGCTGGGGCTGAGGAGTGCCTGCAGGTCTTGAAGGATAGGGGATATAAATTAGGGCTGATCTCCAATACAGGTAGAACTCCAGGTAAAGTATTGAGGCAAATGCTCCGCGAAATAGGTTTAATTCCCTATTTCCAACACCTTACATTCTCAAATGAAATTGGCTTGAGAAAACCACATCCAGCGCCTTTTATCCACACCCTTAATGTGCTCTCAGTGCAAAGCAGCGAGGCGGTGCACATAGGGGATCACTTGAAGTCAGATATATTTGGCGCGAAAAATGCTGGGATGAAAGCAATATTATATAAACCACTTTCGAAGTTGGAAGAAGTGAATGTCAAGCCAGATGGAGAGGTGGAGAATTTAAAAAGCATAGTGGAAGTTATTGAAAAATTCTAAGCGCTAGTGCTCATATCTCAGCGCATCTACTGGTTTTAACTTTGCAGCCTGCCTAGCTGGTATTAACCCTGAGATAGCACCTAGAAATATTGAGAAGCAAATAGCAAATAGTACAAGACTAGGGGTTATAACAGTGGTTATGGCTCCGCCTGGGCCTATCATTCTCAATCCAATGGCGGAGATAACCATGGATATAACTGCTCCTGCGATTATTCCTATTACTCCGCCAACAACTCCAAATAGTGCTGATTCAATCAAGAAAATTAGAAGCACCTCTCCATTCGTTGCTCCCATTGCCTTTAATATACCAATCTCCCTAGTTCGCTCTAATACTGACATGAACATTGTATTTGCTATTCCAACTGCTCCAACCAATAGGCTAACCGCAGCTATCCCTCCTAAAAATATTGTTATTGACTGCATTACCTCGCTTATCTGCTGCAGCAATTGCTTCGCAGATGTAACTGTGAAGTCCTTGGTTCTCTCAGTAACGTGTCTAGAAATCATGAGTCTTTCCTCAATTACTTTAGCAATAGCATCGACTTCATCTATATTCGCAACCTTCACTGAAATAGAGGTAACTTGATCTGGCGCTATATCTTTAATAACATTCCTTGCATTCACAATTGGAATAAAAATGGCTGAATCTTCTCCTCCAAAGCCGCCAGTTTGCTTTAAAACTCCCACGACTCTAAATCCCTGTCCATTTATTGTGATCAATCTATTTATAGTAATGGGCTGCTTGAAAACTTCCCTCGCAACTCTATATCCAATAACTGCAACATTGGAATCCCCTGGGTTTAAAAACCGACCTGATTCAAGTTCTGTGGTGATAAAGAACCTCCATACCGCTGGATCAACGCCTCTTATAGATAGCGAGGCTTCTTGGTCGAGATACTTGACCTTTTCTCTTCCTGATACAATTCCATTTACAAAGAGCACGCCTGGGACTGATTTAACCATTTTAACATCTTTTTCAGTGAGATTAGCAGTCGATATAGAAGGCCCTGCTTGTCCAAAGGCAACACCTCCAATTGCTCTAGTATAACCAGGGGTAATTGTAATAATATCAGCTCCCAGTGTACTAAGCCGCATTGAAACAGTTTGCTGCATTCCCTCGCCAATCGAAACTATGGCTACAACTGCAGCTACACCTATTATTATACCTATGATGGTGAGCCAGCTTCGGAGCTTGCTCTTGCGAACGTGATTCAAAGATAGCTTGAATATATCGTAGAACCTCATTTCCAATTCGCCTATTTTTTCCTTCTAATAGCTCGCAGTATTCTATCCCTCTTCCAAATGGCTAGTAGAACAACTATGGCAGCAAGTCCCCAGATATACATCCAAGTTGTATCACTAGTTTGCGATCTAGCGCTAAGTTGAATTGTACCTGTAGACTGCGGTTGGAGCTCTAATTCTTTAAATATTGTTTGCCTATGGCCAAGTGTATCTGTGTATTGAATGCCCACTAGCAGTTTATTTAAAGGCTGATCTACTCTTGTATCAATAGGCCTTCGCATATCGCTAAAGTTTCTTGAGACCTGGAAGCTTGCATAAGTGTAATCACCTGGATTAAGGTTTCCGATCACTGTTGAAGAACTCCCAATTGTACTCATACCCTGCTGATGAGGTATGAATACTACTATGGAGTAAGCTGGATTCACACCTACATTGACTATTACAAGTGAGATTAGGCCACTCGATGATTCCTGCTGGCTAACTTCAAACTCAGTTGTGCCTCCAATCACAATGCCAGCTCTTGAGCTCAAATTGCGCTGTGTTTTATTGGTATCTGTATAGCTAATGCTCATCATAAGTGAATAAACCCCGGGTGTAGCGCTTGCACTAGTGGCAACTTTGAATGAAATCTGCACGCTTTCATCTACGCCTAGGGATCGGATATAGCGCTTGTTATCTGAGCCAATTGGAAGAATCATATCCCTGCTTTCCTGCCAAGTGAAAGTTATATCTTGTATTGGTGATTTACCTTTATTCGCAATGGTGAAGTTCAAATTTGCAATTTCACCAGGCTTCAATATAAGGGGAGTGATCTCGCTTATCTCAATGTTCTTCTTACCTGCAACTTGAATATAAAATGTTTCAGTGGTAGCACTTGTTTCCCCGCGTGCCCAGAATTTCAATTTAATCTCGCTGACTCCTTCAATTGCATTTGCATCCACTCTAACTTTAAAGCTCACCACAGCCTCACTCCCACCAGCTAGAAAGCCAATGGTAGCATAGCTCTCCTCCTCTCTATCAACTAAGAAGGGATACTCTGGCACTAGTTGGAGTACAATGTTCTCAGCACTTTTGTCTCCTCTATTCTTAACCAAGAACCAGAGCTCTAAGTAACTCCCTGGCTCAGCTGGATATGGCTCATACTTCGTGTTTGAAACCATTATCCCACTAGGCGTAGCAATCGCGCTGGCAATGTTTACCATCGCTAAAGCGATAGCAAGCATCGCAATACCTATAATATTTTTTCTCATCATTTTTCACCATCCACAATCATACCATCTCTCATTTTGACCAATCGCTTAGCCCTATTTCCAACAAGTGGATCATGAGTTATCACAACAATAGTAATCCCCTCGCGATTCAAACTCTCGAATATATCTAGAATCTCGCCCCCTGCCTTGGTATCGATATTCCCCGTTGGCTCATCTGCCAAGAGCATAGATGGATTGGTTGAGAGCGCTCTTGCAATTGCAACCCTCTGGCTCTCTCCTCCTGAGAGCTGTGAGGGGAGATGGTGTGCTCTATCCTCAAGGCCAACTAAGCGAAGGAGTTCCAAGGATCTCTCCTCAATTTCCTCCTCCGGGAATTCGTGGATCCTCATTGGTAATTGAACATTTTCAATAGCTGTTAGAGTTGGATGAAGATTGAAGGTTTGAAATACAAAGCCAATTTTCCTGCCTCTTATCCTAGCTAGTTCTTTCTCCGTCAACTTTGAAATATCCCTGCCCTCTAACAGCACTCTTCCTTTAGTTGGCAGGTCTAGGCAGCCAATCATATTCATAGCAGTTGTCTTCCCACTTCCACTTGGTCCCATTATAACAAGGAACTCCCCGCGCTCTATCTTCAAATTTAAACCTCGAAGAGCTAGTACTTCGATTTCTCCAACGCGATAGATTTTCCAGACATTATCAAGTTCAACCAATATCTCCGCCATATGTTTCACCTGAGAAATTTCTGATGAACCCAATATTCAGGTCGCAAGCGATTATATTCCTCCATCCAGCCTTTATAGTATACCTCGCTTATGCGAACAACTTCATATGTATCAAGATCAACAAGCGCTCCCAAGCTTGAGTTATTCGTGTTAAAAGAAACATAAACGATTTTTTTAATTCCACTAGGTGTATCAAAATACCATCCTGAATTCTGGATATAACTCTTGAAATCAGGGGTTAATTTGCCCTCGAATGCAAGACGTGCTGCATTTTCAGCGCGCTCACGCTGCTCTTGGGTTAAGCTAATGCGGTGTGACTCTATATATAGAATACGAGCAGCTATGAATAATATGAGAAAAGCGATCAGCAGTATAGCGAGAACTCTCCACTTGCTCAATTTCCTTAAATAGCTAGCTATCCTCACGCCTTATATTTTATTTTGAAAGAGCATAAAAAAATTCTGTGAAAATACTTGTGAAAAAATGAAAGGTTAAAAAAGTAAAAAATGAAAGTGGAAAATGATAGGTAAAACTGAGGAACTATTTTTTGAGCATTATCAGATTTCCCATACCGTGTCTCCTTCGAATGATCAATTGCCTCCGCTCGAGTTTATCAAGCAATCTACTAACTTTGGCTTCTGAGAAACCTGTTTTAAGCACCAAGTCCCGCTGTAGAATGCCATTTCCAGATCCAACTATTTCAGCATATATGATCTTTTCATCGCCATCTAAGATATCTAGTGCAATTTCCTCAGGCTTTATACCTCCAGGTTTTATAACTTCAGGTGGCGCGGTTAACTTAGAAGGGGGAGTAGTGGTTATTGTGAGTAGATATATAAATGCCATTCCCCCTATCCAAGCGCATATGATCAAAATCAAGACATCGTTGATTGAAAAATAACTTGCTCCCTCGAGAGGCACTGCCCGGCCATTTTCAAGTATGATTTGGATATTGGGCACCGTCAAGAGTCTATCTACTATTATGAGTATCGATAGAATTAGCACAATCGCAGCAAGCAGGGAATAATTTCTCTTCATCGACATTCCTTGATCATCATTCTTAAATTCCTACCAAGATTTTTATCTATTTATTCTTGAAATCCATATTTCCCGATCAATAGGACGAAGCGCACTCCACCTTTGCAAGTTTTCCTTATCTTGTCATTTTTTTCAACCAGATAGAGGTCTTGATGATACCTCCCAATTGGGAGTACCATCTTTCCCCCTTTTTTAAGCTGCTCAAGCAAGGGAGGGGGTATATCGGGTGCTGAAGCTGTTATGCAAATTCGATCATAAGGGGCATGTTCTGGTAGCCCTAGAGTTCCATCGCCCACTACAACAGTGACATTTTCAATTTTAGCGCGAAGTAAATTTTCCCTAGCAAATTCGGCTAGAGATTCAAAGCGCTCTATGGTATAAACATGCCCATTTTTGCCAACTAATTCAGCCATAACAGCAGCGTGATATCCAGAACCCGTGCCCACCTCTAAAATCTTCATCTCCTCTTGGAGATCCAAATAGCTGCACATAAGAGCAACCATATGGGGAGCGGAGATGGTTTGATTTAGACCAATTGGAAGGGGACAATCAATATAAGCTTGTTCCCGAAGGTGTTCAGGTACAAATAAATGACGCGGGACTTTCTCCATCGCCTTAAGCACTCTAGGTTCTATCCCGCACCACCGCAGTTCTCGAATAAGCTTCCTGCGTTTCTCCGCTAGAGCTTCTTCATCGATCATCTAGATCTAATTCGAAATATGCATTCTTATTTTTTTGGATCTCTACTTCGGAAGAAATTTATGGAGGGAGGTTAAAAAAATTTAGATTGAATTCGATGGAGGATAGAAAACTCATTTCAATCTTAGCGAAAGGCGGAGTTCTGGATTATTTAGATAGAATAGAAAAGATAGAAGCAAGGGAAGCTGTTTTTCGCTATCTTGAATCTATGTTTCAAGCTGATCCAATTGTGCACGTAGAGCAACAGATTGCTTTGATTTTTATGGGAATATTGGAGAATGCCATAGAAGCTTGGGCTCATAAGAAGCTCGAGCGCGAAGTACTTATGAGCTTTGTGAAAGCTGAGATTGAAAAACAGAGAAATAAGCTGCGGGATAGAGCTGCTAGGATACAATTCCTAATAGAGAAAGGACAGTATGATCAATCCTCGATTTCCCTCGCAAGGGAATTTATTGAATTGGTTGAGAATATTTTAAACATAGATCGATCTGCAATTGAGATACTAGAGATGCTTGAGGAGCCTGAGGTACTTCTAACTAAATATGAAAATGCCTATGCAAAGTACATTGGCTATTAAGCTTAGCTATTAAAGCTTGGAATAAAGCTATCGATTATTCTTTTATTACAGATTTAAGCAGCGGCTCTAAATATGGGCGGTCAGGTGAGATGTAGAGATAGACATCGTAGTAATTATTTTCAATCGCCTCAGAATCAAAAGTTATATTACCTATGCCAACTATTGTTCCCTCGTAAAATTTTATCTCCATCGATATATTTCCAATTGCAATTGGCGTTTTAGCGCTCTCCACAATTGACGGAATGCTTAATACCTGTGCCTTTAAATGCTTGCTATCGATTTCCTCCACTTTCAAGCTGAAGTGCTTGGTTCCGAACTTCAGATATCCCTTCCATACAGGCGTGATTCCCTCTGGTTTGACGAGTGCCTCTTTTATCTGCGATAGGTTTTTGCGCTCAGCGATCATTGAGCGAAGGTCTTGAAATGCCAGTTTTCTAATTCCAATCACATTTAACTTTACAACGTGGAATTCATCGCCTGAGAAGGCAAAGCCATTGCCTACGACCATTGGAATTAAATTATAGGAGGGAAGTGGCACTACCTTTGCCTGTCCTTCAAACTTCACTGTTTCACTTGGCTGTGCAAAGCTCTGAGTTATGCAGAGCGATAATATAACTATAAAAAATATTAAAATGATTGAGCAAGTGATTAAACTAAGGCTGGAGCGCTTCAATCACGTCACCACCAGAATATGCGGCATTTTTTATAGTGCCATCCCCAACATCCATTCCAATATCTAAATCTCCACTGCGTTTCTTTGCAGTGTTCCACAAAGGCGTTGAACTCTTCTTCATTCATAACTCTAAAGGTTTTTATGAGCCTCTCTGCTGCCTCTTTATATGCTGTGTAGTTGCCTTCTTTAATAGCCTGCTTTATTGCATTCACAAGCTCTCTTCTTTCAGTCATTATTTTATATCTCTCCACAATTTTATTGAAATTCTCTTGAGTAAGCGTTGCTATCATTGCCTCCCTCCAGTCTTCATAGGAATTATTTTCAATTGCTTGCTTTATCGCTGCTCTCTGGTCAATAGTGAAAGCTCCAAATGCAGCTGCTATTCCAGCTGTTCCTAAAACTCCAAGTAGCATTAAAACTAAGATGAATTTCTTCATTTTTCAACCTCCGATTTTAATTTTTCTTGAACGATATAAAAATTTGATCCAGAACCAATGTACCATCAAGATTTTAAAAGGGTTTATTTCGGTTTATTTTTACCTAAAAACCAAGAAGATAGTTCAATCACGTTCGTTCTCCCATATTTTATCTTATTTATAATTTTTTTTCTTTCAAGTGCATTGATAATACCAGTTAGAGAGGACTTGGGAATGCCTGTTTCGTGGCGAATTTTCGCCTGAGTAAGTTTTCCATTGTATTTTAAAAGCACATTTACGATTTGTCTTTCATTCTCATTGAGGGTCTCAATTACCTTTTGCATCTCAGGGGTTAGAACAATTTCCTTCTCTTCTTCCCTTATATCTGCCTTTATGGTTTCCTTTGCACGCCATTTCCAGAGTGCTAGGGCAAATATGAAGATTAAAGCACAGCTGATAATTAAGCTGATAATTAATACCTCATATTTTTCAATTTCTGAAGGCTGAGAAGGCATTAGTTTATAGTTCAAAGCTAGACTAGGATCATTTATATCAAATCCTTGTATTTCCACCGCTACTGATTCATCTTCAGCAACTATATAATAATTTAGATCTCTTGAAATTTCAATTCCACTCACTTTTGCAGCTTGAGGGAAGTAAATAGTTGCGCTAAATTCAGTGAAGTAGCCAGTTATAGTTAAGTTGATTTTCCATACTTCAGCTTGTTTTGAAGTAAGCCTATCTGTGAGGCAGACCAGCTGGTGAGTTTCACTGTCGAAGGTATATTGCACATCTCTAAGGAACTCAAGTTCAGCTAGCACTTCGGGATTTTCAATATATCCAGTGATTAAAGCCTTTCCACTTTCATCGATGTATATATTCAAAGCAATCTGATTTGAATAGGTTTCATTTATATCCATATAAGCATCTTGACTGTTGCAGAGTACAGTTGAACTGATGATGAAAAACAGGAATATGAGAAGTGAAAGATTCATAATCTAAGTTTTATTTTAACTGAAGTGATATACTTTTTCTTGAAAATTTTAAGATTTATAAAATTTATAGTTTTTATATAAAGAAAATCAATATTGAGGCAGATGAAGGCGATTAGAGACCCAATTCATGGCTACATCGAACTTGATAGCTTGGCGCTTGCTTTGATCGATACTCCTGAAGTGCAGCGATTGCGCAGAATCAAGCAGCTTGGATTTGCAAACCTAGTATATCCAGGAGCAAATCACACTCGTTTTGAGCACTCCTTGGGCACTTTTTATTTAGCTGAACTTCTATTAAAAAAGATAGCAATTGAGAGAGACGTGGACAAGGACTTATTACGAGCTGCAGCATTGCTGCACGACCTTGGCCACGGGCCTTATTCTCACGTTACTGAACGGCTACTGCGGAGATATCTAAGGACTGGGCATGAAGATATCACGTTTATATTAAAAAATACTGAGGTGGGTGAAGTACTAAATAGATTTGGTTTGAATATTTTTGAGGTTGCACGGTATATAGCTGGCAAAACCAACTATGGTCAGATTTTGAATAGCGAGCTAGATGTGGATAAGATGGATTATCTTGTAAGAGATGCGCATTACACTGGGGTTGCATATGGCTTAGTGGATATTGAGCGCTTGATCCGGCAGATGAAGATGCACGAAGGGAAATTAGTTGTACTAGAAAGTGGTGTTCAAGCTGCTGAATCACTCCTAGTTTCAAGATTTTTAATGCATCCAGCTGTTTATTTCCATCACGTCTCTCGAATAGCTGAGACCATGTTTGTGCGGGCACTGGAATTCATGATCGAGGCTGGCGATCTTAAAGCAGAGGAGCTGAGAAAACTTGATGATTATCAAATATGGATGAAAATGCATCGCGCTGGGGGATATGCGAAGGAGATGATTAAGCGCATTGAAGAGCGAAGGCTTTTTAAGAGAGCATTATATATCAACTTTCAAACCATTGGAGAGGACATTTTAAAAGAATATAACTCTCACAGTAAAATCTTGAGAGCCGAAAGCGAGCTTTGCTCGATAGCTAAGCTTGAAAATGGCTATGTACTTGTTGATATCCCCCCTCTTCCAGAGATCGAGGAAAAGCGAAGCTTGGTATTAACAGGCTCTTCCCTAAAGCCACTTGAGGAGGTCTCGCCCATCGTTAGAGTATTGAGTCAAGCGCATCTTGCCAACTGGAGAATGGGAGTTTATACCCCTCCTGAATACAGAGAAAAAGTTGGGAAGATAGCGAGAGATTACTTCCAAGTGAAGAAGGAATTAAAGCAAGAGGTATTAGACTTGAGTTATATTGATTAGAGTTCTTGATTTCTTTTGATTCATATCTGTTCTTGATTTCTCTTGATTCATATCTCTAGATATTCCTCAACCAAGTCCACAACTATATCTCCATATATGGATAGTTTTCTGGAGCGATTATCCCTCGCTATCAATCTATATTCCACTTTATAGCCTTTATATGAAATTATTTCCTCGATAGATAGATATCCCTCTCTAACCAGCTCTATGAAGTCAGCTGGGTTATCCGATATTGGTATGAACTCTGAAGCTTCCACAAGAGATCTATCTCCAATTGAATATCGAGACTCTCGCATTATCTCATCGCAAACTTCAAATTGTGCAACCACCTCGAATTTTACTTCTCTCTTAAAATATTTTTTAATATAATCAGAGATGGAGCAAGTCGTAGGGAGGAGCTCCTTATACCAGCTCAAGATCAAAGCTCCTTGGTTTGCTCAAGTTTCTCAAGCACCATGCCCTCAACTACCACTGGATACTCACGCTGGGCGCATTTTATTGCATTCGTTAGTTTCCATTCCTTTTCAGCATATATTGTAATGATGGGCTCTCCTTTTTCAACATACTGCCCCTTCTTCTTATGAATTTGAACCCCAGCGCCTTTATCTTTAGGGGCGCCTGCGACTCTTGCGATTTCAACTATTCTTTTGTTGTCGAATTCAATCACATAGCCCGTGGCTTGAGCTTCGATATTTGCAGTTTTATCGCCCACTGGAATATCATTCGAGGTTACGTTGGGATTGCCGCCCTGTGCTTCTATTATCTCCTTAAGTTTTTTCAGCGCCTTCCCTGAGCTTAAAATAGAAGTTGCTACTTCTTTACCAAGGCCTCTTGATGCAACTCCTCCCATTTCAAGTAAAATACCTGCTATATTTGTGGATTTTTCAATTAAACTCTTCGGGCCCTGCATTGTTTCAAGCACCTTCAATGCTTCCTTAACTTCGAGGGCAGGGCCTATAGTTCTCCCTATTGGAGAGCCACCATAAGTTATAGCACACTCCACTCTTATTCCCAAGCGCTCGCCTAGCTCGATAAAATCTCGAGCGATTTTTCTGCCCTGCATCAAAGTTGAGATCTTCGTTCCAGAGCCAACTGGAATGTCTATTACCACGCTATCCGCGCCTACAGCAAATTTTTTTGCCATAACCGAGGCTAGTAGTTGTGGATGTGGGTCTATTGAAAGGGGATATTCTGCTTCTATAATTTTATCATCCGCTGGAGCTATATTTGTCGCTCCTCCCCAGACTATTACTCCTCCTATTTTCTCGGTCATTTTTTTAACCTCGCTAGCGCTGAATTCAACTGGAGCGAGAACTTCCATTAGATCAGCGGTACCAGCAGCACCTGTGATAGCTCGAGAACTCGTCTTTGGAATCATCAATCCTGCAGCTGCAACTATTGGCACCACTATCAAGGAAATCTTATTCCCGGGTACTCCTCCAATGCTGTGTTTGTCCATAATAGGATGGGTATCGAACTCAATTTTCTCCCCTGTCTTTACCATTGCTCGAGTCATCCACTCTATCTCATCCATATCCATTCCGTGGATGTAGGTAGAGGTTACAAAGGCAGTGAGTTCCACGTCGCTGAGATTCCCATCCACAATATCCTTTATTATTGCGTGGATTTCCTCGGGAGTTAGCTTTTCTCTATTCATTTTTTTCTTAATAGCGGATATAGAGCGAGGGCGAAGTGCCGGGGTAATTTCGATGTATTCTCCACCTTTTAAACCAAGTTTCTCTTTAACATCTTTATAAACACCTGCCACTCCTTTTTCATACATGAATTCAGAGATTTCAACCATTGCTGTAACGCTATCTGCGTTGCGAACTCTCACCCTATCCCCTGGTCTGATTCCCATTTCATCTGCATCGAGTTTATTGAGGATAACTCTATATTTCCCGATCTCTACGTCCAGAATCTGAGCTTGAAGTTTCAAATCAAACCTTCCTCCTGCTATTATATGTTAATCTTCAATTTAAATAAAAATTACCCAAAATAAATAAAAAATGGCCTAGAAAACTAAGGCAAATTCTAAGTTTTGAATCGATTTAAACTATTTTTTTTCTTTTTAAACTATTTTGGACTAAAATAGAGCTTTATTTTACAATCAGAACTTTAGTTAGCTTTATCTCTTAGCAAGTTCTATATTTTTTTGGTGAAACAAAGATGATTAAAACATTGAGGCTGCATAAAGGAATCCATAAAGGAATCCTCATAATCATTATGCTTCTCCTCGCTTCTACTAATGCTGCTCAATCGCAAAAATTTGGCACTGGATTTGAATTAAGCTTAGCATTCAAAGAAACCATAGCAGCTCAGAGAGCAGATATAGAGGATTTTATCTTCAAGGCTAAGTACACTCAAGCAGATAAGGAAGAGCGCTTAAGACTGATTGAGGAGCGCCAAAGTAGCTTCAGCTTGGCATTGAATGAAATCGCTGTAGAGCGAGAGGAGCTGAAAATGGCGCTTGCTAATAACACCATAACTCAAGATGCATTTACAGTTGGGATGCGCGCCCTTGGCTTAAAAATAGCGTGTAACTCGAGATTAATGCAGTCCATAGAGAAAGCACTCGCTGAGCTGGGAAGGGAGTTTGTGGAGAAGCAAAAATTTAGAGTGCTTGAGGAGAGGCACAGGGAACTTAAGAATAGGTTCACTAGTGAATGGCAGATAAAGGTAAATGAAACTGCTTTGCCTCAAGAAGGATATGAGACTCCAACTCAAAAAATTGAAAGGATCAATGAAAATAGAAGGAGGGTTGAAAAATGAATATTGATATCGAATCCGATGTCGAATCAGAGGTTGAACTCTTGATGAAAAATATAGACCGAGATTTCCCATTAGCCGCAGAAAAATTGCTTGCAAATTTAGGGCTTAAGCATTTGATTCAATTCAATCGAAAGAGAGGTGAGAAAGAATGAGGAAAATAATAGCAATATTACTCCTAGCAGTGCTATTTACATCAATTGGAGTACTTGCTGCTAAGGAGAATAAAACACCAGTACAGGAACAGGAGCGCGAGAGACTAAGAGAGCAAGTAAGAGAACAAATAAGGGAATTGAAATTTGAAATGCACGAAAACCGCTATATGGGTAGCTTTACAGATTTTAAGTGTGAAGAAAAGATCTCGAACTATACTATAGATGGCACAGTGGTATTTGAGAGCATTGAAATCTCTCCTCCTCAGAAGGTCAAGAGTGCTGGCGCTGAGATAAAGATTGAGATCGCAAATGGCGTGAAAGTCGATATCCACGATAATCCAACTGGACTGCTCAAGATAGATGCAGTGAAAAATACAGTGGTTAACCTCACTGTTGCAAGTGATATAAATATTAACGTCATCAACAATAGAACAATTTTACTCAGCAATATGAACTTCAATGGCACCTTAATGATCGCTGGTCAAGGAAGCTTTGAGGTTAAAGATAATATTATAAATGCAACGCTTGTTCATGGAAAGCTCATCTTCAGGGCAAAGCCATGTTTGGACTATGGCGAGCGAGTTACTTATAGAGAGATGATGCGAGAGATGGAGCAGAATCATGTAGGTGCAGAGTTGCACATAAGAGGCAAGAATGCTCTGGATGTAGTTATCTATACAGATTTAACGTTAAATATTACCAGCGTGGACGGGGAAAATAAAACTATAAGCGTTGTTGTTAACTCCCCAACTCCGGAGGGTAAATTCATTGTTTTCAATATAGATAAAGAAGTTCTAGGGGCTATCCAGAGCGGTGACTTTAAGGTAATGATTGATGGTAAAGAAATTCCTCAAGCGAGTAGTATTCAAGATCTTATCAATGCAAGAATTAAAAATGAAACCTCAAAGTATCTAGTTACACTGGGAGCAGATGGAGCTCAAGTCATAGTCTATGTACAAAAGTTCTCAGAGCATGTGATTACCATTCAAGCAGGCATCCCATCTGCAGTTCCAGGCTTTGAGTTATTCACCATCGCAGTCGCACTAGTGAGTGCTTTAATACTCAGACGCAATTTCTCTAATTAATTTATTAAATTAATTATTTATTTATTTGTTTTTAATTATTTTAATTTTTATTTAGAAGAGATAGATTTATAAAAATTCAATGCCTCACCTTAGAGCTGTGATTAAGATCATTGGATTAGGCGATATACTGAAATGCGATGATGGCTTTGGGATATACGTACTAGGAGAACTTATGAAACACGAACTGCCAAGCAATGTCTTGTTAATAGACGGAGGCAAGGGCGAAATCGAAATAGCAAATTATCTCGAGGGTGCAGATAAAATTATAATAATTGATGCAGTTAGTAGTGGCGATACACCTGGTAGAATTTTTCGCTTCTCCCTTGATCAATTTCAAGCCTGCGATTGCTCAGCTTACTTCCTCCACTATATAAATCTGCATCAAACTCTAGAAATTGGAAAAACAAAACCCCTTCCTGAGATCGTGTTCTATGGCGTGGAAATTCAAAAAGTGGAAGAGGGAATGGCACTCTCTCCCGAGGTATATGAGGCGCTTCAAAAAGTTGTAGGTTTAATCCTAAGCGAATTAGGGGTATCATTGTATTCTATCTAACTCCGCATTGATCAAAGTTATACACTGCGAAGCTAGATAGCTCTTAGGGCCAACCGAGATCTTTAAAGCCCCATATCTCTCGCAGAATCTTTCCTCCTTCAAAGGCAGACCAAGGTGATCTCCAAGTATGAAGAAAGCCTCCATTGAGAGTTTAACATTTCTAATATCCTCCCCTTTCTCATGCAATATATAGATCTGCCCAGCCCTCTCTGCAGCCATAGCAACTATTTCTTGAAAACTTCTACAGGAGATATAAACCCCATCTGATACCAAATTCCATTCCTTCGATTTACCTATGTTAAAAAAGAGGGCTTTTTTCAAGCACCTTGCGATCGAGATTTCATCCACAGCAATGCCTTTGAACTCGCTCCCATTGAACCAAATGGTTTTAGGTGGATTTGGGGGGCCATTTAAAACTGCATATAATGCTGCATCTCTCCTTATTCCTCGAGATAGATAGAGAGAAGCCTGCAGGCATCTAGCAACTATATCCAGCCGCCCGCTCTTAGCTAGCTCGTGAATATTAAAATTCGCATCTGTTCTAGCTTTTCGAGCATATAATATGAAAGTGCGCATCTCTAGAGAGTTATAACTTCACATCCATCTTCAGTTACGATTACAGTATGCTCTGCCTGCGAGACCAATCCCCCTGATTCTTCTCGAAGCACTGGGTAGCCTCTAATAGCACCAATTGACTCAAGCTGCCTAAGCGCCATCTCCAAGCGAGGGGTATGAAGCCAGCGCTTTGCAAAAGGCAAGGTTTTATATGGCTCGATCTCCTTTAAAAGCTGCCTAGCCTGCGGTAATCTAACTGGCTTTGCTTCTATTAGGGAGTAGATTTCCACAACTGTGCCCTCAACCACTCTCCCTATTCCATTAGTTGCAAAAGGCTCGAGAGCGATCACATCATTTGCCTTTAAAATCACTCCCTTCTCCACTTTTCGATTTGGAATCTGAGGTGAAGCATGCTGTATATATCGCATTAATCCATGGCCTGTTAAATTTACAACTGGTTTAAAGCCAAATTCATTGATCGCTTTCTCAATCGCCTCTCCTATCTCTGAAGTGCTAACTCCAGCGTGCAGGGTTTTAATTGCACTTGCAAGTCCAGATTCCGCTGCTTTAACAAGTTCTTTATTATCTCCTAGATCAACTGTTATAGCTGTATCCGCTATATAACCGTCGATATGCACACCAATATCCAACTTAACCAAGTCCCCCTCCTTGAAGCAGGCTGTTTCGTTTTTAGAAGGTGTAGCATGAGCTGCTTCATCATTTCTCGAGATATTGCAGGGGAATGCTGGAAGCGCGCCTTTTTCTTTAATGAGTGCTTCAATATAATTTGCAGTTTCAAGAATGCTCGCTCCAACTCGAACTTTTTTCACAGCCTCTGTTCTTACCTCTGATAAGATCTTCCCAGCTTTTCTATACCGCTCTAGTTCCTCCTCCTTAGTAAATTCCATTTAATCACCAGTCCTTGGGAAATCTTGTTAAATTTTTAATTCCATTTTTAGTCACCACTACTATATCTTCGATTCTAACCCCGCCTACATCAGGGTCATATAACCCAGGTTCAACTGTAACTACATTGCCCTCTTTTAAATCACCGCCGATCTCATTCAAACTAGGCATTTCGTGCACACTTAGACCAATTCCGTGGCCAGTGCTATGTAGAAAGCCACGCGATATCTTGCCATCTCTCAAGCTCTTGTAACCATCTTCAGCAAAGGAATCGCAAACTGCCTCGTGGACTTCTCTTCCAGTTACACCTGGCTTTATTAGCCTTAGAGCTAAATTCTGAGCTTTTAATACAGAATTATACATTTCCTTAAACTTCCTATTTGGAGTTCCAGGGAAGAAGGTTCTTGTCATATCTGCGTAATATCTTTCCTTTTTAAGCCTAGGGAATATGTCTATTACAACTGGAGAATCGCTTAATATAAAACCAGTGCCAGTGCAATGAGGATCTGAAGCTTGCTTTCCAGAAGCCACGATTGTTCCCTCTGCGCTGCATCCAAGTTCCGCAAGTTTCACCTCTATCAAGCTTCGAATTTTTTCAGATGTTAATGCCACGTCTCTTTTAAACAGAATACCATTTTTTTCCACGCTTCCTTTAATGGCTTCTCGAGCTTGCTTCATTGCTTCTTCGCAAGCAAATTGAGCTTTTTCTATATACGCAATTTCCTCCAAGGTTTTAACCTCTCGAGCTCTCTCTATAATTTTATCCAAGAACACTATTAAGAAACCTGAACTTCGGAGTTCCTCGAAATAATAAGCTGGGAAATCGCGTGGTACACCTATTTTCTGAATTTGCTCCTCCTCAAAGAATCGCTTAAGAGCTTGAGCGAGGGCTTTATCTGCGTCTTTAAACTCGTGGAGCTTCTCCCTAATTCCATAATCTAGAAGCGACCTGACGTCTTCTACGATGGATTCTTTCTTTGCTCTTTCATACTCCATATGTGAAACAAGCAAGACCTTTTTCTTCTCCATTTGTATATACACAAATGGATCAGGAGCTGTAAATCTCGTGGCGTAGTACATATTTGCGTTGTGCACGCTCTCGCTAATAATGAGGTAAGCCTGCAGTTTTTCAGAGGCTAACGCTTGAGCAATCATTTGCACCATATGCACTATTAACTATTATTTCATCTTTGCTTGGGGATCTTATGTATATGTATTAAATTGGGATAGTACTCGTGAAGCACTCGCATTATATTAACCCTTGGGAGAAATGAACTCATTGCATTGAGAGCTATTTTATGATAGAGCTCAGGCTGAGATTTGAAGATATTAATAATTTCAAGGAATTTTAACCTGAATTCTTCATATTCCCTCTCATTCAAATCAATACTCCTCGGTTCCTCAAGGCTCCATAGTTCTCTTAAGTCTGTGCCAAATAGCCAGCCGTTAACGCCATCAACTATGAATTCAATTGCCGCGCCATCTCTCGAGGCTAAAGTTGGTACTCCATTTACTCCCGCCTTCATAAAACTTGTTCCACATGCTTCCCAGCCTGAGAATGGCATGAATAAGAGCAAGTCAGCTCCTTTAAAGATAGCCTTTGCATTTGCTACATCATAATCGTGAAAATAGACTACGTTTTCAAATTGCTTGCTTAATTCCTTAAATTTCTTCATATACCGCAGTCCAATTCCATCGAATGGATGTGCTTTCCCTCCTAGTATAAATATTATAGGTAGATCTCTATTTTCTTCGATGAATCTCGTTATGAACTCAGGTCTTTTATAGGGCACAAGTCTCCTTGCCCAAGCAACGATCATTTTCTCATCTGCATCGATCTTCTTATAAGTGCTGATCAATTTCAATAGCTCCTGCCTCAACTTGTTTTTTATCTCTAAAAAATTTTCCAACTCAAGCTTTCCTTTTTCATAGAGCTTTTGAAGCTCTGGATCCATCCATCTTCCAATGCAAATACCATTAGTTATATACCTGAGTTTATCCATAAAATGGGGGAATACTCTTGAAGTGATATCATAGTGCTTTGCTGAAACAGTTATTCCCTCTCTAGCGCAGGCCAAGCCTAAGGTTGTTGATACTATGTTTTCTTCAACAAATTTGAATCCAAATTCTCTTTCAAATAAATATCTTGGATAACTAGGATGCCCCCAGGGACCTGGGGTGTGAATTACTAGTCTAATCTTGCCTGGGATTCTTAATACAAGTGGAAGTATAGCTACATAGGCTTCTTGAAGATCGATGTAATCAATTTTTTCAATCCCAATTCTCCTTATATACTCACTGGCTGCCTTGGCTAAAAGTAAATATTTATAAAACTTTTCTTCTTGGTCTTTCTCGATATATAATCTATCAACTAGTTTTACTGCCCACTCTGGAGATATTGGTTTAATGAAAACTGCTTTAGCCGTGCCAAGCTTATATTCAAGCGGCTCTATTAAGACCTTCTCGCCTTTGAGTTCAACGGTAAATTTCTCACCCGGGGTCAATTTATTGATGAACTCAATAGGTTGAGGCTGGGGAGTTGGAATTGGATCGCTATTTTCATTGAATTCATATTTAGCATAGCCATTGAAATAGAAAAAAGTTATAACTATGTAATCCAGTCCTGCTTCTGCAGCGCCATAGAACCTATCTCCCTCTAGTGTACCCAAGCCACCAGCGTAGGTATAGCCTATGTCTAGTGCTAAATCAGGGGTTATGCTTACAATCGTCATATTTAGATAAAATTCCACCTATGTTATTTAACAATATCTCAGAACAATTCAATTTATATCTTAGAATATGTTCTAATTTTATATCTCAGAAGAAATGCTCGAGATTTATCTGCCTTGCCTCTCTCTCCCCCTTCAGCTCTGCTTCTGAAAAATCAAAATAGTTAAGGACCCTTGAAGCACTTGGCAAAATTTGATTATTAATATAATAATCAATGTCTAGTTGATATTCTTCTCCATTTACCCCTATTAATCTATTATTCTCAAAATGCTTAAACATCTCAACAGGATAAGCTCTCTCACTTAATATTCCAGAACCCTTAACAATTACATATCCAATCTTTGCACCAACTTCGGCTTTTATCTCCTCCTCCTTGGCTTTTTTAGCAGCAAGCACGTGTGCGAGTCGTGAATCATAGCTCTCGATATCCTTAGTAAGAGTTTTATAGATCACCAAATCCTCGAAGGGAATCTTTGCTTCTCGAATCTTACTCACGGTTTCTTTAACGAGAGCAGCAGCTTTACTTGGATCGCGATCCCTTAAGATAATCTTGATTACCTCGCTTTGAATGCGCTTCGCTAGCTCGCACCAATCACCGCGCTTCACTTCTAGGCCTTTGACTATCACTTCTCCTTTATCAGTTAAACCAGCGTAGCGTTTTTTCGCCTCTGTAAAGAAAACCACGTTATAGAAATTTTCTATATCAAGCTCTAGGGGAAATTTAGCTGAGATATTACTTGCAAAAACCTTTGCTTTCTCCAGCACTTCCTCCTTGCTTTTTGCTCTAGGATATTTTATGAATAAGCTATCTGTATCTCCATATATAACCTCGAGTCCCATTTTCTCTGCCTCTTTTATTGCTTCCTTTATAAAATATCTCCCCCAAGCAGCTGTTGCTTCAGCGCATTCTCTGCGGTACCACCTAGCAGATGCCCAGCCAGTGTAGCCATAGAAGGCATTTGTCAAAACCTTCAAGGTCTGTTGCTTAATATCGAGGAGCTTATACTCAGGAGAATCTCTATCCATTTTAGACAAAGCTCTTTTAAGCTCGCTTCTCTTTTCAACCAAGCTCTTCAAAATACGCGTGAAAAATCCCTCTACGTCTTTTCTAAAAATATGACCAACCTCAGGAGCAACGTAGCCATCTCCTTTCTCAATTAGGGTATCAGGGGATATGTTGAAGGCTATCATAATTGAGGGATACATTGAAGTGAAATCAAGGCAGACAACGTTTTCATGCACGCCTTTCTTTGGCTCTAGAACAAAGCCACCTGTATATGTCTCTCCCCCACTTCCTTTAGCAGGCACTAGCTCTCCGATTTTATATGCCTCAGCTGCTAAAAATGCTTCAACCTGCCTCCCTCTACCAATCTTTGAAACCTCATCTAGAGGTAATCTAGTCATCTTAGCCAGCTCATATTGCATTGGCAAGAGGCTTTTAGCTATTTTATAAGCACTCAATGCATCATCTCGAGCATAATTCATAAGCAGCCTTCGCTTTGAACTATCCCTCCAGTACTCACTGATCTCAGCACCTGGAATTCGGACTCTTTCAGATTTCTTCATAACTCCTAGGTAATCAGCGATATTCTCTAGGGTTTTAACTTTCACCATATTCAGCTGTTGAGCAGCAATGAAATATAAATCGATGTTAGGCCGCCCTGCAATAGACACTCGTCTCCTCATTCCGCCTGGTTTGAAAGAGGGCGGGCTTCTGTCTTTCCCCACCTCGAGGGGAACTTTATATAAATTTGCCCTTTCTTTAAGGTAATACCAGTCGAATTCATCAATATTATAGCCAACAATCAAGTCTGGATTATATTCTTGAATGAATTTCACAAACTTTTTAATCATCTCTTTCTCAGAAAACTCTTCCAATGAATAAAGCTGAACTCCTTCTTCAGTTGCAATAGAAATGATAACAATAGGATCGGTCTTTGGATTAGGCATTCCCTTCGTGCTTGAGCACATTTCACAATCAAAAGCAGCCATTTTCAACTCAGGAGTCTTATCTTTAGGTAAATGCTTAACGCTCTTTGCTTCAATCGCAATGTCTCCATATTTCACCTCACGCTTTATTCCCTCTACTTCAATTCCATCCATGGGATATAGCCCGTGGTCTATGATATAGCGAACTGCGAAAAGTACATCAGCTTCTCTAACCTCGCCAAATTGTTCCATCTTCTCTCTAAAAGCTGGCACTAGCTGAGGATGCTCAACGTAGATCTTTAGTGCTTTCAAGAGCACGCCAAAATCACGCCTCTCAACCATTTCTATTTTCACAGGCCTGAAAACCCTCTCACTCTTTATCACCTCAACTTCCTGCAGTTTCGAAATTTCAAGCTTTGGGTCGAAGGGAATTAGGTAGAAATAAGGCTCAAAGTTGCGGTCGAATACAACTACATCCCTGCCACTGCCATCTTTGCACCATAGGCGAATGACAGCCCTGCCATCCTCAGTTATATAATCCGCGTCTATCAGCCAGCCTGAAATCTTCATACGTTTAAATCAATGGAGCCTTAGACATTAAAATTTATGGGAAAAGGAAGTGAAAATAATTTAAATAAAAATTTAAATAAAATAAATATTAAATAAAAAATATAGTTGTTAGAGTTTCTAACAACAACAAATCGATACAAAACTATATTTTTTCCGCGATAGCGAAATTGCGCTTCACTGTGCTTACTTTGATTTTCACTTCATCGCCAACCTTCGTATTTGGAACGAAGATCACGAATCCCTGAATCCTAGCAATTCCATCGCCTTCGCGTGCAATATCCTCGATTTTCACGTCATAAGTATTGCCCACTGTAACAGGGGCAACTCTTTTACCACCTTTAAACAAGTTCACACACCTCAAATGCAAAAATAGTCTGCATGAGAATGCAGGCCAAATTTGCAGTGATTTATATAATGCACTACGTAATATTAAAGTCTTCGCTTGCAAATATCACTTAAGAGGCAAATTTCACACTTAGGATTAACAGGCCTGCAGATGGTCTGCCCAAATTTGACGAATAGCTCGTTCACTTGAGACCAGAGATTGACAGGTACAATCCTCTTAAGCTCAGCCTCAGTTTGATCTATAGTCTTGCTGTTGACCAAGCCAAGTCTATTTGAAATCCTATGCACATGCGTATCAACAGGCAAGGCATTTTTTCCAAACCCATAAGCGAGAACGCAATTCGCAGTTTTCCTCCCTACTCCAGGTAATTTGAGAAGATCTTCTAGAGAATCAGGCACTTTTCCATTGAATTTCTCTACAATTATTTCAGCAACTGCTTTGATTCGCTTTGCCTTCACTCTATAAAAACCTGCTTTTTTAATATTTTCCTCTATATCACGAATATCAGCAGAAGCAAGTTCTTTAGCACTTTTAAACTTAGAGAACAATTTCCCTGCAGCAGCAATGGTATTTTCATCTCTAGTGCGCTGAGATAAAATAGTGAAGATAAGTACCTTGAAAGGATCTGCTTTATAGCTACCTGTGGAATAATTTGCAGCCAGTCTTTGAATTACCTCTTCAGCGATCATCTCATTAGAGATATGTCTCTAATAATTAACTAATGCTTATTTATCAAAAATAACTAATTCATAGATTAATTTTAATGAGCGAGGCTTGATAACATAAAAGTCGTGAAATTCCCAACGAAATGCAAGCCAATTGACGATCTCCTAGGCGGGGGCATAGAAGCAGGCACTATAACGCAGATCTATGGAGAACCTGGAAGTGGGAAGACCAATTTATGCCTGCAGCTTGCAATTGAATGTGTGAAAAGCGGGAAAAAAGTGATTTTCATAGATACAGAAGGCTTCTCACCCGAACGTTTTTCTCAAATAGCAGGGGAGAACGCGAGGGAGATTGCTCAAGATATCTTCATCTTTGAGCCATTAACATTTGAAGAGCAGTGGAGCGCTATCAGGGATGCTGAAAAACTTTTAAAGAAAAACGTTGGCTTGATAATAATTGACTCCTTAGTATCCCATTATCGCTTTGAACTAAATGGAGAGCGAGCTTTACATTTAAAGCGAGAACTTGCAAATCAACTTACCCATTTACTTGGCCTCGCTAGGAAGTATAACATTGCAATTGCAATCACAAATCAAGTATACACAGATATTGCCACTGATGAACTTAGAGCAGTGGGTGGCACCATACTCGAGCACCTTTCAAAGGTAATCATTAGGCTAGAAAAACTAAGCGAGAGTGGAAAGAGAAGGGCAACGATTGAAAAGCATCGCTCTAGACCAGAGCATCTTTCTGCAGAGTTCACAATTACAGCAAGGGGACTAGAGTGAAAAGTTTCAATTTTTACTTGTTACCATTTATCTTTAAAACCCAGCTTCAATCGCATCCTTGCTCTTCATATATTCCCTTAATAAAGAAGTTGCATAGGAACCTTTTGGTAGTGAGAAATAAAGCACGAGTTTCCGCCTATTAGGATTGAGCTCATCAATAGAAATCTGAAAACTTGGATCAACTTTTAAAACCACGCTTCGCCTCAATCCCTTTGAACTTAACTCAGGCATGGTTTTAACTTTAAATTCCTGTCCAGTTATACCAGCTTCACTAAGCACTGCTCGCTCGATCTCACCAGGCTTGCCCTCTGATAGAAGTGTTTCATACCCGATGATCGGTGCAGTTATATATGCTCTGCCCTTTGCAATTAAAATATTGGTATTATCTAGATTTTCAGGGGTTACAAGTCTCAAATCTTTAGGATTTGGCAAGCCATTTTCATCAGCGAAGCAAACTATATCGCCAAGTAAAGCTTGATTAAGTGGAACCCCAGCTTTTATCCGCCTGCTTAGTATCCTGTTGAAAATAATCGCTTGATAAGCGTGGATGAACATCTGCCTTAGACTCAAGGGAAGTACTCTAAAAGCAGTCTTGAAATCTCGCTGCTTCAATAACTCGTGCATCATTGCCCGCTCATACTTCAAATACTTGGGATAGTGCTTCAATCCCCAGTTGAAGTCCTGGGTTTCATAAACATATTCCCTTATAGCCCTCACTTCCTCAGGTTCCCCATTACTTGGCTTGGCTATATATATCATAGCAGCTCTCTCAAGATCGCCATCTAAAATTGCTTTTCCAACCTCAGCGGTTATAGGCCTCCTCGTGCCAAAGCGCTGCATTCCAAAGAAATTTGGAACCCCTCCAGTAGTATGTAATTCACTGGTTATAGAAACCACTCTATCCTTTAAAATGTCAAACTCGAGCTCTATGTCTCTTATCGCGATTTCAAATTTATTGCCCTTGAGATCGCCAAGAACAACTGGTCTTGAGCTTCTGCCGAGTATCCTGAGTTCAATCCCATTCAGCTTTACATTCTGCAGGAGTTCTTCGCTAACGTTATAAATACTAATAAGTTGCTTGGTTAATGCTCGCTTGTCCTTGGTGCCAGCAAAGCCTATGCGTTTATAGCTTATTCCAAGTGATCTTGCAATTGCCTTTATAGCCAAGTTTGTTTCCCAGTTCTTCTTGATCAACTCAGCGATGAGAAAACTTCCTATATTATTAATCGCAACTTTTGAAATTTCCTCTACCTTGAAATCCTCGATCAAGCAGCGAAGTCTTCCCCCAGTGCCAGGAGTCTTAGTGGCATAAACCTCGATTCCAATATTTTGCTCAAGGTTATCAAATACTTCAATCAACTCCTTCTTAATCAACTCCTTCCACTAATTTCTTGCCTTCAGCTAGAATTTTCTGCAGGATCTGTTCACTCGCTGCTTCCCCATAGATTCTAACCACAGGCTCAGTGCCAGAGGGTCGAATTAGAAGCCAAGCTCCATTTTTGAGGATTAGTTTCAAACCATCTAGGGTATTAATACCCACTACCTCATATCCCGCGATTTCTCTTGGAACCTGAAGTTTTTCAATTAACCTTTGGCTTTTTTGAGCTGCTACACTAATTCTGCTAAAGAATAAATCGCCATATCTCTTTTTAAGATCTAGGACAAGCTGAGATAGGGGTTTCTTGCAAGCAGCAATCATTTCAGCCAAGAAAAGTGCAGTCAGCAATCCATCTTTTTCAGCCACGTGGTCGCGGAAGCAAACTCCTCCACTTTCCTCCCCTGCAATTAAACCATTTCTTTCAATCATAGCCTTCGCTAGCCATTTAAAACCAACTGGGGTTTCAATTAACTCAAGACCATGGGATTCAGCTATTCTATCCACTAGATGAGTTGTGGCAATTGAGCGAACTATAGCACCTTTACTTGAACTTTTGGCTGCAATATATTCTGCAAGTAGACTAAATACCATATTTGGAGTAATATAATTACCATGTTCATCAATAACGCCAATGCGATCTGCATCTCCATCATTTGCAACGCCAAAAGCAGCGCCATGCTCTATCACAGCTTGCTTAAGGTCGCTGAGAAATCTCTCCTCAGGATTTGGCTCCATCCCGCCAAACATTGGGTCAATCCAGTTATGGATTTCTATAACCTCGCATCCAGCATCTCTCAAAAGCGTTGGGAGATAGCCTCTTGAGGTGCTAAAAAGCGCATCGTGAATTATCTTAAGTTTAGCATTTCTAATTAAAGCTATCTCTACAAGGCCAAGAACGTGTTTTCTATAATCTTCAAATGGATCGAATTCAAGTAGCAAATTGCGATTTTTTGCCTCCTGAAGCTCTATCCTTTGCACATTCTCTGGAGTTAATTTTTGAATGTTTCTTTCAATTGCACTTGTTACCTCTGGAAGTGCAGGTGCCCCTGTTTCTGGAATGAATTTGATGCCATTATAAACGGGTGGATTATGCGAAGCAGTGATCATAATGGCCCCTCCAAGCTTTCTATGTTTAACTGTAAAGGCAATCATTGGGGTAGGCACATCTCTTGAGGGTAAAATTACCGAGATATTATTTCCACAAAGCACGCTAGCAGCTGCTTCAGCATAAAGCTGGCTGTTTTTCCTTGTATCAAAGCCTACTGCTATTACTCTGCTGCATAGATCTCGCTGAGAAAGGTAATCAGCTATAGCTTGAGTTACTAAACTAACTCTTTCAAGAGTAAATTCACTATCCATTACTGCACGCCAGCCATCAGTGCCAAATTTGATCATAACTCTACCTCAAAAATAGTCCCGGGCGGATTCGAACCGCCGTCGCCGGCTCCAAAGGCCAGCAGGATTGACCGCTACCCCACGGGACTTCTAAAAATTGATATCTAAGCAATTAATATTTGTATTTATCCTTTGCAGCTCCTCAATGTCTTCAATGGGCTCGACCGGATTCGAACCGGTGAACTTCGCCGTGTGAAGGCGACGTCATAGCCAACTAGACCACGAGCCCAAGTTAATCTTATTTTTAATGCTATTAAAATTTAACTAACCACAAAACTTATATTTATTTCGAGATTATAGAAATAATGCGAAATATTAAAATAATTTAGATAAAAATTTCGGATTACGCTGATAATGCGAAGAGGGGATGGATTTGGAGCTTGATAGTGCACTTGAAATTTTTTTAAATGAAAAAAAACTTGTTTTATCGCCAATTGCATTAAAACAGTATAAGCAAATTCTGTCTGAATTGAGGAAGTTTACTGGAAGAGAACTTAAAACTGCTACGAAATTGGATATAGTAAATTTTTTAAGCCATCTTTATAATAAAAATCTTAAAAAAAGCAGCATTTCAACTTATCAGCGCATAATTAAATCTTTCTATGGATATCTTTATAATAATAATTTGATTCCTGAAAATCCTTGTAGAAATCTCTACAATGTTAAGCCTGAGCAAAAAGCACCTATATATTTAACCCTTGAAGAAGTAGAGCTACTTTTTAATGCTGCAAAAAATCCTCGAGATAGACTCATATTTCAAATTCTATATGCCACTGGTTTGCGTGTAAGCGAGCTCATAAATATTCGCTATAGAGATATAGATTTTAAAAACTGCACTATCAAGGTATTTGGTAAAGGCTCTCGTGAGCGATATGTGCTAGCAAGACAAGAGCTATTGGACGAAATCAAGCGTTATTGCGAGGAGAATAAGAAAAGTGATATGGATAAATTATTCAACATCACTGCTAGAGCAATCGAATTGAATATAAAAAGAGCTGCTACTCAAGCTGGTATTAAGAAAGAGGTTACACCTCATAAATTGAGGCATAGCTTCGCCACACATATGCTTCAGATGGGTGCAGATATAAGAGCGATTCAAAAACTTCTAGGCCATTCTTCTTTGAATACAACGCAAATTTACGCGGATTACAGCATTGAAGATTTAAAGGAAATTTATAATCGAACTCATCCTCTCAAAGTTAAACCATCTTAGATTTTTTTACTAACTATGGTTGGATAATTATTTCAACAAATTAAATTATAATTATATTCATATTCAAATTTTAAAATTATTCTCCCTCTTTTTTTTATTTACTATAATATATATCTTATATCATATATTTAAAAGGAAATAATTAAAAAATTTTATTATATTTATATTTTTAATAGTATTCAAATAAAGGGGAAAATAAGTGAGAGTTAAAGATCGACCTTTGAAAACCTATTTATATCTAGCTTACACATGCATAAAAGGCCTCTGCGGATGTGATTCAATGGTAGATGCACTTGAAATAATGAAATTGCTAGCTGATGAATATAACATTAAAATACTATCCGCATCCCTAAAAAGTCCTAAATCGGCTCAAGAGCTAAGTATTGATTTAAATATCCCAGTGGCAAGCTGCTATCGAAAAGTTCGAGATTTAGAAAATGCAAATCTATTAGAAGTCGCTGATAGCGTTCTCACACCCGATGGCAAGAGGATCAAATTATATAGATCGAATGTCACTCGCTTTTATGTTACTTTCGAAGGAGAGCAGCTAAGGGTTGAAATCAATATAAGGAAAGCCGCAAGTGAAAAAATCGTTAAAATGTGGGATGTACTTAAAGAAGTTCGCACTAAGAGGTACATTTGATGAATTGGTTTATACTGCGAATTTTATTCAGCCTTACATTTGCAATCTCTGGATTGTTTGCAGTCTCACTCATCGCCAAGGCGTTTTTCATGACCTATCGCCGGGACATGCTTTTACTTCTCTTGGGCTTTGTTCTGCTAATTGCAAGCATAGTTTCAACCACTATTTTCATAGATATCTTACGTATCCCAGTATTCGATGAAATGCTTGCAGTAGCTTATTTAATTGGAACTGCTGCTTTTTTCCTAATAAATGCTTCTTTCTTCACAAGTGAATGAGCGGAAGTTTTAAAAGGAGTCGATGCTTATATCATGAGAACGCAATTTCCCTGAATCAATGAATGATGAAAGATCTCGGTCTGGAAGGAGAGATGGAAATGGCAAAACCCGTGTATGTAAAATTCGAAGTTCCAAGTGAGATTCAAAATAAAGCACTGGAAGCCCTTGAGCTTGCAAGGGATACAGGTAAGATTCGAAAGGGTACAAATGAAGCCACTAAATCTGTCGAGAGAGGCATAGCAAAGCTTGTGCTGATAAGCGAGGATGTACAGCCACCTGAAATAGTTGCCCATCTACCCCCACTTTGCGATGAGAAAAACATTCCCTATGTCTATGTTCCAAAGCAAAGCGAGCTTGGTGCAGCTGCAGGGCTTGACGTGGGTGCTGCTGCGGCAGCTATTCTAGAACCAGGCAAGGGTAAGGAATTAATGGAGGAAGTGATTCAAAAAGTGCGAGCATTGAAGAAATAAATTGAATAAAATTTAGAGGTGAAAATATTGGTAGTTGAGGAAAGCGGTATACCAGCTGAAGTAATTGAAATAATAGGTCGAACTGGAATGCATGGCGAGGCAATTCAAGTGAAATGTCGTATCTTAGAGGGGATGAATAAGGGTAGAATAATAACTAGAAATTGCATAGGTCCAGTTCGCATTGGAGATATTTTAATTTTAATGGAAACCGCTCGAGAGGCAAAGAAACTAATTTCAAGGTGACTTATGGTTGAAGGAAGACTTTGCTCATTCTGCAATAAAGCAATAGAGCCTGGCTCAGGCAAGATGTTTGTGAAAAAAGATGGCACCATTTTTTATTTCTGCTCCTCGAAATGTGAAAAGAATATGATGCTTGGTAGAGTCCCACGGAAGCTTAAGTGGATCAGTAAAGCTAAGTAAAAATTAAAAAGGGGTTGAAAAAAATTGGAGCGCACTTTTTTAATGGTTAAGCCAGATGGGGTGCAGCGTGGTTTAATTGGTAGAATTATTTCTCGAGTTGAAGAGCGAGGTTTTAAGATCATTGGAATGAAGCTTTTGAAGCTTGATGAAGAACTAGCTAAATTACATTACGCAGAGCATGAAGCTAAGCCATTTTTCCAAAATTTAATTTCATTTATCACCTCGGGACCTGTGGTTGCAATGGTTGTTGAGGGTAGAAATGCAGTGAAAGCTGTGAGAAAAATGATAGGAGCAACTGATCCTCAAAATGCAGATATTGGCACGATACGTGGAGATTATGCCCTTGAAACTGGAAGAAATATTGTTCACGCTTCAGATTCCCTTGAATCAGCAAGGCGAGAGATTGCACTGTATTTCAAGGAAGATGAATTAATATCCTACAAGCGAATTGATGAAGACTGGATCTATGAAAGGTGAGCTTTTTTATATTAAGATTGGCTATATTTTTAAGCAGTGGTAACGTTGGCTGAAAAGGCACTCCGCACGCCCATAGTCTGTGTTCTCGGACACGTTGATCATGGAAAGACTACTTTACTTGATAAGATACGGGGCTCTGCAATTGCTGAAAAAGAAGCTGGGCTAATTACGCAGCATATTGGGGCAACTGAAGTACCATTAGAAGTGATCAAAAAACTATGTGGAAATTTAATGCGAGGCAATTTTATAGTTCCAGGGCTGCTATTTATAGATACACCTGGACACCATGCCTTTACCACTTTAAGAAGCCGCGGTGGAGCACTTTCTGACCTAGCAGTTCTTGTTGTAGATGTAATGGAGGGATTTCAACCTCAAACAATTGAAGCAATTAATATCCTACGTAGATTTCGCACCCCCTTCGTGGTTGCAGTTAACAAGATAGACCGCATCCAAGGCTGGCGCCCTAATTACAATGAACCATTTGTAATAAGCTACTCGAAGCAGCCTGAGCGAGTGAGACTAGCGCTTGATGATAAAATTTATTTCATCATTTCACAGCTACTCAACGCAGGCTTCAGCTCAGATCGCTACGATAGAATTCGAGATTTTCAAAGAAATGTGGGTATAATACCTATAAGTGCAAAAACAGGAGAGGGAATAGCAGATCTCTTGCTTGTATTAGTAGGCCTAGCTCAACGCTTCCTTGAAAAGGATTTGAAGTACGATGCAGCCTCTGCTGGAGTTGGAACAGTACTAGAAGTGAAGGAAGAACTTGGACTTGGGGTAACAATTGATGTTATTCTCTACGATGGGGAGATCAAAATTGGGGATACCATAGCTCTCCTAGGAGTTAAGGAACCAATTATAACTAAAGTTCGAGCGCTGCTTAAACCAAGGCCTCTCTCCGAGATAAGGGTTGAAGAGAAATTTTTGAGAGTTCAAAAAGTCACCGCTGCCGCGGGAATTAAAATTGCAGCGCCCCATCTCGAGAAAGCCCTTGCAGGTTCACCACTTAGGGTAATCAAAAGTGATGTTGAAATCGAGGAAGTAATCAAGGAGATGAAATCTGAAATTATCGATGTAAGAATTGAAACCGATCAAACTGGAGTTATAATAAAAGCTGATACCCTCGGCAGCTTAGAGGCAATTGTGAATGAATTGAAAGAAGCGAAGATACCCATACGCAGAGCTGATGTTGGGGATATATCCAAGCGAGATGTGATAGATGCAGCCACAGTTAAAGATCCCCTTTATGCAGTTATTTTAGGATTCTATGTCGATGTTTTACCAGATGCAAAAGAAGAAGCAGCTAAAGCAAAAATTCGAATCTTCCAGAGTGATGTGATTTACAAGCTCCTTGAGGATTATGAAAATTGGGTGAAAGAGCAGAAAGCAGCTATAGAGAAGAAGCGCCTTGAGGCAATCATTAGACCTGGAAAAATAAGGATACTTCCAGATTGCGTTTTTCGCGCTAGCAAACCCGCGATAGTAGGCGTGGAAGTATTAGGGGGTAGGATAAGGCCAGGCGTTGATCTTCTGAGGGAAGATGGCACAAAGATTGGCACTCTCAAGACCATTCAGAATAAAGGGGAGAATATACCAGAAGCTACTTATAAGCAGGAAGTTGCAATTTCAATCGAGGGGCCAACGGTTGGCAGGCAGATTCGCGAAGGAGATGTTTTACTTGTAGATCTTCCTGAGAAGCACGCCAAGATACTTGAACACGAGCTATATGATATTCTACCTGCAGATGAGCTTGAAGCACTCAGGGAATTTCTTGCTATGAAGCGAAAAACAAATCCATTCTGGGCAAAATAGGAAAAGGCCGGGACCGGGATTTGAACCCAGGTCTTGGGATCTCTGCTTGATTTCCACAGTCCCAAAGGATAACCACTACCCCATCCCGGCCGCGTATTGAAGTTATATTCCATGTTACATAAAGATTTTGCCCTTCAAAAGCGATTTCTATAGAAGGTGGAATAATGAGTTTAATTGGAAAAGCTGTTAGACTTGAAAGAATAATCAATCGCGAGACTGGAAAGACAGTGATCGTGCCAATGGACCATGGGGTAAGCTTGGGACCGATAGAGGGATTGATGGATTTGAAAGAAGCAGTGAATAAGGTAGCAGAGGGCGGTGCGAATGCTGTGCTTGGTCACATGGGCTTGCCTAAATATGGGCACAGGAGATATGGCCGTGATATAGGCTTGATAATTCACCTCACTGCCTCTACCACGCTAGGGCCAGATCCGCTTCATAAGGTGCTTGTCACCACTGTGGAAGAGGCCATAAAAGTGGGTGCAGATGGGGTTAGCGTGCACGTTAACATTGGAGCAAATGATGAAGCTGAGATGCTTGCAATGCTAGGTCAAATATCGCGAAGTTGCAATGAATGGGGCATGCCACTACTTGCTATGATGTATCCACGGGGAGCGAAGGTTAAATCGGAGCATGGCGTGGAATATGTGAAGCACGCTGCTCGAGTTGGTGCAGAGTTAGGCGCAGATATTGTGAAGACGAATTACACTGGAGATATAGATAGCTTCAAAGAAGTAGTCAGAGGTTGCCCAGCTCCAATTGTTGTTGCTGGTGGTCCCAAGATGTCCACAGAAATTGAGCTTCTTGAGATGGTATATGATTCCATACAAGCTGGAGGCAAAGGTGTTGCAATTGGGAGGAATATCTTTCAAGCCAAAGACCCAACGAAGATGACTCGTGCTATAGCAGCAATTGTGCATGAGAACTACACCGTGAAGGAGGCTTTGAAGCTGCTTAAATAGCTTTTTTCTTTATTATTTTCTTTATTACTTTTACTATTTATGGTTAAACTACTCTATTAGTAAAAATCTCCTTGGATTGCTATCGAGATCTATGAATTCATCTGCTTCCTCAATCAGCCTTGAAGAGGTGCTTCTTCCAAATGCCATGACTTCGACTTTGCAGCCCATTGCTCTCTTCAAATGCTCCACAAGGGGAATGAAATCGCCATCTCCTGAGACTAGCACCACAGTATCGAGTTTGGGCGCTAGTTCTATAGCATCCATCGCTATGCCAATATCCCAGTTGCCCTTTTTCGTGCCCCCATAGAAAACCTGCAGATCCTTGGCTTTAACTTCATAGCCAATTTTAAGCAGTGCTTCGAAGAAACCCACTTCCTCTTTTACATCTGCTCTAATCACATATGCAATAGCGCGTATTAAGCTTCTCCCGCGAACTGCCTCTTTCAATATTTCTTTGAAATCCACCTTGCTATTGTAGAGATAGCGCGCGGAGTAATATAAATTCTGTACATCCACGAATACTCCAACGCGCTGCTGCTTATAGAGAGTGCGCATTTAAATTTTTTCTTTAAAATTTAAGCTATAAAACATTTGTCAATCTAAAGGAAGTCAAATAGTTCTTTCTGCTTGCAAGTATCGCTTTCAAATAGCGAAGTTATTTCTTGACTCAGAAGCTTAAGTCTCTGCTTGGTATAAGCTGAGACTTCGTATTCCTCTGCTATTTTCATACTTGCTTCTAGATATTTCTTAACAGTGCCCTCGTGTATGGTGAGGATTATTCGGCTGCCGCATTTAACGCATATCCCTCGAAGTGGTGGTCTTCTATATTTTTGATTGCATTTCACGCAGCGCATTTGCTGCTTGGAGAAGGAATGTAGATTGCCAATTATATCAGGTAGGAAATGATGGTTTATTACTCGCTCAGCAACATCTTTTTCATCTACTGCGCGAATTCTGCGTGCAAGCCTCAGCTGTGCCTCCATTTTTTCCATCATAGTTGAAAGAGTTTTATATGCTGAAACCACTGGTCCCATAGCAATATCAGAAGTACTATGGGTGAATTTAAATCCTTGGTATTTATATTGAGTTTCAAGCTTAGATGCTATTGTGGGGATCTTTCCCTCGAATTCCTTTGGATTTGCATGCTTAAGCGTGGCTTCGTAGAATTCAAGTGGGTAGAAAGCTGCTATGTCTATATTATGCGCTTCTTTATCAACTTCTTTGGGATCAACTCGAATGGTTAAAACCAAGGGTGCATCCATCTTCCCCCCGCGTTTCTCAGGTAGATATGAGCAGGAGAAGTTAAGAAGAGCATCAAGGAGAAGTATAACGCTGTCTTCATCCCCATCGCAATTTCTCCTTTTTGCAGCGTGGAAATATGGGTGAGCATAGCACGCTGAGGCATTGGTAAAACCTATGATTCTCCCTAGAACGCCAGCGCTGGTATGTGGCGCTAGACCTATTATCAATTTTCCTATTAAATCCTGAGGCTGCTCAACATTATAGTATGGTTCAAGTTTGTAATATTTAACAAGTAAATCATCTATGAATTTAGCAACTCTAACGAAGTACTTCCCGGCTGCTTGAGAGAGGATCACATCTTGGGGTTTTAATTCAACCAATTGCTCCACGCTCTTCAATGGCTCCCCAGCTGCATCGTATTCATAGCCAAGTTCTCTGATTTTTTCAATTGATAGATTAATTTCTCTTGGGATGAAGTGGGTTAATGGTAAATCTGTTAGATCGTAGCGAATTGTGCCATCTTTGAAGACATATACATTGTGCTTTGCTCGTAATATGCCTTTCTCAATTGGCTCTGGGGTTTTGTTTTTAGAGATCAATCCTGCGACGCCCTTTAAAATTTCAAAATTCTCCTGCTCATTTAAGGAGCGAAGGGCTTCTTTGTATAGTTCTTTTAGATTTATCTTCTGCTTAACAACGCTCGTGAGAACTCGATGGCAGCGAGGACAAGTATCAGTTTGCGATATCAAGTTGCAGTGGGAGCAGATGTTCGCTGGGGCTGTGAATGAACCGCATTTACATCTGTTTTTAAAAGTTAGTTCCTTGCAGTTAGGGCATTTTCTAATTCCAATTTCAACTTCGATCTCCCCTGCTCTATTTGTATTTGAATTTGAGTATTCCATTGCCTCTTGCAGGGATCTTCTCCTTCCACCTGCCTCACCAATTGGGAAGAGGACGTGTACAGGTGGCCTCATTTCTCTCTCCTTTGACTTCTCTGGCCTACCCATTCGCCCCCCTATTCTAGTTGGCGCTCTCTCTCGTATTATTAATCCACTTAGCGCATTAACTGCTTCAATTGTGGTTAGAAATTCAAGTGATTTCCATTTCTTCTTCAAATTCCTATCCAATCCTAAGCAGTGAATAAGTGCCATGGGGTCTTCAATTATTATGCAATCCCGAAGTTTATGAGGCACTAAGAGTTTCTCTAAAATTTGCTTTATCTCTTGTTTTTTTGGGAGCAGCAAGAGGTTTTTCTCGAGTTTGCCATTTTCTGCTACATATTGGGAAAGCGTTTTAAATTCATTTAAATCGATATCGTGCCATAGATAAGTATAGTTTGGATGAAGTGGAATTCCAAGTTCCATTGCCATTTGAATAGCTTGCTCTGCATTCTCTGGATTAATTACTGTCTTTTGCTTTTGCTTTACCTCTTCCATCCACCATTCAATGCAGTAACTAGATGGCAGGAGAGGGTGGTTGTTCTCCATAAAATCGCCATAGTTTATTAAAATCTCCCCTACATCTAAGATCTCCATCACTTCCCCGCGAAGTGCATATGCTTGCTCTATTGATTGCACGCGCAATACATCGCCATTTGAGAGCTTCACAGTTGGCCCCTCAATTCCATCTACAGGTACAATCCCAGCGGCTTTACCAGGCGCCTCAAGCTTCAGCTGTGTACCAGTTGCGATGAAGTCATCGAGAAGCACCATTGTTGCTGGATGTATTCCAGCAGCAGCGAACCCTGAGTTGCGAGCGCGCCCATATCTCAACCTAAAGCCACCTGCTCTAGAGGGATGTGAAAATACTGGTCTGCCTGCAATTAGATCTTGGAGAAATTTCTCCCTCGGTTTCTCAATTTCTTCATCTTCAATATCAACTATATCTCTACTGCTTGAGATAAGAAAGTCAAGCCATTCCCAGTCGCTTAGCTTTAGTTTCTCAACGTGTTTCTTGATTTTAGGCGCTTTGAGCACTATGCCCTCTGCTATTACAAGTGCCATTCCACCTCGCACTCGGTTCGTTTCAATTCTCTCCAAGTTTCGATACCCAGAGACCTCTATGTCTTCTGTTGGCTCGCCATCCACACAAATAGGGCAATTTTGCACCACCAAGCGAATTTCTTCTTCAGTTGGGAGATACTGCAGATGCTGGGCTTGTTTATAAAGTGGGATTTCTTCAACGCAGCGCTCAATTTCATCTTTCCTAGGGCGATAGCGATCTATACCTAAAGCTCTGCGCACGTAATCTGCAACTAAGACTGAGAGGGCTTGAGCAGTACCTCCAGCGCTTCTAATTGGACCTGCATAGTAAATCCTTAGATAACTTGTACCGCAATCATTCTTTCCTATTCCCACTCTAGCGATGCCCTCTATTGGTGCAGCCACTACGCCTTCTGTTAAAATTGCAACTGCAGTGCGAATTGCCCCCTCTATGGCTTGAATTTTGCTTTCAAATTTAGTGATTTTTTCACTTGCAATTTCATAGCCGATTTGAAGAGCAAGTTCCTCTCTGCCCAAATTTAGCTCTCGAATTCTCTTAGCTATTCCCTTTATTCCCATTAGCTTTTCAACTCTATCCGCGAGATCAATAGCAGGTTGTATTTCAATTCTAGGCTCTGGATCGCTTCCGCGCTTCCTAGCCTCATTTGCGAGACTCATGGCTCGATTTAGCTCTTGCTCTAGGGATTTGAAGTAAGCTTCTATCGAGTTTGAGGTTGAGTTTGGCATTGAGTATGGCATTGTGCTATCAATCGATAAACAGCTTAAAAAAAGTTATGCCTGGAAATTTTTTCATGGAAATTAATATATTTCAATAAAGCATATTTTATATTATGTCTCTTAACCGCCAGGCTTTAAATGAACTTAGATCACACGGGATCACTCTTGTGCTAACCGGGGCGGAGAATTATCAAAAGGCAGTGCTTGAGCTCATTGAATATCTAGTTAATCAAAGAAACGAATTCGGGGTATATGTAACTCTAAACAAGCCTTTTTTCTCAATGAAGAAACTACTCGAGCCTAAAATTGATTTGAGAAAAGTGATCTTCATCGATGGATTCACCAAGCTCGCTGGAGGAAAACCTGAGAAAACCGAGGGAGTTCTTTATATAACTAGCATTGAGGATCTAACTGGAATGAGCTTTGCACTCGATCAAGCGGTTAAATCCATTCCAAGTAGGGAGAAATTTGTATTCTTCGATTCTCTCTCAACTTTATTGATTTATAATAAAACTGGAAGCGTGACTAAGTTCATTCACTTTTTAACGGGAAAAATCAGGCTCTGGGATATTGATGGAGTTTTCATCTCCCTCAGCGAAGAAGATGATCAAGTTATATCCAAACTCTCGATGTTCTGCGATAAAATTCTACATCTAGATAGAGATTAAAGGTAGAATGCGCTGCTGAAGGTAATTTAAATACATTCTCTCGCGCTCGATTTCAACTCCTAATTTTTCAATTTCACTTGAATAAGAATCGATCTGCTTAGTATATTCCTCAGGCGAGTTCAACTTCAACTCAAGTAAAATTTCAATCGCTTTTTTAAGCTTCTCTCTTTTTTCACCTAGTTCTTGAATTCTTTTCAAGTATTGCTCTATATTGCTTTGATGTTCACTCTCAAGTTTTTTAATTCTTAACAGCTTCTTATCAATTTCAAGATTCGGGATATCTATCTTAGGCCCTTCTTTTGCCTCAGCAATCTTCCCACTGGTTCTCTCTTTCAAGAGAGTAATGAATCGCCTCTCAACTTCTCCTTCCATGTTTAAGTACTTTTTATGAACATTTATTAATGCTCGGTGTTCACAGTTAATCAATCAGAAGCAGCTACACTTTTCAGTCTCTCAACACCTCTTACTTCCTCTATAACTTTTACTACTTCCTCGGGCACAAGGTGCTCCCATGGTTCATCGTTTAACATTCGCCTTCTAATTTCTCTACCCTCGTATTTATCGCGTTCAAAAAGAGGGGGATTGCGCACTTCTATGCCATATTCTTGGAAAAGTCTGATAACTAGTGGATTATTGGAATAGATGCATTTAAATGGCGGCACTAAAGATCGAACGTGTGAAACATAGATGGAATTCTTGCGTACATCTGGAATTGGAATCACATAGTAGGGTTTTCTTAATTCCTTAAGTGCTCTTGTAACCATTACCACTCTCTCGCCAGCTGTGAAGGGATCGTTGATTTCATGGCTCTTTTGAGCACTGCCAATTCCAATTATTAATTCATCAACCGTGGCATCGCTAGCGATTTGTTTTATAACTGTATGGTGGCCTAGGTGATATGGTTGAAAGCGACCTAAATATAGAGCTCGAGTTACCATTTCTAATGAGATATATTTTCTTGGTATATAAACTAGTGCTTATTAAAAAAAGATAAAAAATTAAAATTTATTTCTTCACAGCTAGTTTTACAACTTCAACTGTGCCATCAGGTTTTTTGGTAATACCAAGTCCAGCTGGTTTTAAAAGCGCTAGGAATTCCTTCATTGGAACTTGATCTCGATCATACTTAGCTTTTGCCTCTGCAAGCGGCACGATCTTTAGCTTGCCATCTGAAATTTCAAGGGCTAGTCCCAGTTTCTCCAGCGATTCAATGATGCCCTTAGCTGGGAAGAATTTTTCAACCGGCGGAGGCACTTCTTTGGGCACGAGTCCAAGTCTCTTCTCTAGATATGGCCTTAATTTTTCATTCTCAGCTCTAATCCTCTCCACGCCTAGTTCCTTTATAACCCTATCTAGTTCTTTAATGGTATTAGCATAGACAGTGCTCATTGCAGCTGAGATCCAACGCCTCTGCATTCTCTCAGGTGTTAAGCCTTGCTTCACCAACTCCTCTTTGACCTTGTCGAACCTAGGCCCTGAGATCTTGTTCCCTGATACATAGTGACAAGTGCCAATTTCACACCCACCCATGAAGAAAGCCCCAGCTCCTCGCCTGAAGGCTTCATAAATGAAGTCTCTATCAACTCTCCCTGAGCACATTACCCTTATTACCCTAGCAGAAGTAGGCTGTTGAATTCTACTTACCCCTGCTAAGTCAGCTGCGCCATAAGTACACCAGTTGCAGATCATAGCAACTATAATTTGCTCTGGATTGCGAGCAGTTGCTTCTCTAATTTGAGCCATGATTTGAGCATCAGTAAAGTGCATTTGCTGCATTGCATTGCTGGGACAATCAGCCACGCAAGTGCCACAGCCGTGGCATTGAGCTGGATTGATCTTCGCGAGCTTTTTCTCCCTCCCTGGGACTTCTATTAGGGATATTGCTTTATATGCACATCTCTCAACGCACATACCGCAGCCTATGCAGAGTTTATCGTCGACAACTGCGACTATGGGATCGATCTTCCATTTATCTTGAGACATAACTCTTGTTGCCCTAGATGCAGCACCATGAGCTTGCGACACGCTATAGGGAATATCTTTCAAGCCCTGGCAGCAGCCAGCTAAGAATATTCCATCTGTGGCAAAGTCAATTGGCTTTAACTTAGGATGTGATTCTATGAAGAATCCATGCTCATCCGTAGGTACATTTAAGATGGCAGCGAGCTCTTTTGAATCGGGATTAGGAACGCTTGCCTCCGCTAGCACAACCATTTCAACTTCTAGTTCCACGGGCTGATTTATGAAAGTATCAAATACCTTTATTAACAAGTTCTTATTTGGAAGCTCGATTATCTCAGAAGGCCTTCCTCGAATGAAGGTTATACCTTGATCACGTGCTTTGATATAGAAGTCCTCGAAGCCCTTGAAGATGGTTCTCATATCCATATAAATTATATATATTTCAGCATCCGGCCAGTGGTCTTTCCAGAGATTTGCTAGTTTTAAGGTGAACATGCAGCAGAAGTTACTGCAATATGGCTTGGCTATGCCCTTGGGATCCATTTCCCTGCTTCCAACGCAGGTTATGAATGCCACTTTCTTGGGCTCTTTTCCATCTGAAGCTCTAACCACATGCCCCTCAAGCGGTCCTGAAGCGCAGATCAATCGCTCGAGCTCAAGCGAGGTAAGGACATTTTCATATCTACCATAGCCATATTCTTTTTTCTGAGTGGCATCCCACATCGAATAGCCAGTGGCAACCACGATTGTGCCAACCTCGAGCTCAATGATTTCATCCTGCATGGTGAAGTCAATTGCCATGCGGTCTCCGCATGCTTCCACGCATTTGAAGCACTTGATGCAGTGCTTCAAGTCAATGGTATAGGTATTTGGAACAGCCTGCGGTAGAGGTATATATATGGCTTTCCTCGGGCCGAGGTTTACATCATATTCATTGGGCACTTCCACTGGGCAAGCTTTTGCGCAGTCACCGCAGCCGGTGCATTTTTCTTTCCTTACATATTTGGCTTTTTTAAGCACCTGTACTTTGAAGTTGCCTATGAAGCCGCTGACTTTTTTAACCTCAGAATAAGCCAGCAATTCAATGTTAGGGTGCCGCCCCACTTCGACCATTTTAGGTCCTTCTATGCAGATGGAGCAATCTAGGGTTGGGAAGGTTTTATCCAACTGAGCCATTCTGCCGCCAATTGATGGTTCCTTCTCCACCAAGTACACCTTAAAACCGTGATCCGCGATGTCAAGTGCAGCGTGTATACCTGCGACTCCCCCTCCTATAACGAGTGCTTTCTTGGTGATTGGTACATAGAATGGCTCTAGGGGTTGAAGATACCTTGCCTTTGCAACTGCCATTCTAACGTAATCCTTCGCCTTCTCAGTTGCCTCCTCTTTATTGGCATAGTGAATCCAGGAGCAGAATTCTCTAATATTTGCCATTTCAAAGAGAAATGGATTCAATCCTGCATCTTGGACGCATCTCCTAAATGTTGGCTCATGCATTCTAGGCGAGCAAGATGCTACTACCACGCGATTCAAGTTATGCTGCTTGATTGCATTTCGAATCTCCGCTTGACCAACATCCGCACAAGTATATTTATTGGTCTGAACCCATACTACATCTGGGAGGGTTCTTGCATAGGCAGCGACTGCTTCCACATCAACTGTGCCAGCTATATTGGAGCCGCAGTAGCAGGGGAATACCCCTATTCTAGGTTCAGTGATCTCTATGCCACCTGGCCCAATGCCGGCGACTTTTTCCTTTTCCTTCCCCTTAGCCTTAGCCTCAGCCTCAGCTTTAACTTCAGTCACTTACCACCACTACCCCTTATTTTTAATAATGTATTTATCGTTCTATTATAGCCTTCTGCTTGCAATTCCTTGGCATAAGCTCTAGTGCTTGTTAAATTGCTTAAAGCTCTAAACCAAGTGCCTGAGTGTGCTTTAGTATGCCGAATTCTTTCTCTAGTTATCGCAATAGCGCCATTTGGGCATGCATTTTTACACGCGCCACATAATATGCAGTATTCAGTTCGATAAACCAAGGGAGAACCATGTAGTGCGCCGCAGGGACATGCTTCCATGCAAACTATGCAAGCCTCTGGGCACTTAGCTGTGTCTATGCTTAAGGTGCCTTCGAAAGGCGTGGTAACCGCAAGCACACCATTTGGACAAACACCTTCGCACCAACCGCAGGTAACGCATTTGTCTAGATCTACTTTAATCAGCCTTTCTTTTCGCTTCTCTTTATTGATCGAAATCGCGCCTTCTGGGCATTTTTCCAGAGCTTTTAGGGTTTCATCGGTGAATTTATCATAGTTTATGTAAACTTTATCTGCGATTTCTACGCCTGGAGCTTCGCATTTTCGGCATAAATTGCAGAGTTCATCATTAATTTGTACATCTAAAATTTCAATTTCACCTTTTCCATCTTCATACTTCAAGGCTTCGAATTTGCATGTCTCTTGGCAAAGGGTGCAGCGGGGATCGCATTTCTCTTGATTTATATAGACTTCTCGAATAAGCTTAGGGAAATCCTCCTGCAGCACAGGTGGAGAGGGCTTGCCGTCAATTTTGAATTCAATCGCGTGATATGGGCAAACCTGGGAGCAAACACCGCAGAAGGTGCATTTATTTTCATCGAAAACTGCTTTATTTTTCTTAATCAGTTTTCCATCCTTGATCTCCGCGCCACTGATACTAATTGCCTCTTCTGGACAGGAAGTTTTACATATCTCGCAGCCCTGACATTTAAGTAAATTATGAATTACCTCATGCGAGCGGAAATACATCTTTCGCTTAATTATTTGCTGCTCGTCTTTAACGAGTCTAATGGGCTTTCCTCTCATGCCAACACCAGAATCTATTGATTAGCCATTGATCTTGATATACATGCATATAAATTGATTGATTTTTTTCAAATAGCAAGCCTTAATTAAGCTAGGAATAAATCGATTCAAAGAGAAAATTGTATAAGTGTTGTGGTTAATTGATAAAAACTTGGGAGCGTTCATTGATGATTGAAAAAAAGGTGCTCTATGCTAATTTGACCAAGAATAGCTTAAGTATAAAAGTGGAGAAAATCGAAGGAATAGGTGGCGCTGCATTGGCATCGAAATTATTGAAGCCAGATTCATTGATATTTGCAACAGGAGTTTTCTCAGGAACCTTGGTACCTGCGGGAAGCGTGGTAGGTGTTTTCTCTATAAATGGAGAGGATTACTTCCCTGGGAATTTTGGTATACAAATGAGGCTAGTGGGCTTAGATGCCATTGTAATTAGCGGTAGAGCTGAGAGACCAGTTGCCCTTTGGATAGATGATGATGGCGTGGATATCGAGCGCGCGGATAAACTCTGGGGTCTTGATTGCTGTGAGACAGTTGAGCAGATTTTGAAGGATGCCAATGATTCAACAATTGGGGTAGCAGTTATAGGTCCAGCGGGGGAGCATCAGGTTAAATTTGCAAGCATCTACTGCGATGACCAGCTTGATGCAAGTGGACTTGGCTATGCCATGGGTGCTAAACTTTTGAAAGCAGTTATTGTTAGGGGATCGAAGGATGTTAAAGTAGCCCATCCAGATGAATTGATAAAGGCTATTTTAAAGAAAGAAGTGCCGAGTAAAATTAGAAAAGATTTAATTGCCAAAAAACTCCCGAAGAATCGCTCTTGCTATCAATGCAATATTGCATGCCGAGAGGTATTCCAAGCAAATGGAGTGATGACAGCTATATTTCCAGAGGAGGCTGAAGCATTCAACGGCTATAAAGCAGAAGAAGTTGTGGAAGCAATTGCTTTATGCAAGCGACTTGGACTTAATCCGATTTATACTGGTGCTCTCGCAAAAGCAGTGAAAGCTAAGAAACTCAATGAATTTATAAAGAGCCTCGCAGTTAAGTCAGAAGCGGAGAGGGTGGAAAAAGTAGCTGGTGTAAAATCAGTGAAACCATTGGTTGGGAAGCTTGATAAATTACTCAATTCTCTAATCATATGCAAGCGCGCACCCTACGATGAAATAGAGCTGGCAAAGCTATATAAACTTGTAACTGGGGAAACGCTGCCCGTGGAAAGGTGATAATTATGGGGACTAAATTTTTAGCTGCAGATCCAGCACTTTGCATTGGCTGCCACACTTGCGAGCTTATCTGCTCCTATAAAAAGGAAAATGTTTTCAATCCCAAAAAGGCGCGAATTAAAGCAGTTAGCATACCTCCGCTGACAAGCGCTCAAGCATGTAGATTTTGCAAACCAGCACCCTGCTTGCTGAAGTGCCCTAGAAGAGCAATTACTCAGGATGAAAAAACTTTGGTTATAAAAATAGATGAGGATAAATGCGATGGCTGCGGATGGTGCGTTGAGGCTTGTGAATATGGAGCCATGTCCATGCATCTTGACAGAAAGAAAGCATTTGCCTGCGATCTATGCGAGGGCAAGCCAGTTTGCTTGGAATTCTGCCCGACTAAAGCAATTGATTATGTTAATGAGGAAGAGCTTGCGCAGAAGATTCAATCCGCACTTAGCGCTATAAAGGGTGTTTAGCATTGATCTCTAGGGAATTTATTAAAAAGATCTCCGCAATACCAGGCGGGGATCAAGCAAAGATGTGCTTTAAATGTGCTGAATGCACTGCAGTTTGCCCAGTTGCTAGGGAAACTAAGTATGAGTTCAAGCCCCATGTTATGATGGGGATGATTAACTATGGCTTAAAAGACTTAGTACTCCCATATCTCTGGTATTGCTTAACCTGTGGCCAGTGCACAGTGCTATGCCCCCAGGGTATAAATATCCAAGAAGTGGTTAGAAGCGCTAGAACTCAAGCAGTTGATATACCCTATGCCCATAAGGGCATCTTTCATTCTATGCATAGGATAATGGCGAGAGCCAAGGCTCTTGATAGAACAAAGTGGTTTGAGGAAACAGGAATTGATTTGAATAAAAAAGGGGACAAGCTTTTTTTCGTGAGCTGCATCCCCCTCTATGAGATGTTCTTCATGGATTTGAACTTCGATGCAAAGGAAATGGTGAGAAGCAGTGTCAAAATCTTGGACAAGTTGAATATAAACTATCAAATCTTCGCGGATGAAAGGTGCTGCGGGCACGATGTATTCTGGGCTGGTGATTATAAAACTTTCGTGGAATTTGCAAATGCAAATACAAAGGTATTCAAGGAACGTGGAGTTAAAGAGATAATCACATTTTGCCCGGAATGCTATCGAACTTTCCTTCTAGATTACCCAAGGGTAATAAAAGGCTTTGACATAAAAGTTAAACATATAACTGAGGTCATAATAGAGGGCATAAATAGCGGTAAAATCGAGGTCGCTAGATCTAGCGAAGTACTCACTTATCAAGATCCATGTCGCCTTGGCAGGCACTGCGGGGTTTATGATACTCCCAGGATTATAATGGAGAGGCTTGGTAAATTTGTGGAGATGAAGAACATAAGGGAAAAAGCCGGATGCTGCGGCATAAGTGCTTGGCTTAGCTGCGAGCCTGAGACCAAGGTATATAGGGAGCAGCGCTTGAAGGAAGCGAGAGAAACAGGCGCGCAAACATTGGTTACTGCTTGCCCCCATTGCTTGATTCATTTCTCTTGTTCAATCTGCGAGGAGCAAAAAATACCAGTGCAGCATAATATCAAAGTTAAAGATATAGTTACACTAGTAGGGAGGCAGATGAAATGAGGGGATCGGTATTAGTTATAGGCGGAGGCATCGCTGGAATGGTTGCCTCTTTAGATCTAGCGGACATCGGCTATAAAGTTTATTTAGTTGAGAAGCTCCCCAGCATAGGCGGGAGAATGGCTCAGCTTGATAAAACCATGCCCACGCTAGATTGCTCAATGTGCATTGAAGCACCGAGGATGGTTGAGGTCGCGAGGCATCCCAATATAGAATTGCTGAGCTATGCTGAGGTGAAGCGGGTTAAAGGCAAACTCGGGGATTTTAAGGTCGAGGTAATTAAGAAATCTCGATATGTTGATAAAGCCAAATGCACTGGTTGCGGTGAGTGTGCTCAAGCGTGTCCAGTGGAAGTGCCCAATGAATATGATGCTAATACCAAATCGCGAAAGGCAATATATGTACCATTTCCACAAGCGGTGCCAAATGTATATACTATTGATACGAAGCACTGCATCAAATGCTTCAAATGCGTGGAAGCATGCGGAGACCGCATGGCAATTAATTTCGCAATGCAGGATGAGATAGTGGAGTTAAATGTGGGGGCTATAATCGTGGCCACTGGATTTGACATGTATGATCCCTCGGTGCTGCGCAATTATGGCTATGGGGTGTTGGAAAATGTATTAACAGGCCTGGAATATGAGCGGCTTCTCAACGCAGCTGGGCCAACTGAGGGAACTATTTTGAGGCAGGATGGCAAGCATCCTAAGCACATTGCATTCATTCAATGCGTGGGAAGTAGGGATAGCAAGCACAAGAAATACTGCTCGCGCTTCTGCTGTGTATATGCAGTGAAAGAAGCAATTTTAACCAAAGAGCACGAGCCGGAGACTAAATGTACAATATTCTACATGGATATGCGCGCTCATGGAAAAGGACAGGAGGAATTCTATAGGCGTGCAAAAGAGGAATTCGAAGTTGAGTTTATTAGGAGCAAGCCAGCGTGTATTGAGCAAATTGGAGATAAACTGCGAATCATCTATGAGGATACAAGCTCAAGTGAAGTTAAATCAATGGACGTGGACATGGTAGTGCTTGCTAATGCAATAGTGCCTAGCGTGCCAGCTTCACTTAACATTGAAGTAGACGCGGATGGTTTTATCTCCGAGAAACTTG
>JAWCLZ010000005.1:75212-93170 GCA_038850275.1 Methanocellales archaeon | reverse complement strand
ATGGTTTGTTGGCTATCGCTTGGGCTATGAAGTTTGGCACTGCTCTCCCATCTTCAAGTCTCATGCGAGGCCCATAGGTATTGAAGATCCTTGCTATTCTAATGTCTAAGTTATACTTGCGATGATATGCCATTGTTAGTGCTTCTGCAAAGCGCTTAGCCTCGTCGTAGCAAGACCTAGCTCCAATTGGATTTACATTGCCCCAGTATTCCTCGTGTTGAGGGTGAACTCGGGGATCGCCATATACCTCTGAGCTACTAGCTAGTAAATATCTGGCTTTTTTCTCCCTCGCTAATTCCAGAGTATTTCTCGTGCCAAGTGAATTTACAAGTAATGTTTCAATTGCTAGTTTTTGATAATCCACAGGTGAAGCTGGACTTGCAAGGTGATAGATATAATCAAGCTTGCCTATAATTTTAATTTTATTAGTAACATCTTTTTTTAAGAATTTGAATCTTTTACTTCGAATTAGATGTGCTACATTGGCTTTACTCCCAGTGCTTAAGTTATCTATGCATATTACCTCTTGCCCTCTTTCTAGTAGATATTCACAGAGATGAGAACCTATGAATCCAGCGCCACCTGTAACTAAACTTCTCTCAATTTTCATTCACCTTCGCAGCTCTTAAAATTCTATGCTTGAGGAATCACCTATGTTAAGGGAATTTACTTTTCCAATTAACTTCACATTGTCTCCAATAATTGAGGCATTTAGATACATATTCGCTATCTTTGTATTTGCACCAATGATGCTATTCGCAATTATTGAGTTCTCTATCACGCATCCTTCTGAAATCGAGGCATAGGGGCCTATAACTGAGTTCTCTATTTTCACATCACTCGCGATTGCCACTGGTTTTATTATCGCTGAATTTTTAAAATCATAATTAAAGATTGGCATTTCCCCAAGTAGCACACGATTCGCTTCCAATAGTGCTTCTGCCCTCCCGCAGTCATACCAATTGTGCACTTTAAAGGCTCGTAGCTTTGCGCCTTCTTCAACCATTAGCTGAAGTGCATCTGTAAGTTGAATCTCTTTTTTATTTCTATTATTTCTATTCTTAATAATGTCCTCTAGTGCTTTGAAGAGCTGCGTGGTATTCTTTATGAAGTAAACCCCAGCTATGCCAAGCTTTGATTTAGAGTACTTAGGTTTCTCCACGAGCTCTTTAATCTCTCCATTTTTATTCAAAGTTACTATGCCATAGTTCCTTGGATCATCTATCTTCTTAACTCCAATTGCTCCATCGCAAGGTTGAAGCGATAAATATTGATCTTTAAACTCAATATAGCCTGCTTTGAATATCATATCTCCAAGGGCTATCATTACCTCGCTAGCTCCAATAAAATCCTTGGCCACATAAATAGCATGCCCAAGTCCAAGTTGTTCTTCTTGAATTGCAAATGAAATTTTTTTGAAAAAGGGGGAGTAGTGTGAATTTATATATTCAATTAACTTCTCTTTCATATAGCCCACTACAACTATTACCTCTTCTGGATTTAAGTCAATCATTCTATCTAAAATATGGCCTATTATTGGCTTGCCAGCCACGCTTACCATTGGCTTAGGTTTGGTATAAGTATGAGGATGCAATCGCTTGCCAGCGCCTGCAGCTGGTATTATCACCTTCATAATTGCCTCTTTTTAATCACCAGCATAGTCCTTCATATTCTATTTTTATTTTTAAATTCCTTGGATTTAATATGCGCCTGCCATCTATCACTAATTTATTCTTCATTACCTCAAATTCTTCATCCAATCTTGAGAATTCCTCCCACTCAGTTAATATCAAACAAGCTTCAGCTCCTTTAAGCGCATCTCTAGCTGAATTGCAGTACTCTATATCTGGATATAACTTTCGCATGTTTTCATTGGCACGCGGGTCATAGGCTGAGATCCTCGCTCCCCTCTCTATGAGCATTTTTATTATAGGTATTGCTCTTGATTCTCTAATATCATCAGTGTCATTTTTAAAAGCAAGTCCAAGTATAGCAATTTTTCTGTTCTTGATCTCTAGTTTCCTCTCCAATAAATTAATCATTCTAAGAGGCTGCTCTTCATTTATCTTAGAAACTGCCTCTAGTAATCTTGGTTCATATCCAATTTCTCTAGCCTTGTTAATAAGTGCATTTAAATCTTTAGGTAAACATGAGCCACCGTAACCCAATCCTGCGTTTAAAAAATAGGGGTTTATTCTATAGTCATAGCCAATTGCTCTCATTACCTCATAGGTATCTATATCAAGTTGCTTGCATATATTTCCAATTTCATTTGAAAATGAAATTTTTGTAGCGAGGAAAGCGTTATTTGCATATTTAATCATCTCAGCAGTCTTAAGATCTGTATTTATAATAGGGCATTTAAAGTTCTCATAGAGCTTTGTCACCTCTCTCTTGGTTTTCTCATCCATAGTGCCAATTACAATTTTATCTGGATTCATGAAGTCATTTATAGCTCTACCCTCCCTCAAAAACTCTGGATTCACCGCATAGCCAAAGTGCTTACTCACCTCTTTAAAGGAGTGCTTCTCAATTAATGGTATCACTATTTCCTCAGAGGTGAGGGGTAAAACTGTGCTTTTCATAACGATTATGTGATAATCTTTCTTTTGCTTCAATGCTTTGCCTATGTTAACGCTGGCTTCTTTAATCAAAGTTAAATCTATCCCCCCAGTTTGAGTCTGAGGGGTTCCAATGCAGATGAATGAAATTCCTGAGTTAGTTAAGGCAAATGCATAGCTCGTAGTTGCATGTAAGTTCTTACCAACGTGCTTCTCAAGTAGTTCTTTCAATCCCACTTCGTAAATTGGTGGCTTAGCTTGGTTTATCATCTCCACTTTTTTTTCATCTACATCTAAGCAGATTACTTCATTGCCTAATTCAGCGAGGCAAACCGCTGTTACCAAGCCAACATAGCCTGTGCCTATGATTGATATTTTCATTCCTCAAATTCATTTTAAATATGGATATAAATAGCTATCTGCCTTAAGCAGCATTATCTTATAATTGAAGTTAAAATATATAGCATCGATGTCTAATGAATCAAATTTAGCTATAAAGCTAGTGGAGAGGTATATTAAGATCGCTAGAAATCAATTTGGCGATAGACTACTAGCAGCCGCGGTTTTTGGTTCTCTAGCAAGAGGAGTAGCGAAATTTCCTGAGAGTGATATAGATATTTTGCTTATCCTAGAGGGAATAGATGATCTCTCCTTTGGCAAGAGAATTGATTTGCTGAAAAATATATATATAGAGCTTAGGGGAACCGAGGAGTATCAGAAATTTAAAGAAGCCTTTATTTACAGTCCAAGTATTCAAGAGTATATATTAACACCTGAGGAACTCAAGAAACACCCACCTTTACTTCTTGATTTAACAGTTGAGGTAATAATATTACACGATTCAGGTATTTTAAATGAGGAGCTTGAAAAACTCAGGAGTCGCTTAAGAGAACTTGGAGCTAGGAGGATAGAAACTGGTGATTCTTGGTTCTGGATTTTAAAGCCTGATTTGAGGCTTGGAGAGGAACTCGAGCTATGAATACTAGATTAATGGCTTTGGATTATATAAAAAGAGCTGGAAGGTTTCTTAAAGAATGTATATCTGCATTTGAAGATGGCGATTACCCTGTAGCGGTTAGGAGAGCGCAGGAATGCGTTGAATTAAGCTTGAAAGCTGCATTGAGAAGCATAGGGGTAGAATATCCAAGGGAGCATGATGTAAGCAAGGCTCTTGAGGTGGTTGGCGATAAATTCCCTGAGTGGTTTTCAGTTAAAATTCCAAGATTCATGGAGATATCAAGGGATCTAAGTAAAAAGCGAGGGCTTGCGATGTATGGCTATGAAGTTGAGTTCAAACCTGCTTCTAAGATTTTCGATAGAGGAGATGGAGAGAATGCCATTGCTTGTGCAAGGGAAGTATTTGAATCTTGTGAGAAATTGATTAAAATGATTTTCAAATAAGCGAAGAGCCATTTAAATATATGAAAAATTGAAAATAAAAATGAAAGATAAATAAATCATTCCCTTTTCATTTCTCTCTCCATTCTCGCTAGTCTTTCATCTGTCCTCGCTATGAATGCTCTTACCTCGCTGACAAATGGACTTCTAAGTTCACCTTCCTTTGCAGAAGTTTGAGGTAGCTTTACCACTCTATCTAATATTACTCCTACTAGCCAGACTAAGATGAACATAGATGGGATGGCTATTATAACTAGTTGAATTACATCGAATTTCAAGCCAAATTTCTCGAGAAATGGAATTATATGCGAGCTTGCGGTTATAACGAGTAATATGAAGTTTATATAGCCCATTAAGCTATAGCCTAAGTCAATATGGTATTTCGCAACCACGATTTTATCCCTTAGCAATCCAAGTTTTTGCTTCGTATGCTTCACGAGAATCACCTTATTTTAATGTTATTTTTGTTGCATTATTGGTTGATAAATCTTTATTTTCATTTAAATAAGGGGAAAGTTTGTAAACATCAAAAGTGCTTGCGATTATGCATAATATTAATTCAATTTCTAAATTCGCTTATTACTTTATTCCTTAGTACTCCTATTTTTTCAATCTCTATTTCTATAGTATCACCTGGGTTCATTGGGCCAACCCCATAGGGCGTGCCTGTTGCTATTACATCTCCACTTTCAAGCGTCATTATGTGGGAGATGAATTCAATTAAAGTTGGAATGTCGAATATAAAATTCGAGGTATTTGAGTCTTGCTTTATTTTACCATTAAGCCGGCTCATTATTCTTAGATTGCTTGGATCTATGCCATCCTCAATGCTCTCAGCGAGAAAAGGACCCAGAGGCGCAAAGGTATCATAGCTCTTTGAGCGCGTCCACTGTCCATCCTTCTTCTGCAAATCGCGAGCAGTTACATCGTTGAAGCAAGTGTAGCCTAGGATTACTTCATTGGCTCTATGTTTCTTCACATTTTTACAGCGCTTTCCAATTACCACTGCGAGTTCAGCTTCATAATCCAACTGCCTACAGTTTTTAGGGTAAATAATGTATTCCTCGTGGGCTATTACCGAGGTTGGAGGCTTGAGGAAGATTATGGGCTCATCTGGCACTTCCATCTTCAACTCGCGGGCGTGGTCTAGATAGTTTAGTCCTATGCATATTATTTTAGTAGGGATAACTGGGGGTAATATCTTTAACTCTCTCAACGTGTATTCTCTTCCATCTCGCTCGCCTATCACTTTTTCACCCTCTATTCTGCCGTAGAATTCCCTCCCGCGATATAGAAATCTACCTATCATCTCACCCTCACCTTTTTACCTGAGCTATTTCTCATATATTTGCCCAGTTCACTATTTATCAAGCTATCGCCTTTGAAAACTGGTCCCTCTCTGCATACCCTCAATCCACTTGGATCTATGCAGCAGGAACCGCATAATCCAATTCCACATTTAATATAGCGACTCAAACTGAATTGCGCAATTGAGGCTTTGGAGTTTTTTTCAAGCTCTCTCAATAACTTTGCCATCATTAACTCTGGGCCGCAGATGTAAATTTGGTCAAAGTCAAGCCCGGTTTCCCTTATGAGTTCCGTTACATAGCCTTTATATCCCAGTGTGCCATCATCAGTAGCGATGAATAACTTGCCTGCTTTCTCAAAGCGCTCTATGAAGAGCAACTCGCTCTTGGTTTTTGCTCCAAGTAATGTTGTTACCTCGATGTTTTTCTCTGCCATCTTCTCCGCTAGTAATGCGAGTGCAGCTGCTCCAACTCCCCCAGCTATTATTAGATTTTTATTTCCTATGATTTTAAATCCATTGCCATATGGCCCGCGGATTCCAATTGAGTCTCCCTTTTTTAATTTGAAAAGCGCTGTTGTTGCTTCACCTACTTTCTGCACAGTTATGGCATTGGAATATGAAAGACTCATTGGTATTTCATCTACCCCCCTAATCCAGATCATTAGAAACTGTCCAGGTATCGAATTTGTGAAGTCAATGTTGAAATAAAAAGTCTTGATATTCCTCGCTTCATCCTTAACTTTAACTATTTCAGCGTTTATTGGTTTCAAGACTACACCTCGTGGGCTTTTCCCCTTATTTCCTCAAGCGTGCATTTTTTCTCTTTTAAATAAGTCTTTATCCCACTGCATATTTGCTGGAAAATATTTAAATCACTATATACTGCTGTTCCAATTTGCACTGCAATTGCACCTGCCATTATAAATTCAATGGCATCTCTCCAGTTTGAAATCCCACCAACGCCTATAATTGGTATATCTAGATTTTCATATAACTCATAGACGCATCTAATTGCAATTGGCTTGATTCCCTTACCCGAGAGTCCACCTATTTTATTGCTTAAAATTGGATACCCGCTTTCTATATCAATTGCCATCCCTCTAAGAGTATTTATGGCGACAATTGCATCTGCTCCTCCTCTTTCAGCTGCTCTTCCAATTTCCACTATATCTGTGACATTTGGAGTTAATTTAACCCACACTGGTATTTCAACTTCTTTTTTCACTGATCTAGTTATTTTTCTAACTAGCTCTGGATCTGTGCCTACATCAGCGCCATAGCCTTTAGCGTGGGGGCAGCTTAGGTTTAACTCAAGTGCACTTGGCTTTGCCTTGCATATACCAGTTGCAACTTCAATGAATTCCTCCACGCTGTTTCCAAATATACTTGCAATTACAGTTACTCCCTCTTTTTTAACCCGCTTTATTTCCCACTTGAATTCTTTATAAGAGGGATTGGGCAGTCCCATTGCATTTAACAAGCCGCATTCGGTTTGAACAACCACTGGATTGGGGTATCCCTCTCTGGGTTTTGAGCCTATTGACTTGGTTACCACGGCTCCAGCGCCTAAGCTTGCAATTCTATTCAATGAACTTGCTGATGTGCCTAAGATGCCAGCAGCTAAAATCGTTGGATTTTTTAGAGATAGACTTCCAATCTCAACCCTTATATCTGGCTCTTGCATGGTAGCTCCTTTTTGCTTAATCTAAAGGGTTATATGAGATAAAAGCTTTTACATCGATTTGATGGTAAAATGGTAAGAGCAGTTAAAACTTGGTTTGGTTCTTTTTTATTAGACGATAGAGGGAACATTGTTGAATGCAAGCTCATGCCGAGAGACCCAGAGACTATTGCAGAGAAGCTAATTAGCGATTATGCGCAATTAGAAGAACCCCCTGCAAAGGCAATTTCTTATAGAGACCTAGCGTTGAAGTCTGGCTTTGTTGAATCTCAATTGAAATACAATTCACTACTTCGTGAAGTTTGCATTGCGCTAGCTAGGAAGAAAATCAAAGTAGTGTTAAATCAAAAGGATCAAAAGGTGAAGCAAGCAATTTTAGCCTTAGATGAAGTTGAGAGACTCTGCAGCATACTTGGAGAGAGACTTAAAAACTGGTACTCCCTTTACTATGCTGAATGTCCCTTCAAGGGGGAGCAGCTTGCTAGTTTTATCGTTAAAGCACGCTCTAGAGATAGCATTGCAAAAGCGCTGGAGAAAATTAGCTGGAGTAGTTTCACTGAGCGTGATTTTAAAATTATTGAGAGAATTGCACTAGATTTACTTGAGTTATATAGAACAAGGAGAGCCCTAACTAGGTACATTGAAGATACAATGCAGGAAATTGCTCCCAATATTTCTGCAATTGCAGGAGGAGTGCTTGGAGCTAAGCTTATTCAACTCGCGGGGGGATTGAAGCGGCTAGCTGAAATGCCAGCTAGTTCTATTCAAATCTTGGGAGCTAACTTTGCATTATTTAGGCACCTTCGCGATGGTAAAAAGCCACCTAAACACGGAGCAATTTATAGATTGCCTGTGATTCAAAAGGCCCCAGCGAAAATTAGAGGTAAAATTGCTAGAGCAGTTGCAGCAAAGCTAGCTATAGCGGCAAGGAGGGATTTCTACTCAGGCGAGCTTCTCGAGGCTCTTGCGATTGAGCTTGATGAGAAAATCGCTGAAATTAGAGCGCGAGGTGTAAATCAAAGCGAGGTGTAAATGATCAAAGCAATTCCAATTGGTATTGATAATGTATACAAGCTCATATATGATGGAAATGAACATCTCGCTACAAAAAACCTAGCTCCTGGAGTCTCAGTTTATGGGGAGTTGAGAATTGGAATTGATCCTGAGTATAGAGTTTGGAATCCCTATCGAAGTAAGCTTGCAGCTATGATTTTAAAGCATATGAAAATTCCCCTGCGTAGTAATTCCAAGATACTCTACCTTGGGGCTGCTTCTGGCACAACTGCTAGCCATGTTTCAGATATAGCTAGTAATGGGATTGTTTTCGCTGTTGAATTTTCACACGCAGCAGCAAGTGAACTACTAGAGGTATGCAACCAGCGCTATAATTTAATTCCCATTTTTGCAAACGCTAGGAAGCCTAGGGATTATGCTATATTCGTGGATCAAGTAGAGGTGATCTATCAGGATATTGCACAGCGCGATCAAGTGGAAATTGCGATTAACAATGCTAAGTATTTTTTGAAGCACGATGGCTATCTCATAATGGCAATTAAAGCTAGAAGTATAGATTCCACTGCTAAGCCCAGAGCTATATTCGAAGCAGCTTTAGAAAAACTAGGCCAAGTTTTCAAGTTAGAGGAAAGAAAGACACTTGAGCCTTATCATCGAGACCATCTAGCAGTGGTAGCGAAATTCATGGATTAGCAGTGATTATGAACTTGCAGTAATCGTGCCCAGTGCCCCAGCATTCAATTTCAGTAACATTGCTCTTAACATTTAAATTTCTATCGAGAATTGTTTCAAGCACTCCCTCTATGAACCCACAGAGACACGAGTTCACATTTGGCATGTTCTCGCATTCAATGCAGTTTCTAACTATAATAGTTGAATTGTTAATTGACACTTGACCTAGATTATGTGCTTTCCAGTAATTTGCTATTTCCTCAAGCAAATCATGCATCTTTCTAGATTTAAATTCACCAGCGATTTGCTCTCCAACTTGTTTGCCAATTAATTTTAAAATAGGCTGAGGGTTGATCTTCAAGCTTTCAATGCTCTTTCCAACCGTACCTAGAATCGCCCTCGCTAGGGCAATTGCCCCTGGGCTTATTCCTCTTTCCCAGATATCTCTAGCACTTTCTTTCAGCGCGCTTACAATCGCTTCATCATTGGTCCAAATAGCAACATCGCTACCTCGCAAGGGGTCTTCATCGTCTGGAACAGCGTGTGCGAGAAGTGCCTCAGTGTTATCAATAACTGTTAGATGCATGAAGGTTTCTCTCTCAATATGCTTAATTGCAGCATATTTAGAGAGCACCTTTACCTTTTCACTATTCCTCGCGCTAACTGGAAAAGCAAATTTAAAAGCAATTCCACTCTGCGCTTTTTCCTCAATTATAGGAAGTAGCACATTAGCTATTCTAACAGGGCTAGTTTCTGTTCCAAGGAAGTAGACCTCGCTTTTAGCATTAGAATACATTCTTTGGAGTTTAGCTCGGAGATTTCTCCTGCCAAAAATAGCTTCAAAGCTCCCTGCTTTATGCTTCTCCACTTGTTTCTTAATAGCGAATTCTCTACCTAGCTCTGATTTAACTACCTCAAGCATTTTTGCCTCTGACTTAAGATCTGAAATTCGCTTCTCAAGGAATTCCTCAAACGGCAGAGGCTCATACTTTAAAGGTGTCTCAGGGATAATTCTAACCAAGCCCTTTTCATGCAACTGACTCATAGTCATATAAATTCTAGTCCTAGGAACCTTGGAAATTGGAGGAATTTGACCTGCAGTTGCAATGCCTAGTTCTAGTAAAGCTAGATAGACTCTAGCTTGATACTCACTTAACCCAAATTCTCGAAGTTTTTTCAATTTCTCAGCATAGCTGCTCATCAAAGATTCAATTTTCCCAAGCGCTATAAATATTTAATCAATTTTGTAATCATATCTAGTGACAGGCAATTTTTTATAAACTTAAAGGTGTATTTTAATTCTATGACTTGGTGGAAATGTAGTAATTGTGGCTACACCTTTCAAGCTTCTAAGCCTTTGAATCAATGCCCCAGCTGCAAGCAAATTTGTGCCTTCTTGGATGTAACCTGCTACATCCCTGAATGCGGTGGAGAGGCAAATAGAGATCCAAGGCTTTGATTGTAATGACTCGCATTTGCAATCTCTGCGGTAGAGAAATGCTTGTGAGCGATTTAATATTTCGCGGCTTGACTATTAGAGGTTGGAGATGTGAATGTGGAAATACACATGCAAACCCAGATGACTTAGACCTAGTTGCAAGATACTACGATGCCAGAGGCGTAGCTTGTGGTGGACCATCGAGATTGAAGAGTGAGAAAGAGATAAAATAATGCAATTAAACTGAAGTGTAGAGTAGATGTGAAAGAGTGAAGGTAACTTAGGGAGAGATAACGTGGAGATTCCAATAGAGATAATTGAAGAAGAAGTGCCTTATAAAGCACCTGTAGCAGTGCCTCATTTAGTTCCACCAAAGCATAAGCACTACGGTGGCGAGGTGAAGATACCCAGCGCTGACGTTATAGACTGTGGTGAGTGGTATAAAATAATCGCGGACTTACCTGGAGTTTCAAGGGAGAGGATTAAGATTCATCTATCTAAAAAGGCAGTTGAGATCTGCTCAGAATTAGAAGTTACTGCAGATGAAAAGGGTTTGAAGTATATTTGTAGAGAGAGATGCTATTCAAACCTCTGTCGCTACATTACCTTTCAGAGGAAGTTATTCCCTCTGAGGCTAAAGCTTTTTTGCAAAATGGCGTGCTTGAGATAAAAGTGGCGAAGAAAAAACAGGAGGCTTAAATGGTGATAAAAGCATATACCTTGAGCACTTGCCCCTATTGCACAAGTACAAAGCAATTGTTCGAAAAACTTGGAGTGGGATATGAATTTATAGATGTTGACTTGCTAACTGCGAGAGACGAATCAAGTCCTTGAAGAAGTGAAGAAATTGAATCCAAGTATGAGTTTCCCCACTATCATCATAGATGGGTGGGTAATCATAGAGCATAGAGAGGATGAAATTAAAGAGGCTTTAAAGATATGACTAAGGTGAAGGTAAAGGTATATGGTTTAAGCACTTGTGGATTTTGCAAGCGAGCTAAGCAGCTTTTGAGAGAGCTTAAAGTGGAATATGAAGCAATCGACCTAGACTTGCTAGAAGGGGATAAGAAGAAGGAAATGCTGCTTGAAGTAAAGAGACTTAATCCAGATTTAAGCTATCCAACTTTGGTGATAAATGATCGAGTTATAGTAGGATTTAACGAGGCAGAGATAAGGGAGGCACTTAAATGACTCCCGAGGAATATGAAGCAATCTTGAAAAAAATTGCGGAGAAAACAGGCTATATATTAAACCCAGATCAAGCTATGCTCCGCGAAATTGTAACTGGTTTGCTTGAGAATAGAAAGCGCTATGGCTATGCTTCTTGCCCCTGTAGAATTGCAAGTGGTAACTTTCAAGATGATAGAGACATAATTTGTCCCTGTGTATATCGCGATGCAGATTTAAAGGAATATGGCCGCTGCTTCTGCGGTTTATATGTAAGCCAAGAATACCAAAGTGGGATAAAGCGCTATGCATCAATTCCTGAGCGCAGACCGCTTGAGAAATATCTCAAGTAGGTGTTACCTCAATCGATGACAGGGATATTTTTATTTCACATTAAAAAAATGAGTCTTATATGACTAGAGGCTGTGAATACATAGAGAAAAAAGGATATTTCTGTCCAATGCTCAAGCTTGACATCGACTGCAGCAGAAATAAGCTGCCCTGCATATATGCAGAGACCCATAAAATGCTCGATATCTTAGCTTCAAGGGAGCAAGGTTAAGTATAAAGGGTGAGAAAATGAAGCTCTGGAGATGTAAAATCTGTGGGGAGATATTGAAGATCAAGGAGAGAGAGCAACCATTAGATGCTTGTCCCCGCTGTTCTTCAAAAGATGGATATCAACCTCTTGAGGATGAAAATATAGTTGGAGATTAATTTAGAAGTGATGGCATGCCTCCAATCATAGTTGAGGAAAAATGCACAGGCTGTGAAGCTTGCATCATTGCTTGTCCTCGTGAAGTGCTTGAAATGCAGGATAGAGTTGCTAAGGTGGTTAGACCAGAGAACTGCTTGGAATTCTGGGACTGCGTTGAATCCTGTGCATTTGAAGCTTGTTTAAAGCCTGAGCATTGCATAGTAGGTGGTGGGAAATGCAAGGCGTGAAGCCAGATCGAACTTTAGATTGCATTGGCTTATACTGCCCAGTTCCAGTTTTTAAAACTAGAGAGGAAATGGATAAACTTGAAGCTGGGGAAATACTAGAAGTATTAGCAGACGATCCAGCTGCGGAGGAGGACATAAGGCGCTGGGCAAAGAGAACTGGAAATGAATTGCTTGAGTTGAAGAAAGAGGGTAGAATTATTAGATTCTTGATAAGGAAAAAATAAGTGAGGTTTAATAATGACTGAAAAAGGAAAAGGAAAAGAAGGGAATAGGAAAAAGATTTTATATGTTCAAACAAGTGGCGTTGATACGCCTGAGAGGCTTTACTCGCCATTTGTATTAGCAATGACCGCTAAAGCTATGGATTTAGATGCAGTGATTTACTTCTTGGGCAAGGGCATAACTGTGGTGAAAAAAGGGGAGGCGGAGAAGATCAAGCTTGGGAATTTTCCTTCGCTAAGGGAAATCATGGATCAAGCAATTAAAGCTGGAGTTGAACTCATGGTTTGCGAGCAGAGCACGCAGTTAATTGCCCTTCAAAGAGGCGATTTCATACCTGAAGCAAAGATAGTTGGAGCTGCAACATTAAACGATTTAGCGCTCGAAGTTGATGCATCAATGTGGTTTTAGAAGTGGAGGTGAGGTTATGACGCATCATATGAAAGAGGGAGAAATATACTGGTGCTTGATCTGCGGCAATGAAGTTAAAATTTTAAAAGCAAGTAAGGGAGTGCTGACCTGTTGTAATCAACCTATGGTGAAGTCAACTGAAGATATCGTTACAAGTGACTGAAATGACCAAAAATTACTTCGACTACGCTTCTGCTTCACCTGTGGATGCAAGAGTGATAGAGGTAATGCTACCATATCTCAGCGAAGCATTTGGAAATCCCATTTCCATACATTCCTACAGCCGTGAGCCAAAGAAAGCTATGGAGGAAGCTAGGGGTAAAGTTGCAGAGTTGATAGGCGCGGATAAAGCTCGAGAGATAATCTTCACCTCAGGTGCTACTGAGAGTATTAACCTCGCTATTAAAGGAGTGGCATTTAGAAATAGAGATAAGGGTAATCATATCATCACCACGAAGATCGAACATATGTCCACACTTAACACCTGTAAATATCTCACTAAATTTGGATTCGAAGTCACCTATCTACCTGTTGATACATATGGCATCCTAGATCTAGAGGCGCTAAAGAATGCTATAACCGATAAAACCATTTTAATCTCAATTAGCTATGCAAATGGCGAGATAGGCACGCTTATGCCAGTTAAGGCAATAGCTGAAATAGCAAAGGATGAAGAAATTCCACTGCACGTTGATGCAGCTGCTGCTTGTGGAAAAGTGGAGATAGATGTTTCTAGAGAGAACATAAGTTTGCTCTCCATCTCCTCAAATGATATCTATGGCCCTAAGGGAGTTGGAGCTCTATATATAAGAAATGGCACGAAGATAGAGCCAATTTTACACGGCGGGGGGCAGGAACGTGGACTAAGGTCAGGCTCGGAGAATGTTGCTGGCATAGCTGGGTTTGGCAAGGCAGCGGAGATAGCTAAAGCTGAGATGAAACAGGAGAGCGAGCGCTTGAAAAAACTTCGAGATAAACTCATAAACGGGGTTTTAACTTCGATTCCTGAGTCTTATTTAAATGGCCATCCAACGCAGAGGCTGCCTAATAATGCTAATTTTAGATTTAGCTATATAGAAGGGGAGAGTATAATCTTAAGCTTGGATATGCACGGCATAGCGGCTGCTTCAGGCTCAGCCTGTACCTCTCTAACTCTTGAGCCATCGCATGTATTGTTGGGAATAGGTTTAAAGCATGAGGAAGCACATGGCTCGCTTCTATTCACCCTCGGTAGGTGGAATACTGAGGAGGAAGTCGACTATGTGCTCTCCATATTACCCGGGGTGATTAAAAAACTCAGAGCCACATCTCCTCTTACCCCTAGGGAATTGAGGTGAGGCTATGTATAGTGAGAAAGTATTGGATCACTTTAGAAATCCTAGAAATGTTGGAGAGATCGAAAATGCAGATGGAGTTGGCACAGTTGGCAATCCAGTCTGCGGAGATCTAATGAGTGTTTATATTAAAGTTAAGGATGACAAACTTGAGGATGTTAAATTCAAAACCTTTGGCTGCGGCGCAGCGATAGCAACGAGTTCAATGATCACAGAGCTAGCTAAGGGTAAAACTCTAGAGGAGGCAATGAAGATAACCCGCAAAGATGTAGCAGATGCACTCGGGGGCTTACCACCTGTAAAGATGCACTGCTCAAATCTCGCTGCTGATGCACTCCACGAGGCTATCAAGGACTATTTGAAGAAAAAAGTAGAAAAGGGAAAGGGAGAACAATGAAATGCGAATTATGCCAAGTTGAACTTCCAACTGAGAAATGCATCTTCGCTCTTGAGAAGCGAGTGATAGATGGCATTGAATATACCTTTTGCTGTATACACTGTGCAGATCAATTTGAAAAGAGCAAGCGAAAGAGAGGCAAAAGCCAGAAATAGTGATTAAATGGTTTTTAAAATAGCATGAAAAGTAGCGCATGAAAGAAAGCTTTGCATAGGCTGTGGAAGCTTTGAGCTTGAGGAAATGTCTGCAATCAAGAGGCAGCTGAGCTCTGCTCAATTTGCATACATGGGAAAATGCTCATTTAAGGAGGTTAGAGCTTGGGGAGATATATGATAAGCTTTGATAGAGAGAACTGCATTGGTTGTGGAAATTGCATTCTCGTGTGCCCTGAATTCTGGGAAGTGTTAACAGATGGAGCCTCGAGTATAAAAGGTGGAAAAACTGTGAGGAGAAACTGGCAAGTGCTAGAAATAGAGAGAAAGCATTATAAATGCAATTTAAAAGCTGCGAGAAGCTGCCCAGTTAATGTTATTCACTTGAGTGATCTAAAGCTTGGTAAGAAAATAATTTAATTAGGTGAGAGGATGTCAAAGGTCTATATAATCTATGATACTAGAACTGGGAAGACCGAGAAAATGGCGCATGCTATCGCTGAGGGAGCTAAGAGCATTGCTGGGGTAGAGGTTACCACGAAGATAGTAGTTAACTTTGAGCCAAGTGAACTGCTGAGTGCAGATGGAGTGATTCTAGGCTCTCCAACTCATAATACTAAGCCAAGCCATGGAATGAAGAATTTTATGGATAAAATGAAGGAGATGCCGCTAAAGGGCAAAGTAGGAAGCGCCTTTGGATCCTATGGCTGGAGTGGCGAGGCAGTGCCTCAGATGATTGCTTTTTTAAAGGAACTTGGGATGAATGTGGTGGAGCCAGGACTACGCTTCGCTGGAGCAATTGATGAGGTAAAGTTGGAGAAATGCAGGGAGTTTGGCAGAGAAATAGGAAGGAAGATAAAAGAAAGATAATATGTAAAGCTAATATAAATAAGGGGTGTTGAATTTGGCTAAGAAAAAACCAACTAAGAAGGAGAAAATTGAGGTGAAGAAGAAAGAGGCGCCAATTCAAGTATGGAGGCCATTTGACCTCTGGGCAGATATGGATCGCATTTTCCGTGACTTCCGACGTGGCTTAGAAGATATTTTCTGGTCCTCTCCAATTGTTCCTTGGCATGAGCACACTGGCGAGGTCAAAGTGCCGCATGTGGATCTCATAGATGCGGGCGGCGAATATAAAATAATAGCTGAGTTCCCTGGAATTAAGAGGGAAAATATTGAGATTAATGCCACTCCCACTAGTATAGAGATCTGCGGCAAAGCTGAGACAAAGGTTGAGGAAAAAGGCGAGCAATTCATTAGAAGGGAAAGAAGCTATACTAACATCTGCAGATACCTCACTTTCCCGCAAGAAGTTATCCCAGAGAAAGCGGAGGCATCTCTAACCAACGGTGTGCTTGAAATTAAAATCCCTAAGAAAACTCCTCCACCGGAAGTGAAGAGGCATAAGATAGAGGTTAAATAGTCAAATTTCCCATTTTTTTAATGACACTATAAAATTATAAATATAAAAATTTAGGAAATTGGAAGGTTTAGGAAATTTGAAACAGTTCTAATCAAGCCCCTATGCATATAAATAATTTTCTTGGAAATGAAGGATGAATATAACCAAATTCAAGCTTACTATGACGAATTAGCAAGAGAGTATGATCAACGCTATCAAAATCCAGAGCTAGCTTATATGCGTAGTGTTGAAGATGAAGTGTTATTGAGAGAAGCAAGGGGAAGGATAGTTGACATAGGCTGCGGTACTGGGAGGCATTCAATTTTACTCGCTAATCTTGGATATAGTGTTATTGGAATTGATATTTCACTAGAGATGATTAAAATCGCGAGGTCTAAAGGCGGGGTAAATTCAAATATCAATTTTTTAGTTGCATCTGCTGAGGCTCTACCATTTAAATCCTCCTCAGTTAATTCTGTGATCTCTATATTTGGAGCTTTAAATCACGTTGTTAGATACAATCAAGCATTTGAGGAAATTGCTAGAGTGCTCAAGCCCGAGGGAGTTTTTATTTTCTCCGTGGTGAATCGTTGGAATCTCAACTGGTGGCTTAAATGTCTCTTAAGTTTTAAGTGGAAGTGGTTAACAATAGCGCTTCGCAGCAGTGAATATAGCGAGGGCATAGTTTGGACTCATTATTACTCCGCAAGTGAATTGAAGAAATTACTTCAATGTAAATTTAAAAACCTAAAGCTAGGCTGCTTATTGCTTTTTATATATCCTAGGTTTAAATTCCATGCTGGCTCGCTCTCGAGCGTGCAAAAATTTTTCTCCAAAGTAGAGGATTTACTTCGTTGGAGATATCCTTTTAATAAAATTGGATATTATATATTGGGAATTGCCCTTAGAAAATAAATTTTTAAATTCAAAATATCAATTTTAGCTTTAACTTTAGATTTCTTTAACCATCCTTATCCACTTACCAAGTTTATCCATTTCTCTAAAGCCAAGTTTTCTATAGAATTCTTTAGCCAATTCATTTCTATCCCCAACCCAGAGTTCGCAAATCTTTCGACCGCGTTGTTTTGAGTAATGTATTCCTTTTTCCACTAGCTTCTTACCAATTCCCTTGCCTCTAAATCGCGGGTGAACAAATATTTCGTGGATTTCACCCACCTCCACTCCCTCTATATAGCTTATCCAGTTTGTGTCGCATGCTATAAATCCTACTACTCTATTTGCTAAAATTGCTTTGAAGAATCCATTTCGATCGCGTTTAAGAAGCCACCAGAAATAGTTCTCTATATCTCGAGGCGAGGTATATGCATATTCCAAAAGTCCTCTATAGGCTAGTTTATATACCTCTATGAAATCCCTAGAGTCAAGTGCATTGACATTGGCTATTTCCAAGTTTTCCATATCTCTTTTTGCTATAATTTTTATATTTAGTGTTTAAAAGGAATATAAGATGGAACTAAGTAGACTCATTAAATTATTAAGAATACTCGTAGAAACCCCTTCGCCCTCTGGAAGGGAAGATGAAGTTATTTCAATTATCTCTAGCTATTTGAATGAAAAAGGAATTGATTATAAAATCGATGAGGTAAATAAAAATTTGATAATCCAAGGAAAGGTTAATTTCTGGGTAGTTACACATCTAGATACCCATCCCGAGAGTTATGCATTTAAATTCGATGGTAACTATGCATATGGCACTGGTGTATGTGATGCAAAAGGCTCTGTTGCAGCTATTCTTAAGGCTCTTGATGAGATAGCTGATTTGAACTTTGGAGTAGCATTTCTCTCAGATGAAGAAGAAGGTGGAAAGGGGAGTGTTGGTTTCTCTAGGAGATATAGT
>JAWCLZ010000005.1:0-75202 GCA_038850275.1 Methanocellales archaeon | reverse complement strand
AGCCAACGGATTTAAGCATAGCTCTTAATAATTATGGAGGAGTGGAATTTAAAGTCAAAGTAAAAGGTAGATCTGCCCATGCTTCATATCCAGAGCATGGTTTGAATGCAATTGAAAGAGCTTTTGAAATGGTAGAAAAAATTAAGGAACTTAAACTCTCTGGGAAATTGATATTAATGGAGATAAAAGGGGGAGATGATAGATATTCCATTCCAGATGAATGCTATTTACGCTTGAGCTATATTTTACCATCTTCAATTAAAGCCCAAGGAGTGGAGGAGTTTTTAGGCTCTATATTAAAAGGATATGGAGAATATGAAGTTGGAGATATATATGATGGATTTAAGGAGGAGCCATTTGGAGATTTTGAAAAAGCTTTAAAATTATGCGGACTAGAAGTGAATTATTGCGAGATGCATTCTTGGACGGATGCGATTAATTTAAAAAAAGCTGGCTGGAGAGCTATTGTATGGGGACCTGGGGAACTTCAATGCTGCCATACTCCTCAAGAGAGGATTAAATTAACTGATATCGTTAAAGCAGCAGAGGTGCTTGTTAAACTCAATGAATTGCTTGGGAATGCTTGATTATTTATCTTATTCCAAAGTATTCCTTGAAGTTCTTAATCATAAGCTTATATTGCTCTGGATATCGCGCTTCAAAACTCCTGAGCACCTCCTCCTTAGTTTTATTTGCAATCATCGCAAGCATTGATACCACATAATCAAAGGGTGGATTAACCCTTGGAATCTCTAGTGTTAAACATAGGTCGTTTATTTTAAACTCGCTTGATCTAATCAAGGGGGATACGGAGCCTATTAAAACACGCTGTTCAAGCTCGATTAAAGGCGGCACGCCTGCTTTTTGCCTCCGCTGAGGATCTGTGAGTTTTTCATAGTTCTCGGGGGAATAGGAATGTAGTTCAATGTAAATACTTGGTTTATAGCTCCTTATAATTTCAAGCAACTTCATTCCAATTTTACTTTCATAATATACTTTATTTAAAGTGCTAAGATACTCCCCATCCTTAGTTAAATTGCAAATAATAAGTTTGCCTTGAATTAATTTGATATTCTTAATCAAGCGAAGCAATACCACTTCCGTGACCTCACCCTCCCTCCCGTGCACTCCACCGAGGAATACCTTTACTGGTTCTCCCTCTCCCATAATTTTAAAGAGCATATCTACGCCTCTAGTCCTAGCCCTTTAACTTCTCCAATATTATCGCAGGGCAAATCTTTTTTATACCCTCTATTTTCCCAATTTCATTGGAGATTAAGTTGGTGAGTGCTCTTCCATCTTTTGCCCAAATTTCAGTTAAAATCATATGATCCCCAGTTGAAGTAGCCACGTATCTAGTTTCAGGTATCTCGCAAATTTTCTGTGCTACTTCCAAGAGTTTCGCAGGCTCGACATCTATTCCAATGATAGCAACTGTATTGAGGCCAATCTTAGAGGGGTCTATTTCGATTGAAAATTTTTTTATAACTTGCTTTGCCTTTAATCTTATAATCCTTTTTCTAACAGTGGATTCATTTAATTTTAACTTCTCAGCAATTTCAGAAAATGAAGCTCTACCATCCTCCTCAAGGAGCTTTAGAATTTTCATATCAAGAGCATCGATTATCCTATTTTCGGATAATTTTTGCATTTTTTTTCCCATATTTTTACGAAATCTATATAAAAATGTACTAGTATAAAATTATTACGTTTGAGGTGTTATGAATGAAAGATCCATTAACTGTTTCTGACCCAGAACCTGTGAAGAAAGGATCGGAAACTGAGAAAAATCTTTGGAAAGCATTCGCTGGGGAGAGTCAAGCTAGGAACAAGTATACCTACTTCGCTAAAATAGCTAGAGAAGCTGGCTATGAGCAAATAGCAGCTATCTTCGAGGAAACAGCTGATCATGAAAAAGAACACGCGAAAATGATCTGGAAGTTACTAGGCGAATGGAGCGACACAGCTAAAAACCTAGAAACTGCAATAGCTGGAGAGCACTATGAATGGTCAGAGATGTATCCTGAGTTTGAAAAAGTGGCAATTAAAGAGGGATTTAAAGATGCTGCGAAGTTCTTCAAAGAAGTTGCCGAGGTGGAGGAGTTTCATGAAAAGAGATATAGAGCACTACTAGCGAATTTAAAGAAAGCTCAAGTATTCGAGAAAGAGAGCGAGAGAAAGTGGAAATGCAGAAACTGCGGATATATACACGAGGGCAAATCTGCTCCAGAGGAGTGCCCCAACTGCAGACATCCTAAGAACTATTTCGAACTGCTCTGTGAAAACTACTAGAATAAGGCGATGATATGAAGGCAGTTAAAATCACCGAGGGAATATTTTGGGTTGGGGCGATTGACTGGAATATACGCGATTTCCACGGCTATAAAACCCCCCGTGGCACTAGCTACAATGCCTATTTAATCCTCGATGAGAAAATAGCGCTGGTGGATACTGTTAAACATGGATTTGCAAGTGAAATGCTCGCTAGAATTAAAGATGTTATAGACCCAAAGAAGATCGACTATGTCATTTCTAATCACGTGGAAATGGATCACTCAGGAGCATTACCTGATATTCTAAAAATCGCCGAGGGGGCAAAGGTTGTATGCAGTGCTAAGGGAAAGGAAGGCTTGAAAAAGCATTATCAGCAAGAGTGGGATTTTCAAGTGGTGAAAACAGGCGATGAATTAAAACTAGGCAGGAAAACCTTAAAATTTGCTGAAATACCAATGCTCCACTGGCCAGATAGCATGATATGCTATCTCATTGAAGATCAAATTTTACTCTCAAGCGATGCCTTTGGGCAGCATATTGCAACTTCAAAGCGATTCAATGATGAAGTTAAAGATATTGATATCCTTGATGAAGCAGCGAAGTACTATGCAAATATCCTCGAGCCATATTCAGCTTTAATTCCAAAGGCAGTTGAAAAAATCACAGCTCTAGGGATTGCTCCTAAGATAATTGCACCTAGCCACGGTGTTATTTGGCGGGAGAATGCTCTGCAAATTGTGAATGCATATATTGAGTGGAGCAAGGGAGTGCATAGGGATAAAGTTGTAATAGTTTTTGATACAATGTGGCAGAGCACTGAGAAAATGGCAATTGCAATCTCAGATGGCATAGCAAGCGAGGGCGTGAGCACGCAGCTATTCCATCTTAGAAAGTCTGACTGGAGCGAGATCGTGAAGGAAATTAAATTCTCTAGAGCTTTACTCATTGGAACCCCTACGATTAACAATGCTATTTATCCCAGCGTTGCTGGATTCCTAGAGTACATCAAAGGCTTGAGATTCAAGGGTAAAAAAGCAAGTGCCTTTGGATCCTATGGTTGGAGTGGAGAAGCACCAAGCGCAGTAAATAAGCGCCTTGAAGAAGCTGGCTTCCAAACCATTGAGCCTCTTCGCTTGCAATGGATACCAAGCGAGAGCGAATTAAAAGAGTGCTTTGAGTTCGGTAGAAAGATAGCTAATCAAGTTAAAGGAAAAGTATAACTGGGAAGAAGTTTGAGAGAAAAAAGGGGATTATAAATTTGATTGAACCTGCAACTAAAATAAGCGATAAGTTGAAGCAGATGTTGAATGAAGCCATTGCTAGGGAAATAGCTGTTAGTATTCAATATATGTGGCAGCACGTGCAAGTCACAGGGGTTAAAGCAGTTGCAGTTGGAGATATTTTCAAGAAAACTGCGATTACAGAAATGCAGCATGCGGAGAAGATCGCTGAGAGACTTTGGTATTTAACTGGAACTCCAACCACGAAACCCAGTGAGATAAAAATTGGTAATAATTTGAAGGAATTTTTAGAAATAGATGCTAAGGCCGAGGAGGATGCGATAGCACTTTATAAGCAAATAATCAAGCAAGCTGAAAGCGAGGGGGATATTACCACTGCTTTTATTTTCAAGGAAATACTAGAGGATGAGGAAGAGCATCACGATGTTTTCACAACGATGCTTGAAGAAGTTTGAAAATTTTTATTTTTATCTTTTTATTTTTAACAGTAGGTAAAGAGAATGCCAATGTTTAAATGCACCATCTGCGGCTACATAGTGCATATTGAGTGCAAACCTGGAAGTTGCCCCTATGCAACTCGAGGGACCTGCAAGCCAGAGAAGTGCCCAAGATGTGGAGCAGGAAGCGAGAAAATAATGGACTGGTGATCAATGCTGGGCCTTGAAATATTTGCTGAGTAGTTTTATGGCGCAGAACTCGCCGCACATCGTGCAAACCTCTGTAGCTTTTTTGGGCATTCTCTCCCTTCTAATCCTCTCAATCTTCTCAGGATCTAGAGCTAGTTTGAATTGCTCCTCCCATTTAAGCTCTGCTCTTGCCTTTGACATTTCAAAGTCCCACTTAGAAGCGATTTCCCTGCGCTTGACTAGATCAGCAACGTGTGCAGCAATTCGAGTAACAATTACTCCTTCTCTAACATCCTCAGCGCTTGGCAGTGCAATGTGCTCAGCTGGGGTTACATAGCAAAGGAAATCAGCCCCAGCTATCGCGGCAATAGCACCCCCAATAGCACCAACGATGTGATCATATCCTGGGGCTACATCTGTAACTATAGGTCCAAGCACGTAGAAAGGTGCATTTCTGCAAATGCTCTTCTCAAGCTTCACATTCATATCCACTTGGTCTAAAGGCAAATGCCCTGGTCCCTCAACCATTGCTTGAACCCCTGCATTTCTAGCTCTCTCCACTAGCTCGCCAAGTATAAGCAGTTCTTGAACTTGAGGTCTATCAGTGGCATCATAGAGGCAGCCTGGTCTAAGCCCATCGCCCAAGCTAAGGGTTACATCGTATTCTCTAGCGATTTCAAGGAGATAATCATAGTTCTCATAAAGTGGGTTCTCTCGCTCATTATGCTTAATCCAAGCAGCGAGAAAAGTACCACCCCTGCTGACGATGCCTAGCAATCTATTCTGGCGAATAAGGCGATCTAGGCTTTCCTTGGTAACGCCGCAGTGGACAGTCATGAAATCCACTCCATCCTTTGCGTGTTCTTCAATTGCATTGAAGATATCATCCTCGTTCATATGGATAATGGCTCCTTTAGCGCGTTGTGCTTCAATTGCTGCTTGATAAATTGGTACCGTGCCCAAGGGAATAGGTGCAGCTTGCAGCAGTGTTCTCCTGATTCGATTTAAATCCCCACCAGTGCTAAGATCCATGATGGTATCCGCTCCAGCATCCATAGCTGTTTTTGCTTTTGCAATCTCGATCTCAACATCGCATATCTCAGGCGAGGTTCCAATATTTGCATTTACTTTAACCCTTAATCCCTCTCCAATCCCACATACCTTGATTTTTTCCTTTCTAGCTATATTCCTAGGGATAACAATGTATCCCTTTGCAACACCACGCATTATCACTTCTGGCGTGAGTCCTTCTTCTGAGGCTACGTTTTTCATTTCCTCGGTTATCTCGCCCTTCTTCGCAGCTTCAATTTGAGTCATCACTTCTCACTGAGAATTTTTCAGTATTTTTAAAGTGTTTTCAGTATTTTTCAAGTTATTTTCAATATATATACATCGATTTAATAAATATTTGATACCAAGGTATATGTATAGAGAATTTGAGAACTGCAAGCTATGTGAGTGGAAATGCGGTGTGAATAGAATTAACGGCGAGCTTGGAGTATGCCGAATCGCGCTCCCAATGGTTGCCTCTTGCCAGCTACATCCAGCGCCGCCTCAAAGTTATACTATTTTCACAGCTGGCTGCAATTTCCGCTGTCTCAATTGCCAGAATTATATAATTGCTCATTACCCTGATCAAAAAAACTTTCCAATTGGATATGTACATCCTGAAGTGATAGCTAATGAAGCCCTTGCTATGATTAAATCGCCAATTGGTAGAATGATTAGAGCAGATCGAATTTTCTTCTCAGGAGGAGAGCCAACGATTCATTTGCCATATATCGAGGAAATCGTGAAGATAGCTAGGGAGGTAGATCCAAGTACAAAGGTTAACTTCGATACCAATGGTTTTCTCACTAAGGAATCCCTTAAGAGGATGCTCAAGTTTACAACCTCCATTACCTATGACATCAAAGCTTATAATGAAGAGGTTCATAGAGCATTAACTGGTGCACCAGTTGAGCCGGTGCTTAGAAATGCAGAATATATAGCTAAATATGCTAGAGAAAAGCTATGGGAATTTCGCATCCTAATCATTCCTGAAATCATAGATATAGAGGAAATTAAGGATATATGTCGCTTCATCGCCTCCCTTGACTTAAATCTTCCAGTTTGCTTTTTAGCCTTCAGACCCAACTTCGTTTTGGATAAACATAGAGGTGCCTCTCTAGACCTACTGCAAGCTGCTGTGGAGATAGCTCATAGGGCTGGCATTGAAAATGCATACTGGGCTGGGAGAAGTGATATTAGAGGTTATAATACAAGCTTCATTAAAGAGCAAAAGCAGATTTATAAACATCCTGGAGCAAGAATCGCTGGGTCATTTGCTCATTATCATGGATGTAAAACCCATCCTAGGAATTGTGGAGGATGTAGCTATAAGCACTCCTGTAGCATAAAAAGTTATAAGCCAATTAGAAGAATGTAAAGAGGAGATATTATGGCACTTGAAGTTGGATTGACTTATGAAAAAAGCTACGTGGTTACCTCAGAGATGCTTGCCTCAAGGCTTGTCCCTGGCACCCCAGATGCATTTGCAACTCCCTTTATGGTTGCACTCATCGAGCACACTTGCAACGATGCTGTTCAGCCTCATTTAAATATGGGACAGGGAACAGTTGGCATTGTAATGAATGCAAAGCACCTCGCTCCCACTCCTATGGGCATGAGGGTTATTGCTAGGGCTAGGCTTGATGCAATTGAGGGTAAAAGACTTATCTTTAAGGTTGAGGTTTTCGATGAAGTTGAAAAAATAGGTGAAGCCATCCACGAGCGCTTCATAATAGATAAAGCTAAGTTCGCTGCTAAAATTCAAGCAAAGGCAAAGAAAACTTAGGCAACAATATTTTTATCTTGCTTGCAATAATTTGATTTCTATGCAAGGTCGAACTATTTCAGAAAAGATCTTCTCAATGAAAAGCGGCAAGCAAGTGAGAGCAGGTGAATTTGTTCTTGCAGAAGTGGATAAAGCAATGATGCATGACTTAACAGGGCCTCTTGCAGTCAAGAGCTTCTATGAAATAGCAGGGAGAAATGGAAGAGTTTGGGATGCAAGCAAGATAATTATTTTATTTGACCATCAAGTGCCAGCTGATTCGCTTCAAGCAGCGAGAAATCATGCATTGCTTAGAAAATTTGCTCTCGAGCAAGGTATCCTCAACTATGATGTATTCGAGGGCATATGCCACGCTGTAATACCTGAGAAAGGACACGTTAAACCTGGGGATTTAATAGTTGGAGCTGACTCCCACACTTGCACCTATGGGGCTCTAGGGGCATTTGCAACAGGAGTTGGCTCAACTGATGTGGCAGCGGTGCTAGCGAGTGGCAAGCTCTGGTTCAAAGTACCTGAGACAATTAAGCTGGAAATAAATGGCAGGCTTCCCAAGCGCGTTTATTCCAAGGATATAATCCTTCATATAATAGGTGACATGGGTGCAAATGGAGCTAACTATAAAGCTTGTGAATTCACTGGTTCAGCGATTAAAAATCTATCCATAGATGGTAGATTAACAATAGCAAATATGGTGATTGAAATGGGAGGTAAAGCAGGGATAATTGAGCCAGATCGCAAAACTGAGCAATATCTGCGAAGGAGAATTCCTAATTTTAAACTTGAGGATGCTCTGAAGAGCGATGAAGATGCGAGTTATTTTGAAGTGCGATGTTATGATGTCTCAAATTTAGCACCTCAAATTTCTTGTCCACATAGCGTGGATAATGTGAAATCAGTGGAAGAGGTCGAAGGGATTAAAATTGACCAAGTTTTCATTGGCTCCTGCACCAATGGTAGATTAGAAGATTTGAAGATAGCAGCTGAAATAATTGATGGTGAGAAAATTGCAAAAGGGGTTAGAATGATAGTGATCCCTGCATCGAGAGAGATTTATATATACGCTGATAAAGCTGGGATTTTAAGGAAGCTATATAGCGCAGGAGCGATCGTTGAATCGCCCTGCTGCGGTCCATGCATGGGGGGTTCATTTGGATTGCTAAGCGATGGAGAAGTATGCCTGTCCACTTCAAATAGAAACTTCAGGGGCAGACAAGGAAGCACTGAAGCGCAGATATATCTCTGCTCCCCTGCAACTGCAGCGGCTTCTGCAATTACAGGTGTAATAACTGATCCAAGGAGGGTTTAACTTGCAATCGCTAGAGGGCAGGAGTTGGAAATTCGGGGATGATGTTAATACTGATGCTATAATCTCAGGTAAATATCTTGTATTAAGCGATCCCGAGGAGCTTGCTAAGCATGCGTTTGAGGGTATACGACCTGAGTTCGCAAGTAGCGTGAAAAAGGGGGATGTAATCGTTGCAGGGGAAAACTTTGGATGCGGCTCATCAAGGGAACATGCGCCTCTTGCACTTAAGGGCGCTGGAATAAAATGCGTGATCGCGAAATCCTTCGCTCGAATTTTTTTCAGAAATGCATTAAATATAGGCTTGCCAGTGCTGGAATGCAAAGATGTGGATAAAATCAGCGATGGTGATTTACTTGAAGTGGACTTCAGCTCAGGATTAATTGTGAATAAAACTAAGAATGAAACCTATAGCACAACTCCCCTGCCTGATTTCCTACAGGAAATGATGAAGAGAGGTGGATTGATCGAGTTCATGAAAGCCCTGCTCAGAAAAGAGTTCACGACTTAGGATAAAGCGGTTTACCGTGCCCGGGGTATACTATTGATATATCAAGCTTAGAGAGCTTATTCACAGATTGCCTTAATTGCTCCAGAGCAATATGTCTCTCTATATGTCTATCCACAACACTTGGTAGAAATTCCATTGGGGTATCACCTGAGAATAGCCATTTGCGATTTTTTTCATAAAAACAAACACTACCTGGACTATGCCCTGGAGTATGAACCACTTTTAAAATATATTCCCCGAATTTAATTTCATCTCCATCTTGCAGTATTTCAACCTTGGCTTTTGAAAACCTATTATCTCTATCCAACTGATGCACCTTAACGATCGCTTCAGGGAAAAACTGCACCCCTCCAGAGTGATCGTGGTCATTATGGGTAAGTAGAATTTGCTCAACTCTAGCTATACCAAGTGCATCCAAGGTGCTTCTAAGCCTCTCGCTATTGTAACCGCTACCTGCATCTATCAGCAGAGCTCGATCTCCAACTTTTAGAATATAAATATTTGAATCGTAATCAAATTGCCTACTATAGAGTATATATAAAGTCATATTTTCCCCTAGATGTATCTTGATAGTTTAGGTATACTTGGGTCAAGCCTTTGAGCTGCTCTTATGAATTCAGTTCCATAAAGCCAAGTGAATCCCATGAAGATACCTGTGAGATATTTATTCGCCGCTGCTTCACTTATTAGAACATCGATATCACCAGAGCTCTTCAGTGCATAAACGATGCAAAGATCAAAAAGAGGGGAGACTTTTATTCGCCAAGTCTCGCCATCTTTAAAGAACTCGTTATCTCTATAGAATTCTGCTTTTATCTCACGCGCTGCTTTTTCAGCAATTTCACTTTTAATGTGCTTCATTAGGAATTTCCGCTCGCCAATGTAATACCTTGCAAATGCTTCCCCTCTTTGCTTCTCAAGCTCATAAACTGAGATTAGCTTTCCACTGTCTCCTGATTTTGAAAGCAGATATTCCTTATATCGAGAGATCACCGATAAATAGCATTGAGTGAAAACAGCCACATCTTCAGTGGGAATTTCATCTCTCGCTTCCCTGCCAAAGAAGAAATAAAGATTTTTGCCAAACTCTTCATTGTCATCATAGAGAAAAACTATGCGCAGCTTCCTAATTGGATTTAAAACAATAGTCCACCTTACTGTTGGATAAATCCTCTCCTCTATGAGTTCACCATTCATCTTAACTGCTATATCCCTCGCTAAGTATTCATCTATACTATCGATTTTAGCTCGATACTTTCGCTTTACTTCAGAAGCTAATTTATTGTGCCAGCCAAAGCCGCCTTGAAATTGCTTCAGAGTTATGAACTCCGCTGGATGCAACTTCATTTCTTTAGCAAATTGATATTCAACAATAAAGGTTTTATGGAGTAGCAAAGCTATATAAATAAGGATTACATATTTGCTCGAATTAGCAAATCCCGTTGGGATGTAGTGAATAGCGCTGAACCGCGAAGAAGGGGATAGATATGAAATCGATGTATGCATACATAGGAGAAGCGTGGCAGGATAAAGATTCCTACGTCAAAGATCTAATGTGGGAGCGACTTCAACAGTGGAGAAAGGAACCAACTGTGGTGAGAGTAGAGAGGCCAACTAGGCTTGACCGAGCTAGAGCGCTTGGCTACAAGGCCAAGCAGGGCTTTGTGATCGCACGAGTAGCAGTTCGAAGAGGTGGCAGGCGGAAGCCAAGGTATGTAAGAGGGAGGAAGACGCCTGGCATGGGTGTGAGGGGGATAACAGCTGGTAAAAGCCTGCAGAGGATCGCTGAGGAAAGAGCAGCTCGCAAGTTCCCTAATCTCGAGGTTTTAAATTCATACTGGGTGGGGGAGGATGGGAAGAAGAAGTGGTTTGAGGTCATATTAGTTGACCCCCATCACCCGGTTATAAAGAATGATCCAAATATAAACTGGATTTGCAATCCAAATAAAAAAGGACGTGCATTCAGAGGCTTAACCAGTGCTGGTAGAAAAGGACGGGGATTAAGAAGGAAGGGAGAGGGTACTGAAAAAACACGTCCAAGCATAAGTGCGAACGAGGGAAGAGGGAAGTGATCGTCAGCATAAGCCTCCGCGGAATAGTGCACGCAACGGAGGATATTAGAAAAGTTAAGAAAGCTATTGAAAACTTGGCATCTAGTGAGCTAGTTATTAAAGAAACCAAGATGCAAGGTCATTTTGGAAATCCAATTATAGTACTGCATTCAAACATAGAGGGCAGAGAAGCGTGTGAGAATTTTTTTAAAAACCTAAAAGCGAGACTAACTCCAAGTGATTATCAACGATTGAAAAAAGAACTCCCTCAGAGGGTTGATAGTGATTGCTATTTATACCTCAGATTCGATAAACAAGCTTTATTTGAAAATCAAATCGAGCTAGCAAGCAACGAGGATGCAGTGGCTCTTAAAGCAAAGGTCAAGGCTTATCCAGCGAAGTATGAGAATGCTTTAGAAGTGGTTAGAGGAATTTTTTCATGACTGCTTTTTATGACTTAAATGTACATGCCCTTCCAGAATGCGCAGATAGCCCAAGGAGGCTGTGGTTAAAAGCAAAGCAATTTGGCTACAGTGGAATAGCAATAGCGAATCACTCTGATTACTTCGAGCAATTTCCTAGAGAAGAAGGCATTTTACTTGGAGTGGAGATTAAAGCTAGCACTGAGAGGGAACTGTTGGGTAAAATAGCAGCTTATCGCCCTAAAGTGGATGTACTCTTGGTTCACGCTTCGACTGAGGAGATCAATCGCGCTGCCCTAGGAGATTCAAGAGTGGATATCCTTGCTCATCCAGAGCAAGCAAAGCAAGGTATAAACCACGTGCTGGCGAAAATAGCGAGTGAAAATCAAGTAGCTCTTGAATTCAATTTAAATGCACTTATTCACTCGAGGGGGGGCCTGCGTTCAAGACTTCTCTCAAACTTTAAGAGGAACTTCAAGCTCGCTAAAAAATTTGAAGCACCCATAGTTTTAACCAGCGGTGCTAGGTCGCATTATGATTTAAGAGCCCCAAGAGAAATGGCAGCGCTCGCTGGGCTTTTTGGAATGAGTAGAGCTGAAGCTTTTCAAAGCTTGAGCAAAGTCCCTGAGAGAATTTTAAAGAAAAGCGCTAGGGTAGAGGTAATTGAATGAAAGCTCTACCATCATCACTAAGGAAGCGCAAGAGATACATAGTTTTCGATGTGGATAGCGAAGATGATTTTTCAAAAAATGAGCTCAGCAGTGCCATCTGGCGAGAAGCACTGGCTTTATTTGGAGAGGCAGGTGCAAGCGATCTAGGTATAGCTTTGCTTGAATTTGAAGATTCTCAAGGTATATTGAGGTGCAACCACGATGGAGTGGAAAGCGTTAGAGCAGTGCTTGCTTCATTGCGCAGTATAAAGCGAATTAGAACAGTGCTTTACATTAAAGGGGTGAGTGGAACCTTGAAAACAGCCATAGAAAAATTTAAGCGAAAAAAGATCATAGGTAAAGTTATTAATGATATCCCTTCTCGCATTGAATTGAAATATGTATCTGGAGAAGTAAAGAGAATACGTGGAGAGGAAATTGATATAATTCCAGATAAAAATGAAATAATTGATAGATCAAGTGTAAATCTAATTGGAATAACAGTATTTGATTTAAAAGAAAGTAAAGGAGAGAATAAAAATGCACATGGCACCTCAGATGGGGTATGATAGAGCTATAACGGTATTCAGTCCAGATGGAAGGCTATTCCAAGTTGAATATGCAAGGGAAGCGGTTAAAAAGGGCACAACTGCTATTGGCATAAAATGCAAAGAAGGCGTGGCTTTACTCGTAGATAAAAGAGTGGCAAGTAGATTGCTTGAAGCACCGAGTATAGAGAAAATTTTCCAAATAGACGACCACATAGGTGCAGCCTCCTCGGGCTTAGTTGCAGATGCTAGAATGCTTATTGATAGAGCAAGAGTTGAAGCGCAGATCAACCGCGTTACATATAATGAGCCCATTGGAGTTGCAACCCTAGCTAAGCGAATCTGCGACCACAAGCAGACTTATACCCAATATGGCGGTGTTAGGCCATATGGCACTGCGCTCCTCATTGCAGGCGTTGATGACAACAAGCCTAGTCTCTTTGAAACTGATCCAAGCGGAGCTCTCTTAGAGTACAAGGCAACTGCGATTGGTGCAGGTAGAAGCGCTGCAATCGAGGTCTTTGAAGCTGAATATGATGAAAATGCTGACCTAGAAGGGGCAATTTTACTTGGAATGAAAGCGCTTTACAAAGCTGTGGAAGGGCAACTTGATGCTTCCACAGTAGAGGTAGGCGTGATTGACGTAAAGACAAAGAAATTTAGGAAGCTCCCGCAAGAGGAAATTCAAAGTTATATCCAGAAGGTACTTGCTAAAGAGCAAAAGGAAGAGAGGGAGAAGAAGGAGAAAAAAGATTAGGTGGCTATATGGTAACTCTAGACGAAGCAGTGGTAGCTAGGTTGAAGACTCGATCTATGCAGTTTGAAGTACTTGTAGACCCTGAGAAAGCATTAATGCTCAAGCGAGGCGCTAGTGTTGACCTTGAGGAATTACTAGCAGTGGAAGATGTATTCACGGATGCAAGTACTGGAGATAGACCCTCTGAAGAAGAACTCATTAAAGTCTTCGGAACTAGCAATCCCCTTGAAGTTGCTCAACAGATTATAAAGCGAGGGGAGATCCAGTTAACCTCTGAGCAGAGGCGAAGGATGCTTGAGGAAAAAAAGAGAAAAGTCATAGAATTTATAGCTAGAAATGCGATAAATCCACAGACGCGAGCACCACATCCACCTTCGAGGATAGAGAAAGCAATGGAAGAAGCCAAGGTTCATATAGACCCACTTAAGAATGTCGATGATTTAGTGGCAGAGGTCATGAAAGCTATAAAACCCATAATTCCAATTAGATTCGAGGAAATCGAAATAGCAGTGAAATTTCCACCTCAATATGCAGCTAAAGCCTATGGTGAAATCGCTTCATTTGGCTCAATTACTAAAGAACAGTGGCAGAACGATGGCTCTTGGATAGCTGTTGTAAAAATCCCAGCGGGACTTCAAACAGATTTCTACACCTTAGTGAATAAACTCTCCAAGGGAGAGGCTATAACTAAGCTTTTAAAGTAAATTGAGGTATTGAAATGGCAGAGGAAAGAAGCATTGTAATCCCGGGCGATCTACTATCTGAGGATCCAAAGCAAGCTGGAGAGGGCACCTATATTGAGAGGGGCAAAGTGTACTCAGCTTTATATGGCTTGATTGAAAAGCGAGATAAAATCAGGGTAATTCCCTTAACAGGCAAGTATATACCAAGCAAGGGAGATGTTGTAATTGGAAAGATAGTTGATATAACCTTCTCCAACTGGATTGTGGATATCAATTCTCCATATGAAGCTTTGCTCCATATCTCTGAGTACCCGGAGAAAGTGGATCAAAGTAATATGGATCGCTACATCAAAGTTGGTGATTTAATAATTGCCAAAGTGGTGGACGTAGATGCAACTATGAAAATTGAGCTATCAATGCGTGATGATCGATCTAGAGTGCTCAAGCATGGGAGGATAATTGATATTTCCCATACAAAGGTTCCTAGAGTTATAGGTAGAAATGGCTCGATGATTAGCATGCTTAAAAAAGAACTGAATTGCAGCATCTTCATTGGTCAAAATGGGAGAATATGGATTCGCGGTGAAGATGAAATGGTTGATCTCGCAACTAAGGCAATTTTAAAGATCGAGAAGGAAGCGCATACAGCTGGGCTTACTGATAGAATCAAGGAATACATCAATAGTTTGAAGAGAGAGATTCAAAATGAACGGTAAACCAGAGAAGTTCATAATAAATGGAAAGAGACTAGATGGCAGAACGCCGGAGGAACTCAGGCCAATAAAGATAGAAGTTGGTGTTCTCAAGCGAGCGGATGGCTCGTGCTATATAGAATTCGGAGGCAATAAGGTAATCGCAGCTGTCTATGGCCCGAGAGAAGTGCATCCAAGACATCTTCAAGAGGTTTCAAGGGCGATAGTTAGATACCGATATAACATGGCTGCTTTCTCCGTGGATGAGAGAAAGAGACCTGGACCTGATAGGAGATCAGTTGAAATTTCAAAGGTAAGTAGAGAAGCACTCGAGCCAGTTATCCTTACCGAGTTATTTCCAAGATCGGTAATCGATATCTTCGTGGAGATACTTCAAGCAGATGCTGGAACTAGAGTCGCTGGAATAAATGCAGCTTCAGTGGCTCTCGCGGATGCCGGTATTCCCATGAAGGGCTTGGTATCAGCTTGTGCCGTTGGCAAAGTTGATGATACAATTGTGCTTGATTTAAATAAGGAAGAAGACAACTATGGCCAAGCTGATATGCCAGTAGCGATCACTCAAAATGGGGACATTGTATTATTGCAGATGGATGGACATCTCACTAAAGAGGAATTCGCAAAAGCATTGCAATTAGCGAAGAAAGGATGCCGCGAGATCTACAAGCTGCAGAGAGAGGCTTTGATCAAGAAATACTTAGATAAAAGAGGCGATGATGAATGAGTGAGGAAATAATCGCAGAGATAAGAAAAGATTATATATACAATCTAGCGAGAAAGGGAGAACGCGTAGATAGCAGAGCTTTTGATCAATACCGCGAAATCTTAGTTGAAACAGGTGTTATATCCAAAGCCGAGGGCTCAGCTAGAGTTAAAATTGGGAATACTCAAGTAATGGTTGGGATAAAAATTCAACCCGGGGAACCATTTCCAGATACCCCAAACCAAGGCGTTATTGTAACCAATGTAGAGCTAGTGCCACTTGCATCTCCATTATTTGAACCAGGCCCTCCAGATGAAAATGCAACTGAATTAGCTCGAGTGGTGGATAGAGGGGTTAGAGAATCTGGGGCAATAGATTTAGATAAGCTATGCATCATACCAGGTGAAAAAGTGTGGATGGTCTTCATAGATGTACACGTATTAGACCACGATGGCAATTTGATGGATGCATCAGCGCTAGGTACAATAGCTGCTTTGAAAAATGCAAGAGTGCCAGCTAAGAAATTTGGACTTGGGGAAGATTTTCCTCTGCCGCTTAGAGATCTACCAGTGGCAGTTACCGCTGTGGTTCTCAATGGAGCAATACTTCTAGATCCAAACTTAGATGAAGAGCACATTGCAGCTGGGAAGCTAACTGTGATATCCAATTCCCGGGGAGACCTAGCGGGTTTGCAAAAAAGCGGGAGTGCTCTACTTAGCCCTGAACAGGTTTTGAAAATAGTTGAGCTTGCGTGCAAAAAAGCACAAGAGATTCGAAGCAAATATCTGGAGGGATAAAAATTGGTTGAGAAAGCAGCTAAGGGTAGAAAAACGAGGTCAGCAGGTCGATTTGGCGCTAGATATGGCCGAAAGGTTAGAAAACTAGTTGCAGACATTGAAGAGCAGATGAGGAAAAAGCATCTTTGCCCCAAATGCGGTAGAATGAGTGTGGTGAGGAAGGGTACGGGAATTTGGCAGTGTAGGAAATGCGAGGTAACTTTTGCAGGGGGCACATATCTACCTTATACATCTATTGGTAAAACAGTTATACGCTCCATGAGGAGGGAAGGAGAAAAGGCAGGGGTAGAAGCAGAAGAAGCAGAAGCAAAAGCAGAGGAATCGGAAAAGGAGTGAAAAATGTGTCATATAAATGTGCAAGCTGCAAGAGACCTGTTGAAATTGACTATGAATATGGCGGGGTAAGATGTCCCTACTGTGGGCATAGAGTTCTATTAAAAGACCGCCCAACTATTATTAAGAAGATAAAAGCAGAGTAGAGTAATAAAAGAGTAAATAAAAATAGATAAAAAATAGAGTAATAAAAATAGAGAGTAAAGGTGAGTTAAATTTATTATCCATCTGGGAATAATAAATAGTTTTGCGAGAAAATATGGTTGAACTTGAAAAACTAAGACACGGTACTGAGTTATTGAAGCGCGGCTTTGCTAAAATGCAGAAAGGCGGCGTAATAATGGATGTTACCAATGCAGAGCAAGCTAAAATTGCTGAAGAAGCAGGAGCAGTGGCCGTGATGGCACTTCAAGCGGTGCCAGCTGACATACGCAAATCTGGTGGAGTGGCTAGAATGGCAGATCCCAAGATAATTGAGGAGATCATGGATGCAGTTACCATACCAGTAATGGCTAAGGTTAGAATAGGCCATTTCGTGGAGGCAGAAATTCTAGAGGCTCTTGGCGTTGATATGATAGATGAATCTGAAGTTCTAACCCCAGCGGATCCAGAGTATCATATTGATAAAACCAAATTCACAGTGCCATTTGTCTGCGGCGCTCGCGACTTAGGTGAAGCATTGAGGAGGATAAATGAGGGGGCTGCAATGATACGCACCAAGGGCGAGGCAGGCACTGGGGATGTGAGTGAAGCAGTTAGACATATGAGGAAAATTTTTTCACAGATTCGCGAATTAAAGGGTAAAACCGAGGAAGAGCTCATGAAGGTGGCGAGGCAGATAGAAGCACCCTATGAATTAGTGGTGGAAACAGCTGAACTCCAACGCTTGCCTGTGGTGAACTTCGCTGCTGGTGGAATTGCAACTCCAGCGGACGCTGCATTGATGATGCGCCTAGGTGCAGATGGTGTATTCGTGGGATCTGGGATATTTAAAAGTGAAAATCCACCTAAAATGGCAGCTGCGATAGTTGAAGCTGTGAATAACTATGATAATCCTGCGAAGCTTGCGGAGATCTCAAAGGGCTTGGGCGAGCCAATGCGCGGTCTCACTGTAAGATCGCTGTCAGAGCAAGAGAAACTTCAAACTAGGGGATGGTAGGTCTAACGCTATCCTTTTGGCTTTAAACTTGCATCCTAAGAGGTAGAGATTGTTCATTAATGTCTTCTCCAAATAACGAGCTCGCTATTTATTGAACATTGGCAGCAATCTTTAGCAAGCGCTTCAAATAAGATTTGTAAAATCAAATTCTTCGATAAATTTTATTTTTCGAGAATTGAAAATGAAATGTATGCAGATAAGTAAGAAGAAGTTTATTAGCGAGGATGGAAAAAGTATCCCTGCATTTTTTATAGATGTAAAGAGCGATAGAGCAGCTTTGATAATACATGGTTACTCTTCATCTAAAGATGAAATACTAGGAGTAACTTTTAACATAGCGGAAAAAGGCTATGATAGCTATGCCATTGATTTAAGGGGTCACGGTGAGAATGAGAATCCACTAGACGAGGATGTATTGAAAGATGTAGAGGGAGTTGTTAAGGAGTTGAAAAGAAGGTATAAATATGTTTTAACAGTTGGACATAGCCTTGGTGGTTTACTGAGCTTGAAGAGTTCCTCGGATTTTGCCATAGCAGTATCTCCTCCTCTAATGTCAATTGTAATTCCTGAAGCCAAGTTTATGCTTAAAGTGAACTCTTGCAAAGTAATTGAGAGCTATGAGGAGGTGCTATTTAAAATCCTTCAGAAATACAATCCACCTGAGAGAAAAGAGAATGCAGTTATTTTTTACGGCATAGGGGAATCAAAAGGGATTGAGATTGCAATTAAAAAATGGATTGAAGGTAGAAATGTAGAAGTAATTGCAGTGGAGGAAAAACAAGCCAAGCCTCCAGATGTGGAAGTAGATCCTCAGAAGCTAAAAGCATATATCCCATATTTCATAAGTCATCTCACAACAATTTATGCAAAAACAATGTTAAACCAAATAAGAGCTGAAATATGACCAAATAATATTTTTACCCCGCAGTATACTAGCAATTTTATCTAAAGGAAAAGATAAGCTCTCCCACTCAAAAAATAAAAGGGGATGGATGATTTTTTGATTTTCAATTAATTTTTTTATATATATAAATTAATGTAAAGAGCGCTGTGAAAGTAATCAATTCAATGCGGTCGCTCGCATAGTTCAATCAAAACTCCTCGAGTGCTCTTGGGGTGAAGAAAAGCAATCTTTGCACCGTGGGCTCCAATTCTAGGGGTTTCATCTATCAACCTCATACCCTTTGATTTTAGCTTCTCTAGTTCTAGTTCAATATTATCCACTCTCAATGCAATATGCTGCACTCCCTCTCCCCTTTGCTCGATGAACTTGGCAATCGCACTATCAGGGGAAGTTGCTTCCAGTAGCTCTATATTGCTCTCGCCAACTGGGATGAAAGCAACTTTTACTTTTTGCTGCTCCACGGTTTCAATGCCTTTAACCTCAAGGCCCATGTCAAGATATATCTTTGCAACCTCATCTATGCTTTTAACCGCCACTCCTATATGATCTATTTTTTTAATCATTTAATTCCCCTCGACTTGAAAGATCAATTTATAACTTTATAAAAATGCTGATTTATTTTATTTAATTTTAAATTCCCTTTTCACCGATGATTTTTTATCTCTCCACTGTGTTATAGTGAATAACTTCCGAGGAGGTTTTTAATGGAGGATATATCGCCCCATCTCGAGGAGATAAAAAGGGCGTTGGTAAATGTTGATGAAGCGAAAATCCTAGCTGACTTGAAAATACTGCTCTTTGAATATAATGTTCCAGTGGAGGAGGCCAAGCGCACTATAATTAAAAAATATGGTGGTTTTGCAAAGCAAGTAATCGCTAAGAAGCTTAAAGATTTAACGCCAGAGGATAAAAATGTAGAAGTTATAGTTAAAATTCTAGATATAGGAAGCAAAAATCTTAAAATAGGAACTGAGGAGAAAACTATTTTCTTTGGTTTAATTGGAGATGAAACTAAAGTAATGCGATTCACAGCTTGGCGCGATTTTAGCTTGAGGAAAGGCGATGTGGTGAAGATCACAAACGCCTATGTACGTGAATTTAAAGGAAGCATGGAGCTTAACTTTGGCGAGCGGGCTAAAATAGAAATAATGCCAGATATTCTGCCTAATCTTTCACCAGTTTCTGGGGTTAAAAAACTTGCTGAGATAAGAGAAGGAGATAGGAATATCTCGGTAATAGGAAAGATATTGGAGGCGAAGCAGCAGGAGATCTCAATTAAGCAGAATAAGAAAATAATCATCACAGGTATAATTGCAGATGAAACCTCAAAGCTACCATTTACCTCTTGGGTTTCAGAAGCTGAAATAGTCAAGGATGCCACTCTGAAACTTGAAAATGTATATGTGAAGAAATTCCAAGGACTACCTGCTATCAACATCAATGAAGCCACGATTATAACTCGAGTTCCAGATCTAGATATAGATATTAATATTTCCAAGGAAATCATACGTTTAGGCGAAGTGGTTGGTAAAGAAGGAGCATTTGATGTCACAGTTGAAGGAGACATTCTTTCTATCAGACCTGGGTCAGGATTGATCCAACGCTGTCCAAGTTGCCATAGAGTTATACAGAAGAATATATGTCGAAGTCACGGAAAAGTGCAGGGGATATATGATATGCGTATCAAAGCCACCTTAGACGATGGCACTGGAGCAATTATGATTGTACTCAATAGAGAGGAAACTGAAAAACTATATGGACAAAGCTTGGAGAAATGCAAGGAAATAGCTATGAGCGCGCTCTCCACTGAGGTAATTGAGGAGGATATTAAGCGAAAGTTTACAGGAAGGAGGTTAGTGGTTAGAGGAAATGCAAGTAGAACTGATTATGGCATTATGCTAGTTGCTAGGGAGGCTTGGATGCCAAGTTTTAACATAGAGGAAAAAGCAAGAGCACTATTAGAGGTAATTAAGCATGGTTGAGAGGGAAATTGCTTGGCGGGTTTTTGCAGCGGAATTCAATCAATCTAATTTAAAATATAGCAAAGGTGATGCACGTGCTCCAAATTATATAATCACACCCTCAGGTGCTAAATGCAATAGAGTCTATATTGTTGGCGTGGTTACTGAAGTAGAAAATATAGGTCAAGCAGAAGACCTATGGCGCTCAAGAATAGCTGATCCCACGGGGACATTCACTGTATATGCAGGTCATTTTCAACCAGATATAGCAATTTTCCTCTCAGAGGTTGAAATTCCAAGTTTTCTAGCAGTAGTGGGCAAAGTTAGAATATATGAACCTGAAGAGGGCGCGTTTTATACTACGATTAGACCTGAAGAGATCAATATAGTGGATGCAAAAGATAGAGACCTCTGGGTTTTATCGACTGCTGAGAGAACCCTTGAGAGGATAAATTACATGAAAGTAGCTCTGGATTCAAAGTTAGCTGGAGAGGACCTTGTTAATTACCTCATAGATAGGGGAGCTAGAAAGGAGCTTGCGAGTGGCATTGCTCAAGCGATTGCTCATTATAAAACTAGTGAGGAGTCTCTTCAAAAGCTCAAGCAAATGGTAATAGATGCTCTTGAGTCGCTTATTAGAGAAACCAAGGGGTCAAATAAGGAGGTCATATATTCTATCCTCTGCGATCTAGATAAAGGTGAGGGGGCGAGCTATGAAGAGATAATCAACGCTGCAGAGCAACGCGGTTTAGATGAGGAAACTATTGAGAGGGCTTTGAAGGAGCTTATGGATGAAGGGCGCTGCTATGAGCCAAGAATTGGTATTTTGAGAAGAGTTTGAATGTCCCACGAGATCGATCTTTCATTTTTAGATATACCTGAGGTTCTGGAAATTGTATTCCCACTTGCTTATTCCAATTTCAATTTCCATTTCGCTATCCCTCAGCCAAAAACTTATATGGATATCGAGGATATTCGAATTGGCTATGGCTTTTGGATTAAGAGCAAGAGTTCGCCAACTATTCTCTATTTCCACGGCAATGGAGAGACCCCAGGGGACTACTCAGAAATAGCTAGTTTTTATAATCAAAGAAATATAAATTTATTTGTGGCTAGTTATAGGGGCTATGGCATAAGCACAGGCTTTCCCACGATAACAACTTTACTTCGAGATTGCCATCTCATATTCCAAGAATTTAAGAAAATAATTGAAAAAAGAGAATTCGTTAAAAAAATATTTCTAATGGGACGCTCTCTTGGCAGCATTCCAGCTATAGAGCTAGCTTATCACTATCAATTAGAATTCTCTGGGATTATAATAGAAAGTGGTTTAGCCAATAATTTCCGCAGATGGCATAGATACCTAAAACCTCGAGATAGGGAATTCATTTTAAATGAACAAGGTGAATTCTTAAATAAAGTTAAAGCTCGAGCGATTAAAATCCCAGCACTCGTTATTCACGGTGAATGTGATAGCATTATACCCTGCTCAGAGGGAAAAGAGCTCTATGAAAACCTAGCCTCAAAATATAAAAAACTTTTAATCATCTCAGGGGCGGATCATAATGATATAATGAATGAGCTTTATTTCAATGCAATTGAAGAATTCATAGCCAAATTTAAATAATATTACTAATTTTTTAATAATACCAAGTTTTATAATTTGGCTCATAATATGCTCTATAGCTTGGTTCTTGAGCGCCTTTGCAAGCAGTTGTGAATATACAACTATGGCTGCATTCTATACCAAGTAGTTGCGAGGCTCTGCAGCTTTCAAATCTGCAGTTAAAACAAACTGGGCTCTCGCGAGAGCAGCAAGCTCTACCCATTGTCCAGAGAACATCATCAAGCAACGTAACCCTAATTCCCGATTCTTTTGATACAATATCATAAGCTTTTTGAGTAGTGCTTCTAATCTCTTGATCGTCAATTGCATTTGCAGGCAGGTAATTCTTAAGCTTAGCCTCAAGTTCCCCATCCACTACTTCAATTATCCCAGTTCTCAATGCAATTCTCACTAGTACGTTATCCACAGGGATATGGAGATTTTCAATATCTCTAACTTCAAAGAGCTTTCTCCTCTCTAGAAACTTAATTAGTAGAAAACTTTTTTTGCTCAAGGGATCGCTATATGCTTTAAATTGAGCTAAAAGCTGAAGCAATCCCTTTCCATCTCCACGTATTAAATAGCCATCTGCAGCTTTTATCAACTCAAGGACACTTCCACTGTAGTGCTTTAAAAGCTTGGCCCCGCAATCCCTAAGCAACATAGCTCTAACAGCGGGATCTGGAATGGTGCTTTTCTCTATCGATAGCCAAGTGGCCACTTCTTCCTCTGAAATACTCTGCATTCTTTGCGCCGAGAAAAAGTCCATTCGCCTCTTAGCAAGCGCATATAAAAGCTCGGAACCATGGAGTTTTCTCCCCTCAATTATTCCCTCAAATTTCGAGCTAGTTCTATGATCAATTGCCACTATGAAAAAGAAAAAACTTGCCACTTCCTCTAAAGAGGCACTTTGGGCTGGGTATAGCAAGGGATCTGTAAATTCATCAACTTTAAACTTCAAGTCTTTAATGGCCCTTGCAAGGTTAAAGCATTGCTCTCTATCTACTTCCACCCTCATTTTTAACCTCGATGGCTATTTTTCCATTGGGCTGTGAAAGGTCTTCCCATGGACAAGCTGCAACTGCTATTTCCAAGTCGAAAAGTGACTCAAATTCAACGAAGTCTCCATCCTCAGCTTTAGTTGCAACTGGCTTGAATTCATAGCTTTGAGGGTCGATTTCAAAATCCATGAATAAGTTAATCGTACTTGGGAGATTTTCAACTGAAACATTCAATGCTCGAGCAAGCAGCTCCCTACATCCATTCTTATTGAATCCATATAAACTCCTTCGGCAGCCTGGGTATACTATATTAGATATAGCTTTTGACCTAATCTTAAGTACCCTCAAAGCAGGCTCTTCCTTACAATTATAAAGCACATCCCCTTCTCTAAGTATGAACCTCCCAAGTCTATCAAGCGTTAGCCCCTGGTGATATAGAGAGAATACCAAATCAGCAAGCTGCCCCCCACCCAAGCAAGCTATCTTTATTCTATCCCCAGCTTTCAATGAGATAGCTATAGCTTCCCCTTTCTGAAGCACAATGTCAATATTCAAATATCTCCCCTGGCTTTAAAATCACAACCCTCGTTTCAGGGCTTTTAATCTTCACGAAGGCTGCAAATTTCTCAGGGTCCTGAGCAATAATTGGGAAGGTATTGTAATGCATTGGAATAGCAACTTGTGGCTTTATCCAACTAACTGCTATCGCTGCAGTTTGCGGATTCATTGTGAATCGATTGCCAATTGGAAGCAATGCAATCTCAGGGCGATAGATCTCTCCAATTAACTTCATATCGCTGAAGAGCGAGGTATCTCCTGCGTGATAAATTTTAACTCCATCTTCGATAATAAAACCACAAGCTGTACCCCCACTATAGCTAAAATTCGCTTCATCAATACCTGAGGAATGCCAAGCAGGTACCATAGTGATTTTCACCCCAAGGTCTACTGTTCCCCCCATATTCATACCAATTGCTTCAACTCCTTTCGCTTGAAGATAACAAGCGATCTCGTGTATTCCAACAACAATAGCTTTATTCCGCTTGGCAATCACAATGGTATCCCCAAGGTGGTCTCCATGACCATGGGTAACAGCTATGATCTCTGGCTTCAGATCTTCAATTTTCCTAGGAGCCAAGGGGTTTCCAGATATAAATGGATCGATCAACACATGCTTTTTCCCAGTTATTTCAAATGCAGCATGCCCAAGCCAAGTGATTTTCATAACTCGTCACCTAGGTTAAATTCATCTTTCTTGAAACATATTTAAATATATTCATTGCATTCATACATGGGTGGTTCAATTGGTTTTACGCCTGCAATGCCCCAAATGTGGCTACACTGGGGAGGTAACTAAGAAGGTTAAGGAAGATGAAAAATATGAATATTATGAATGCCCAACTTGCCGCACAACTCCCCACGTTTGGAGGGTGAAAAAGGAAGAAATGAAGCCTAAAAAAAGCTAGTGTGCATAAATTTCCCACCTCGAAAAATTTTAACTTTAAAATAAAAGGGTATTTCTAAATTCTAGATATTCTAGATATAATTTGTTCAGCATGGATAAAATTGATAGAGCAATTCTATCTATACTGCAAGCTGAATTTCCTCTGGTTATGAGGCCATTTAAGGCAATTGGGGAGCAAATTGGAGTGGATGAAGCAGAGGTAATTGAGAGAACTAAGCGATTGCAGAAAAGCGGGAGAATTCGCTGCATTCGACCTATAATCGATGCCAAGGAATTGGGACTTGAAAGCACGCTTGTGGCAATGAGGGTTCCTGAAGAGAGAATTAAAGAAGTGGTGGAGATAATCAATTCATATCAAGGCGTTTCCCACAACTATTTGAGGAAGCATTATTACAATATATGGTTCACCTTAGCAGGTATGGACCAAAAAAGTTTGAAGCAAGTCTTGATGGAGATAAAAAAGCGCTCAGGGATAAAGGAAGTGCTAAATCTGCCCACGAAGAAACTATTCAAATTAGAGGTAAAATTCGATCTATAAGGCTGATTCAATGAAACTAGAGATGAAGAAATTAAAAGCTATATGGCAACTCACTCGACTTGAACATGGATTAATGTTCGCCCTTGGAGTCATTGTTGGAATTGCTGTTGCAAATTCCCCCTCGATAACTCTCTACAATGTTTTTTTCGGCGCTCTTACTGCGATCTTGATCGAAGTAGGTACTTTTGCTTTAAATGACTACTTTGATCTAGAAGTGGATAAAGTTAATAAGCGCTTTGACCGTCCGCTTGTACGGGGCGATTTAACTCCAAAAACAGCACTTGCAATAGCACTTATATCTACACCCCTAGGGGTATTGAGCTCGTTTTTTTTAAACTGGCTTTGCTTCTCTATAGCATTGATCTCAGCTCTATTTGGAGTTTTATATGACGTAAGGTTGAAGGAAACTGGTTTTTTTGGAAATATTTATATCGCCTATTCAATGGCAATTCCCTTTATATTCGGTGGAGCGATCGCAAGAAAGCTGCCATCAATCTTACTTCTGCTTGCTTCAATCGCGTTCCTCTCAGGCCTTGGAAGAGAGATTATGAAGGGAGTTATGGATGTAGAGGGAGATAAACTTCGAAGGGTGAGAAGCATAGCAAGGATATATGGAGAGGTAAAAGCTGCGCAGATCTCAAGTGCTTTCTATTTAATTGCAATAGCACTTAGTTTTATTCCATATTTCTACCCTAACACAAATTATTTCTATAATGAGTTTTACCTCATCTTCATACTTCCATCAAACTTATTATTCATCTATGCTTCATACAATCTCCTGCAAAAATATAGCACCGCTAGCAAAATGAGAGGAATAACACTCATGGCTATTCTTCTAGGGCTACTTGGATTCTTGGCGGGGTCAGTTTTTTACATTTAATGCAAATCTATTTATTTTCATATCTCTGATGCAAACTTATGAAAAAGCTCTCCATATTTATATTCATCATTATCGCTCTCGCGATTTCTGAGCAAACTATGCAAGTTGTAAATGCTGAAGAGTATTTTTTGCACAGTATTGAAAAGAAAAATGGGGGTATATTGCTCATAGTCGATGGAATGGGAGCTAGCTATCTCTCAACCTATAACTACACCCCTCTTGATTTCAATGGTAAGGAACTGAAGAAAGCACGCATGGATAATCTCTCCTATATCGCAAGCAATGGAGTACTTGTTCAAGATATACGCGCTCTAGAGCCAGATACTCAGAGGGGACACGCTATAATTTTTTCAGGCTATTCCAAGGCTGATGTGGAATTTTTAAGCTATGAACAAGCTTCAATCTTCGATGTACTGCGCAGCCATGGATATATCTGCATTGCAATTTTGGAAAAAGGCGATTTTGAGAATATAATTGAAAAGCAAGATCTAGCGATATATGATTCCTCAAATTCCATAGATAATCCTTCACTTAAGTTTAGAAAAAAACTTGAAATACCGCTAGCAGATTTCATGCTCAAACTAACGGAGAAATTACCTCGAGAACAGGGAAAGGATATTGAGAAGTATGCTTTATATAATCGCTGGGCATTGGAGAGTGCAAATTCAATTGCAAATTATATGGTGAGTAATTATCCTAATCAAAAATTTTTTATCACAGTAAATGCAGGTGGTGTTGATCAAGTGGCTCATGCTTATGACGCAACTCGATATGTTGAGGTAATTGAAAAGCTAGATGCACTTCTACCTGAGCTCTATGAAACCTGTATTCGCAATAACCTATCACTGTTTATTACCTCAGACCACGGGATGAAATTCATAACAGCTAATTCAAGAGGAGGACATGCTTCAGATAAATATAGAGGCTTTCTCGAGAGTCGGAGAATTCCTTTGGTGATATACTCCCCTGGTATTGAGAGTAAATTGATACTTGGTATTCACGAGCAAAGGGATATAGCTCCTTCTATTTTAAGCTCCCTTGATATCGTTGACCTCCCCATCTATGCAGATGGAAAGGCAATTCCACTGCGAAGCTATGTTAATTTGAAGGTCATAGTGGGTGAAAAGGTAGATTTAAGAATAATGCGAGGGAATGAACTAGTGGCAAAAGTACTTGCTAGCAATGTAACCTTTTATGGCTTGCAAGCGGGTGACTATAGTATATATGTAAATGGCGAGGTAAAGCAGTTTAATCTCACTTCTGATGAGATATTAATTTTTTCGAGGAAGAGAGAAGTGGAGAGCGAAGTGGATAGTAATTTAATCAGCGCAGTAGTTATATCAATAGTTACAGCTGGACTTTTAATTATAAGTAGAATCGCAAGGAGATAGCAAAAGCATTATGCTATTCCCTTGCTACTCGTATTTCCACCGCAACGCCTTTCTTAAAACTAAGCATTTCTTGTGCTGAGAGCACTGCTTTACCCGTGGCAAGAAGGCAGTCATTTTTATCAACAATTAAGACCTCCTCTCCTGCGCGTAGGTCAGGATCCACTTGAATAACGTGGCGTGCAAAAGCAGACTTGCCACTAGCAACGAATGGCACAGCTTCATCGCTTACTACAACTCTAAGTTTGGGAAATGGCAGAAATCTCCTAAGCCTCTCCCCGCCTTCGAAGCTTAGCGTGAGTAGCCCATCACTAGCACGCAGCGATGCAATTCTCCTGCCACCATCATAAATCTGCCTTACTTTATCCCTAGAGGAAAAAATAAATTGAGTTGAATCTGGGAAGAGTGCTTCACCAGCGCCACTGCCAAATTGATAATCAGCGATCAATCTAACGCGCTTGAGTTCTATACTCATTTATGCGCTGGATTTCTTGAATTTAACCTCCAACCAGTCCCCTACGTAGGTGCCAATTATGAAGAGAATTGCTAGCCAACCAATGGCGATTATCCATAGAATTAGTGAAACTGGTAGGAATAATAAACCGCCGAAGAATGAGCCTATTATGCCGAAGATTACCCCCAAGACTATGCCTATTAAAAGGCCTTTCTTCAACAATTTAATTCGATCCTCCTTACCTGGGTTGATATATCCATAGCCAATTCCCAGTAGCAATGTTAATACTTCAAGCCACATACACATCCCTCTTTTTTATTTTTTTATTTATTTTTTATTTTTCTTATCTTTTAACCTTATATACAATATCCCCTGGTCTAACTATATCTTTTACTTTAACTCCAATTGTCTGTCCTTTTTCAGCCTTATTGACGGGTGTTTTTTCAATCTGCATGGAATCAATTTTTTGCTCAAAATTTGTAGTAGCACCTTGAATTTGAATTGTATCACCAATCTGCAAGAAATCACCGGTGATCTTTATTCCTGCAACGCCTATTTTACTCCAATACTTGAAGACCTCTCCAACTTTTTCCCTCTCCATATTTTTTCACCCTCTTTAAATTAGATGTTAAGGGATAAATATTCTTCTCAAAACCCTCAAACATTCTCCTTATTCTCAAATTCATTTATTATAGCTAATAAATCCATAACCGCTTGCTTAACTAGTTTTTCACAGAGATATTTATTTAAATTTGAATTCGCATATTTCCGCTTTCCCTCCATGGTTGCGAGGTCACATTTCGTCAAGCTTGAGCAAAATACTGAGCCAAATTGTTTTTCAAATCTTGAATAAAACTCAAGAGCAGCGGCGTATGCTCTTTCTTTATTTTCTTCATCAGCGTAATCTCTTCTACCCATCTTCAATCCAAGTGCCATTATGCAGCCTGTAACAGCTCCACAGATCGATCCCTTTCTACCGATCCCAGCGCCAAAGCAAGTGGCAATATTTGGAATAACCTTGCTCTCTAACTTCCAATGTTGAGAAAGCGCTAGTAAAATTGCCTCAGCGCAGTTATAGCCAGCTGCGAAGTATTGAGCAGCCTTTTTAGCAACTAGCTCGCGGATGTACTCAGGATCCTCTCTTACCTCTATAAATTCAACTTTCTCCATATTTCTCGCAACCTACTGTAAAATTAAATAAGCCTCAGACGGGGATTGAACCCGTGAACCTCTTCCTTTTCATCAGGACTTTAATCCTGCTACCAAGGAAGCGCTCTACCCACTGAGCTACTGAGGCTGTAGCACTGCCTTTCATACTTGGAGTTCCCTCCTCTATCTAGGCAGAAGTGATGATATTCTTAGCAGCTTTATAATAAATTTGTCGATGTGGTTTAAAAAGCTAATTATGCTTTACCTCGCTTAAGATTTTCAATACTTCTTCTCTAGTGATGTTAATGGTATATCTAGAGAGATTATATATCTCCTCTAATTCAGCTTTTCCGAATTCTTGGAGCAATGTGAAGATTCTAAGCACTGTTTTACGCCGCTTTTCGCTCTCTCTCTGTTGATAGGTTCTAACGGCTCTTAAGAAATCAATTTTCCTGAACTCAGGCCAGAGTGGAGCGCAGAAGTAAACAGCGCTTTCATAGCCACTTGCTTGCCACGGGAGGAAGTTCGAGGTTCTCCCCTCGCCGCCTGTTCTAATTATTAAGTCCACCTTGGGCACTGGTTCCTCATCTGGGTATAAATAAGCTGAGATTGTATCCTCGTTTATTTCTTCCACTCTTATCTTGCCATTCTTCACTTTTTGAGCAATCTTCCTAGCTGCATCTACAATTTCACATCGCCCGCCATAAGCTAGGGCTATGTTTAGATATACTTTATCGTAGTTCTTAGTTAGATTTTCAACTTGCTTTATTGCGCTAATTACATCTTTAGGCAATAGATCGATCTTGCCAATTGCTCTCACTCGCATTTCACGCTTATGGGTTCTCTCGTCCTCGCTGAGTTCTTTGAGTTTCTGCTTCAGGAGGTTGAAGAGCTCTCTTTTCTCAACCTCGCTTCTTTTAAAATTCTCAGTGGAGAAGGAATAAAGAGTTAAATGTTTAACTCCAAGTTCCCAGCACCAGTCCATTACTTTTTCAGTTGTATCTGCACCATATACGTGGCCCATATATCTAGGCTGCCCTATTTTTTCAGCATATCTCCTATTTCCATCTTGAATAATTGCTATGTGATGAGGTATTGGCCCGGATTTCACTTCTCTGAGTAAAAGGCGTTCATAGGTTTTATACAGCATTGACATCGTATCACTTCAACAAATATCAGGTATAGCTATTTAGCACTGACTTTACCATTTCCTTATGGCCTTGCTTAAGCGAATATAAATTGTGGTCACCTGTTACATCTATGCTTAATATTCCAAGTCTAGTATTCATTAGCCCGACCATTGCTGAGACTCCTCGATAGCTGATGTTAAATCCGCGATTCCTCAGCAAGCTATAGACTTCCTCGGTGGTATAAGCTCTATCTTGGAGGAATAGCTCTAGCACTGCTTTTCTAATCCCCATTTCATCCCGCTTTAAATATTCCCTCAATCTCTCCCTAATCTTTTCATCATTGGGGCGCAGATGACCACATCCATAAACTAGCTTATTTTAATCTGTTTTCTATGAATATCACTTTTTTGATTTTGCTGAACAATTATAAAGTTTTGGTTAACATTTAATTATAAATACCTCGCATTCCACTCATAAGGGGATTTTCTCCACAATCAAGCCATCTTTTGTGGGATATCGCTCAATTATATATAACTCGTAGTTGAGTTTAATTTTCCTTGCATTTTCATTAATTTTACTTGCAATTTCATCTAAAATCCACCAAGCTATTTCAATGTGATCTCCCTCAACTTGATACATATTGAGAGGCACCTTTAATTTCCTAAGGATTTTAGCTGCAGCTTCAACGCTGCCTGAAATAACGCCATAGATTAAAGTGCCATCCTTGGTTATTTCATCAAATGGCCTAGCCACGTTACTCGCTATTCTTTTAAGCCTCTCCCTCATCTGCACTGCATCTTTAAAGCGAGAACTGCAGAATCTAACTGGAACTCCATCGCGCTGTTTGAGTATTTCCTTAGCAATTTCTTCGCTTCCCTTTGCAGCATAGGATATATCATCTCTATATACATATCCCCTTGCCTTCAATGCTTTTTCATTCGTCTCAGAAAATTCAAGCTCATTTAAAATAAGATATCCACCTGTTTTTTTAAGAGCTCTAATTATACCCTTAGAAGTGCGAATTGCAGGTATTTCAATTGCTATATCTAAGCCAAGTCCTCGAGCAATTCTCATAGATTCAAAATAATCACTATTCTCGATGGAATCCCAGAGTTCCTCAGGTGGGTGGAACCTTATCTCATTAAGCCCAGCTGAACTGAGCTCCTCAAGCTCTGCTTTTTTAACTGGAAGCGAGGTATATAGATGCACGTGATGTTCTTCGCCAAGTTTTTGCTTCAGCAAGCGAATGAAGTGCAGGACTCGATCGAGCTTGAGGAGTGGCTCACCACCGGTTATTCCAGTGCCCAAGGCACTCATATTCAAGGCTTCCTCTATCACATCTTCATCTTTGACTACAAGTCTCTCGTTGGCAAAGACTCTATCCACACCTCTTCTTTTTTCTGAGATAGGGCAGTAGAAGCAATGTCTGGAACATAAACCAGTTATGAATAGTACGAGCTTAGCTCCTTGAGCGCAGAGTTCACATCCCTTTGTTTGAGCTGTGTAAAAGGAATTTGTAAAATCCCTCTTGACCATATCTTAGCTCTATTTATATATAACCTTGTATTTATATACTATTAGTTAATTACAAAATCGTTGGAATGGTGCATTATGGTTGGTTATAAACTTGGAATTAAAGAATTCGATGATGCAATTGGGCATATAAAAGCCGGCTCGAATATCCTATTAATTGGCCCACCGATGTGCGGTGAAAGCGTGATTCTAAACAATATCCTCTACGCTGGTCTTGAAAACAATGAAGCTGCAATTCTGGTTTCCACTGGCGAGACGGGTGAGAGTGTAATTGAATGGTTTGAGCAAAATGGATTGAGTATAGAGAAGCATAAAGAGCGATTTGGAATAGTTGACTGCATGTCCAAGACTCTAGGTCTAAGTGTTAGCGATACTCCAATTATAAAGCGTGCCTCAAGTCCGGTTGATTTAACTGGAATTGGTGTTAAAATCAGCCAGTTTTTAGAGGAATTTTGGATGAAGAAGGGAATTCGAAGCACTAGACTTTGCATTAACTCTCTATCTACCATTTTAATGTATTCTAATCTACAAACAGTTTTTCGATTTTTACATGTATTCACCGGGAGGATAAAATCTGCTAATGCACTTGGGGTTTACATCATTGGAGAGGGGATGCATGATGAGCAGGCAATTACTACTCTAAAGCAGCTTTTCAATGGCTTGCTTGAGATTAAAATTAAAAATGATTCCTATTATATGAGAGGCTTTGGTTTCGGAACAAGACCAACTAATTGGTTTAGATATGAAATTGTAGATGGAAAAGTGATAATTAAAGGTGATTGAGGTTGATCCACACTGGCATCCCCAAGCTGGATGAATATCTCGGGGGAGGTGTGCCTGAGGGGAAAAGCTTATTATACTACGTCCATCCTGGAATAGAGGGTGAGGTTTTTTGCATGCAAACTCTTTATCACAACCTAGCTTTGGGGAAAAAAGCTGTCTATGTCACATTTAATTCTCCACCCAAAAGTGTTAGACAGACTTTTAAAGAATTTGGTTGGGATTTAGATCGATATAGAGAGAAGTTCGCTATAGTTGATGCATACTCCATGCTCGTGGGGGAAGCTTCTAATGAAAAATATTTGGTGCAGGATCCAGAGAATATCGAGAGCGTGGATATAGCTGTTGCTGAAGCGCTCACTGAATTACGCAGCAATGGCTTGATTGGATTTGGCTCTCTCTCCACCTTCATGGATATATGTGGTGAGAAGAAAGCATTGGAATATATTATGAAGTGGAATAAATATAATTTCGCTAATGATAATGTTTCAATTTATAGCTTCACAGCATGGCCGTATAGTGAGGAAATACTTAGCCTAGTAAGCGAAAAGCTATTCGACGCTGTAGTGAGCATAGGTGGTATTGTTGAGCAAGTCATCTTCAGGCAGTATTATCGCGTCTTGAGGGCAAACTGGGCTGAGATTAAAACGCGAATAATGCTCTTCAAAGTCCTAAGACCAGGGGGAGTTAAAGCTTATATTCCCAAGATCTTGGTAACTGGCCCTTATAACGCTGGAAAGTCTTCATTTGTACAAGCCCTCTCAAGCCACTCAGTCTCAGTTGATCGCTTGGGAACAACGATTGCCCTTGATCATGGTTACGTTGAACATAAGGATTTTTCAGCGGAGATCTTTGGCACTCCTGGTCAAGCGCGCTTTGACCCAATATTAAAAATGCTTGGGGGAGAAGCCATGGGGGTTATTTTAATAGTAGATTCTACAAATCCAGTAGAATTTTTAAGGGCAAAGGAAATGCTCACACTCTCAATGAGCCATGGTTTACCATATGTTGTAGTAGCCAATAAACAGGATTTACCTGGAGCTTTGAAGCCTGAGGAAATTAGAGCTAGGATGAAGATACCTTTGGATGTTCCAGTAATTCCTGCTGTGGCGATTGAGAAAAAGGGAGTTTTAGAGGCTTTTGAGAAACTTATTGAAAAAATAATGGAGGAATAAGAAACCACTAAATAGATATAATCAAATTGTGAATTTAGGAGGATTGCTATGGTGAATGGAAATGTAATTGCAGCAATTATTGGTCTATTGATATTCCTCTTCATCTTAATGAATTCCATTCGAATTGTTCGCGAGTATGAAAGAGCGGTTATTTTCAGGCTTGGGAGACTTGTTGGTCCAAAGGGACCAGGTATTTTCTTCATTGTGCCCATAGTTGACCGTACTCAAATAGTAGATCTGCGCACCGTTACCTTCGATGTGCCAAAGCAAAACATAATCACTCGAGATAATGTAACTGTAGATGTAGATGCAGTGGTTTACTACCGCGTTTTCGATCCAGCTAAGGCGGTTGTTAATGTTCAAAACTATGTATTTGCCACGAATATGTTGGCTCAAACCACTCTTAGAGATGTTTTAGGACAGGTGGAATTTGATGAATTACTCACAAAAAGAGAGGATTTAAGCAAGAAGATACAAGAAATCCTAGACGTGCATACTGATCCATGGGGTATAAAGGTAATTGCAGTTTCAATCAAGGATGTAGCTATACCTGAATCCATGCAGCGCGCTATAGCTAAGCAAGCTGAGGCTGAGCGGGAGAGGAGGAGCCGGATTATAATGGCAGAGGGTGAGAGGCAAGCAGCTAAGATGATGGCGGAGGCAGCTGAGAGCTATGCTCAAAGCCCAGTTGCACTTAGACTCCGCGAGCTTCAAACTTGGACGGAGATATCGAGGGAAAAAAATTTAATAGTAGTAACGGAGGGTACAGCTGGAGCAAGTTTGGGCGCAATGCTGGGTCTAATGAGGGAGAAGCAGAAATAGGACGCGGGAGGATGAAGAGATTTATTCTCCTAGGCTTATTCTTAATCTTGATCAACACAGTTATTGCTTCACCGCGCTCGATTTTAATGGTGGAAATAGATGAGACCATAACTTCTAGCACTGCTGATAATATCGATCAAGCCCTAGAGCACGCGAGAAGTGGGAACTATGAAGCTCTTTTGATCCTGCTTAATACCCCTGGGGGCAGTGTTGATGCAATGTTTAAGATTACTCGAGCAATTGAGCAATCAAGCACTCCAGTTATATGCTATGTATATCCTCAAGGTGGACACGCTTGGAGCGCAGGCACATTTATTTTGATGAGTTCCCACGTTGCAGCTATGGCGCCTTATACCATTATTGGTTCTGCTCAACCTGTGGAGATGCAGTGGGGGGGCACTGCTCAGCCTGTTAATGAGCCAAAGATAATAAATGCTCTCGTGGCGAGCATTAAAGAAAAAGCTCGAGCCCACGGGAGGAATGAAACCGCAGCTGAGAAATTCATAACTGAGAATTTGAATTTAAATGCTGATGATGCCTTGAGATTTGGTGTAATAGAGGTAATTGCATTGAATCCAAGAGATTTACTTGAGAAAGTGGATGGAATGCAAGTTGAAACAGTTCAAGGCAAGCTTATGCTTAGAACTAAAGATGCAGAGCTAGAGAAGTTCTCTCCAAGTTTGAGGGTAAGCGTGATGCGTATATTGAGTGATCCCTTAATCTCAGGTATTTTAATGCTCATAGGTATATATGGAATAATTTTTGGTCTATCTTCCCCAGGCATTGGGATGGAGGTTGCAGGTTTAATATGCTTGATTCTGGGATTAGTTGGAATTGGATTTGATGTCAACATAGCTGGTTTGCTGCTTATTTTAATAGGAATTGGGCTTCTCATCTATGAAGTTCACATTCATACTTTCGGTGCACTTGCAATCGCGGGTATAATATGCATTGCCATTGGCAATATATTTTTGATAAGCAGAGATGCTCAAAAGTGGTATATAGCTGCGGAGTGGTATAACACCGCTATTTTCACTTTTATTTTAATAACAGCTATAATTGCTATTTTATTTATTTTCATAGTATATAAAGTAATCCAAGTGAGAATGCGCAAGCCAGCGGTTAAGGCAATTCCAGATTTAGGGATAGCTATTGAGGATATACCTGCAGGTTCAACTGGCTTTATAATGTTCCAAGGGGAGCGCTGGCAAGCTAAGAGTGAGAAAGAAATTAAAAAGGGGCAGAAATTAAAAGTACTTAGGAAAGAGGACTATTACCTCATCGTAGAGCCCGAGAGCTAAGTGGGGTATGAAATTGGGGTTTGAGTTATGGAAAACTCTTAAAGCAGGAGTTGGCTTTTTCACCACGATTCCAACTAACGCTGGGTCTGAGGAATTCGAAACTCTTTCTCGACATATATATCTCTTTCCATTATTTGGATTTATAATTGGAGCACTACTAGGAGGTTTTGGCTATCTTTTTCAACTCATTTTTCCACATCCTCAGCTCATTGCTATATTGCTCATTTGCTTGCTCTATTTAATAACAGGAGTAAATCACCTAGATGGTTTAGCGGACTTTGCAGATGGAATAGCTGCTCAAGGTATAAGGGAAGAGAAAATAGCAGTTATGCGAGATCCAAGGCTTGGCGCAGGAGGGGTGCTTTTTTGTACCTTGAATATCTTAGCTTTGTTCTCAACACTCTGGGTTATTTCCCAGCTAAGCGCGCTTTTTAAGTTATTGATGATAGCTGAGACTTCAGCTAAGTTGAGCATGGTTGTAATAATTGTCTATGGAAGGAGTACTCACGTGGGCTTTGGCTCGATTATGATTGAGCATTCCAGAAAGAGAGATTTTATAGCTGCTTTGTTTTTCTCAGCAATCATTGCCTATATCGCTCTCGATATCCATGGGATTGCTATTTTATTTTCAAGTGTTTTATCAGCGCTTTTAATTCTATTGATTGCAAATAGAAATTTTGGCGGTGTGAGTGGCGATGCAATAGGTGCAGCGAATGAAATTGGCAGACTAGCTGCATTAACCTCGAGTTTGATGATATGCACGCGATATTAATGGCAGGGGGAAAGGGCTCGAGATTGAGTTTGAATGTTGAGAAGCCCTTGATTGAGGTTAGGGGTAGAAAGTTGATTGATTATGTTATCAAAGCCCTATATAATCCATCCATCGACGAAATCCTTGCAGTTGTTTCCCCAAGCACGCTTAAGACGCGTGAATATTTAAGGGAAAAATATCCAGATATAAAAGTCATTGTAGCTCCTGGGAAAGGATATATAGCTGATTATATCTATGCGGTGGAAAAAACTGGTTTAAGAGAGCCTTTTCTACTCCTAGCTGGAGATCTACCCTTGATAACAAGTGCAATCATCGAGGAAATAATTGGAGCTTACTTCAAGGTAAATAAGCCAGCGCTAGCTGTTTACGTGCCTCTATCTCTATTTGAAGAACTTGGGTTGAAACCAACTATTGTTCTTGAGAAATTTAAAATCAAGTTGGTGCCAAGTGGAATCAATATTTTACATGGAGCTTGGATTCGCGAGGAACAAGAAGAATATGTTTATATTTCAAATAAAGTAGAACTAGCAGTTAATTTGAATACTCTCGATGACTTGAAATTTGCAGAAGAGTTTTTGTGCAACCAAAGAGATTATGCTGAGGGATGAAGATGCAAGATCTCATCGATTTCTTCCTAAGAGCCATGAAGCTAAAAGAAATCAATAGAATGGGCTGGGTTAGAGTTGGCGTGGAGGAGCCTGAGAGTGTGGCTGAGCATAGCTTCTTCCTAGTGCTTTTAGCCATGGTTCTAGGCAAGAAATTTAACTTAAATTGCGAGAAGCTGATGAAGATGGCTATTTTACACGACCTTGGCGAAATAGAAACTGGAGATATAACCCCCTATGATGATAAAGCTGAGGAAAAACGCTTGCAAGAGCGAAGATCTACTGAAGCTCTATTGCTCTTGTTAAGCGATGTCGAGTTTCTCGATATCTGGATGGAATATCAATCTCTAGCTTCTCAAGAAGCATTGTTTTTGAAACAGCTTGATAAACTTGAGATGGCATTTCAAGCTCTTATTTATGAGGAAATATATTCAAATTTGAACTTTGAGTCCTTCTGGGATACAGCAAGAGCAGAGGTCAAGATTCCTGAGTTGGCTGAGCTGCTAAAAGCTATTGAGGCAAGGAGGCAATTACGAAGATAAAATGTCTAGTGTATTTCTCGCCTTTGAATGTTTTTTCAATCTTTTTATCTTCAATTTGAATGATTTCAAAATCTCTGAGAAGTTCTATTAGTTCCTGCGAGGAGAAGTAGTGATAGATTAAGCCGCTTTTCCTCTGAAAGGTATCTTTCTCGACCATCTCGCCCTTGCCATATCTCATATCCTCTCTTCCTAAGACCTCTAGAAATAGCCTTCCTCCTGGCTTGATAACTCTATGTATTTCAGCAATGGCTAGCTCTCTCCCCTTTTTAAGTAAATGCTGAAGCACACCATAGCAAAGCACAGCTTGAAATATATTGCTTTTGAATGGCAGCTTGGAAATTTCACAAGCTGCTATTTCCATACCTCTTTGCTTCAGCTCTTTTAAAGCTGAAAATGCAAAATCACATCCAATTATCTTATACCCCCTTCTAGCTAGAGGGTAAAGATATCTGCCTCTACCGCAGCCAGCATCTAGTATATATCTATCGCGGTCAAGGTATTTTAATATGGGCTGGATTGAAAAAGGGCCTCTCCAATTTGCTTTAATATGTTCTTGTTCCCAAGCAAGTTTTTGTTCAAGCATTTTAAATAATTCTATTTTATGTAAATTGCTGGTCTCAATGGAAATGCCAATCTGCGTTTATTCTCAGGATCATAAGATGGATTGATCTCAATCTCAAGCTGGGTCTCTCGAGCTATAAAATCTTTGGCCTCAAGCAAGATCTCCTCCTCCGGGATCTCCTCAATCGTAGTTTTCTCACTGGTTATCTTTTGAATGAATTTAGCAACTTCTTTTCCAAGCTTGCGCATTTCCTCGTACTTCATGAGCTCCTTCATCGCCTCTCCCATGCTCTTCCCGGAGGCAATTTTTAATGCCTTCCACTTCCACTCCTCGGCTGTGTAAATATATGCCACCTTTGGATTCTCAATCTTAGCAACCCTCAAAATCTCTTGGATGTCCTCGATCAAACTCTTGAGGAATTCCTCTGCCTTCTCCACGCGCTCATTTATCTTAGAGGGATCGTATTCTGGATAAGCAGCGAGGGATACATATCCTTTCTTGCCTATTCTCTCCCAGATCTCCTCACAAATATGCGGTACAAATGGCGCTAGAATCAAAGTTTGGATTTCAATAAAACTGGATATGGAGCTAGCGTTAAACTCTTGAGCCCTACGTGCATACCATCGCAGGTAATTTTGCATGTCGAAGTAGCCCTTCTGCAGAGCAGTTCTGAACTCAGTTCTCTCCATTGCTTCTCTCACTTCTTTCAAAGTGCGATGAACCTTTGAGTCGAACCAGTCATCTATAAACTTTCTCTCCTTTCTACCTTTTCCATAATTCTCAATTGCGAATCTATACCACTGCTCTAGCTTGGCACCAACTGTTTTTGCAAATTCAGTTTCCCAATTTGGATCATCAAGTCCCTCTCCAGCATACATTAAAGTGAATCTAGTGACATCAGCGCCAAATCTCTCATAAATCTGCCTCAGGGTGAAGAAATTGCCTTTGGACTTGCTCATCTTCTCTCCATCTACCTGCACCCAGCCGTTTACTCCGAAAGCACGTGGCCAGTATTTCTCTGGGAAGATCGCAGCGTGGTTGAAGATGCAAAATGCAAGGTGATTCTGCACGAGGTCTTTACCTGAATTTCGAAAGTCAAATGGATACCAATATTCAAATTCTTGCTTGATAGCATCGAGGAGCTCTGGATCTATGCCTGCTTGCTTCGCTACTTTCTCTCTATCACCTTTACTTAGGAATACGTAGTCGAAAAATGCATCATCTATGTTCTCTGCTTTTATCCCATATTTTGAATTCTCCAAGTACTTTGCAATAGTATAATATGCCATGTAAATCGTTGAATCAGACAATGATTCAATTACCCATTTATCATCCCAAGGCAAAACTGTGCCTAAGCCCAGTTCTCGAGTGCAAGCCCAAGCTTTAAGCCAGTCTATGACATATTCAAACTGCGACCTTGCCTTTTCAGGATAGAAGGTCATTTTACTTAGCACTTCCCGTGCCTTTGCCTTCCAATTAATATCTTCATAATTCAAAAACCATTGATCTGAGACTATTTTTACAATGCACTCAGTCAAGCATCTGCATATAACTCTCTCAGGCAATTCATAGAAAACAGCAGCTTTATTTTCAGCTATAAAATCCTTAATTATTTCAGATTTAGCTTCAAAAACTTTTTTACCAGCGTATTTTCCAGTGTTAGCTTTAAGCAAACCAGTGTGATACTCTTTTCTATATATCTCCCTCGTTACTTCCTCAAGCCTTGTATCACTTTGACTCTCGATGCCAATTGCCTCAACAATCTCCACAGCTGGATGCTCCCCAAATCCATCGATTGCGATCAAAGAAATAGGCTTTATCTCCCTCACCATTTCTCGGTTTACTCCAAATTTTTCAGGATTGGACTTAATCTCTTTAAGCGCTGCATAATCATAGGGAGCATGCGAGGGAACTGACATCACAATTCCAGTGCCTGTTTTCAGCTCAATGAAGCTTGCTGGTAAAATTGGTATTTTAGCACCTGTTACTCTATTCAAACATAGCTTGCCAACGAGCTCACTCCCCTTCAAACTCCCAGTGATCTCAACTTGATGTTTCTGCTCCTTGAGCTTCTCAAGTGCTTCTCGAGAGGCAATCCAAATTTCCTCATCCACTCTTGCTTCAAAGTAATCTGCATCGCTTAGCACCCAGAGATTCGTCACCCCATAAGCAGTTTCAGGACGATAGGTCGCGGTTGGTAAAATTTTGCCATTTAATTCAAATTTAATTAAATAAATCTCCTCAGGAGTAACTCCTTCGCCTTCAAGCCTCGCGTGATCTCCCACTGGATTTCTACATTTTGGACACCATACCACTGGGTGCTCTCCAATGGAAATATACCCTCCCTCTTTGAGCTTGTTAAATTGCCATTTTATGAATTTATCATAGAAGGGATTTAAAGAAGTGGTGATGAAGCTCCTTCTCCAGTCAATGCTCATTCCCATGGCTTTCAAATCCTTGATGGTCTCACTGGGGAAGAACTTGCACCAGTAAACAGGATCAGCGAATTTGGGAATTTCACTCTCAGGTATACCCATTCCCCTCATTATCTCAATTTGCTTCTCTTCATTCTCAGCAATTCTCTGAGCCGCTGCCACAATTGGCGTACCCGTGCAATGGAAGGCGAATGGAAATAATACGTTGTAACCTTGCATGCGCTTATAGCGTGCAAATACCTCAACCCTCATTAAGCTGAAAGCATGCCCAAGATGGAGATAGCCATTCATATAGGGATAGGGGAAGTTAACGAAAAACTTGGGCTTGTTACTTGGGTCTGCTTCGAAGATCCTCTCCTCCTCCCATTTCCGCTGCCACTTGGCCTCGATTTCTCTCGCGCTATACAATTAAATCTCCCTTTATGTTTACTTGTGATATTCCCTTTAAGTTTACTTGTGATATTAAATAAGGATTTTGTTGAGCAAGACAAGCGAAAACTAGCGAAATATTTATATTCCAATTTGCTGATTTCGAGCTGAAATGCGTAAATTCAATTTAGCGGGAATAAGATTTCCAATTTCTAAATCAGAGCTCTTGGAGAAGCATGGAAACATGCCTGTTTTAGTGGAGGGAGGAAGGGTTATTTTACTTAAAGAATTAGTTGAATTGGAAATGGTGGAGAACTTTGAATCTGAACTTGAACTGCAGTTTCTCCTCGCAAAGGCTTATCATAGGTTTCAAAAGCAGCTGTTTTTTCTCGCATTAGCTGGTCAAGAATTGCTATGTAATTTATATAACTTGACCTCCCTCCTTCAAGAGGGATTCATGCCTTTACTGGCTTCACTATTCTATACATTCTAACCTTAGAAATCTTAGGCCCCTCTATTGCAACTGCGCTAACTGGACATACTTTTGCACATAATCCACAGCCATTGCACTCCTCAAGCCCTAGATTTACCGAGGTTCCATTTATCACTTCATAGGTTTGCTTCTCAAGCTTGTTCAATGGACAAATCACTGCGCAATCACCACATCCAACGCAGATATCTTCAGCTATATTAATGGTTCGAACCAATGTAACTTTTTCCCTCTGCGCCCTCTCAAGAGCTTTATTCCACGGTCCAGGTATTCCCAATGCAGGCTTCTTCTTAAGCGTTATAGCATTATTCGGGCAAACGGTGGTGCAAGTTCCGCAGAAAACGCAATATTTGCTTTCAATTTTGATATTCTCAGGAATTTCAAATGGTTTAGTGGCTTCAGGATGAGTTATTATTTTATATGGGCATGATCTCACGCAGTTACCGCACCCATCGCATTTCTCTAGATCTACGACAATCTCGCCCTCGATTGCTTTATAAACCTTTATGGTTTTCTCAGGACATGCATCCTTGCAAATACCGCAGTAACCGCAGAGCTTTTCATCCACCACTAGCTTTCCATTCACCATCTTCAATGCCTCTCTAGGGCACGCTTCTATGCATTTAACGCAGTCCTTCGGGCACTTAGAGGTATCGATTTGAAGCAAGCCTTTAATGGTTGAAGCAGTTGGAAGTGCATTTACCGCGAGTTCTAGAGCGTTATATGGGCAAACTGAGGAGCATGTTTTACAGAAGACACATTTATTTAAATCAATTGATACTGCCTCCTTTGCACCTATTGGGCTATAGAGCATTGCATCGTGGGGGCATGCTCTTGAGCATTCTCCGCATTTCATGCATTTATCTGGATAAAAGGTGAGCTCTCTTGAGTCGAAAATCGAGTCGCGCCGGTAAACTATTCTTTCATCAAATTTAGCAACCTTTACCTCTACCTTCATTCAGCTTCCCCTGTTTTTCTAGGCTATGCTTTAATTCTTAATATCTCTTTCGAAATTGATCAGCTCTTGATTGCCCTATTGAGCCTTGAATCAGCCCTTTGTAACGCCAAGTGGCACGAGCTTGGCAACCTTTCTTGAGATACCCACTTTATGAACCACGTCCACGACTTCATCCACTGATTTATAAACCTCTGGTGCTTCCTCCGCTATGGATTCATAGCTAGGTGCCATTACAATTATACCTTGCTCAGCAAGTCGCTTTTTCACTTCAGCTCCCTTGAATTCCTTCAAGCCAGAGGTTCTACTCATGGTTCGTCCAGCTCCATGGCAAGTGCTGCCGAAGGTGAGTTTCATTGCTTCTTCAGTACCGTGAAGCACATAGGAAGAAGTACCCATGCTCCCGGGAATTAAAACAGGCTGTCCTACTGAGCGATATTTAGCTGGGACGTCTTCATGCTTAGGTCCAAATGCACGAGTAGCCCCTTTTCTATGCACATAAACTTTTTTTCTCTCGCCATTAACAACGTGCTCCTCAAGCTTTGCCACATTATGCGCTACATCATATAGAAGGGGCATTTCCTCCTCGCTTACGCCAAATAGCTTTTTGAAAACTCCCCGTACCCAGTGGGTCATCATCTGTCTATTTGCCCAAGCATAGTTTGCCGCTGCTGCCATAGCTGCTAGATAGTCTTTACCCTCCTGCGAGTTAATTGGCGCGCAGGCAAGTTGTTTATCAGGGAGTTTAATTCCATATTTCACTGTTGCTCTTTCAAGTATCCTGAGATAATCAGTGCAGATTTGATGACCAGCTCCTCGGGAGCCAGAGTGAATTTTCACAGTGATTTGGTCCTTCTCCAGTCCAAAAACCTTCGCCACCTCTGGGTTATAAATTTCTTTAACAACTTGTACTTCTAAGAAATGATTACCACTCCCAAGCGTGCCAAGTTGAGGCGCACCTCGCTGCTTTGCCTTATCGCTTACTTTAGCTGGATTGGCTCCCTTCATCTCACCGTGTTCCTCGCAGTTTTCTAAATCAGCTTTTGATCCATAGCCCTTCTCCACCGCCCATTTAGCACCCTTTACAAAAACTTCATCAAGCTCTTTGCCGTAAATTCTAAGCTCGCTCTTTGAGCCAACACCACATGGCACAGCATCATATAGAGCTGCGATCAACTCTTGAATCTTGCCCTTGACATCTTTAAATTTCAAATTCGTGGTGAGCAGTCTAACCCCACAGTTTATATCATACCCCACTCCACCTGGGGAAACGATGCCTTCATTTAAATCAAATGCTGCTACTCCTCCAATTGGGAAACCATAACCAACGTGTGCCTCTGGCATTGCTATGGAATATTTTTGAATTCCTGGTAAAGTAGCAACATTTATGGCTTGAATAACCGCTTCCCTCTCGATCTCATTTATCAACTTCTCTGACATAAATATGCGAGCAGGCACTCGCATCCCTGGTTTATAATTGGAAGGGACTTCCCAGATTAAATCTCCAATTTTCCTAAGGCCTTCAATTACCATCTTCTTACCTCCTTATGTATCCAATAAAACCTGTATAGTATAGCAATCATTGACTTTTTTGATCTGCATATCGTGAAAGGTAACTGCTTTCACCTGTAGATGAAATTTATGCTTTTTTAGATCGATTTGCTCTCCAAATGCTCTTCCTTCTATTAAAAATTTACCATCTCTTTCAATGATTTTATCAACCTCAAATCCCCCAAATATTATATAATTAGCATCGAATTGATAAAGCAACTCAGAGAGCCAGTCATAGAGCAGGTCTTCTAAGCTCTCTGCCTCGAGATTAATTGCAATTTCCCGGTTGAATGAAATCTCGTTGAGATCGATCATTGCATTGAACATGGCAAAAGCAGCATTTGCAAAGGCCTCTTCTAAGCAATTGCCATATGCTTTGAATTTCACATCAGCTGTATGCTCCAGATATTCAAATTTTTTCTCCATCATATTGAGAAGTTATCATACAATTTAACCCAGTAAAACATTGAAGAATCTATTTTTCTTAATATTTTAATTTTAAATTGATTTATTATATAATCCAATTGCTTCAGTGGCTTGATATCCACGGGCAAAGTCACTGCACCATCGCAAGCAGCATAAACTCTAAAATCCCGCTTCCTAGCTTTTATGAATTCATATACCTCTCGATCGATCTCCAGTGCTTTCATTACATATCAATTTAATTAAATATCTTATTAATATTGGCTTTTCCATTAATTAAAGAAGAGGAAATAAAAGACTTTTTTGCGTAAATCCTAAATAGTTAGATAACAAATTTTATAAAAGTAGCGGGATGGAGGAATAAATAAAATAGAATAGAAATTTAAAAATGGAGGCTAAATGGAGAGAGACGTGAATTATGCTTTATTGATAATAATTCTAGGCTTGCTAGTTGCAATTGTTGGGATGAGTATATATTATCAAAGTACTTACAAGGGCTTATCAAGCGCTTATGATGCAACTTTAAAGCAGCTTCAAGCTAGGATTAGCGAGCTCGCTGAGAAAGAGCAAGAGCTGAATAAAACAGAGAGGGAGCTGAATAAAACAGAGAGGGACTTCGAGGCGCTTAGAGTTAAATATACCAGTTTAGAGAGGGAGAAAGCTGAAGTGGATAAACAGCTATTGGAAACCAAGGCTCAGCGCGATGCTTTAAATCAAACTCTCGCTACCTACAGAGCTAAAATAGCTGAGCTTTATAACGCCACGCGGAGTTTGCGCAGTGCCATTGATGAACTGAGGAATAAAATAAATGCAAATGAAACATTAAAGAACGCGCTAAGCGTTGATATTAACTGGGTAGAGGATAGAATGGAGGCAGTGGAGCAAAAAGTAATGGAATTGCAAGCTTTGCCTTAGGAGGCAAGATGAATAAGGTGAATAAGAGCGAAACCTTGGATGAAGTTTATCTTAAGATTAAGCGGCTGAAAAGAGCTTTTAAGGGTTTCAAGACCTATGAGGCAATCTTAGATAGTATTTTAATATTCATGATAGTATACATAATATTATTATTTTTAAAAATGGATGCTCGTTTTGCTATAGGCTTTGCAGCTGCATATTTTATTTTTAGATTAATAAAATATTTTAAATTCGATATTATCTTAGAAGTGGTTCGTAGATATCCCAAGCTCAATGAACGTCTTCAAACTGCTTATGATAACATAGGTATAGAGAGTTTAATTGCTAGAGATTTAAGCCAACAAGTTTCAAGGGATATGGATAAAATAAGATATTCCTCTTTCTTCCCAGCTAGAAATATATTCAAAAAAGTGCTTGCAATAGTATGTATGGCTTTTATTATGATTTCCCTTACATTTGCCCACGTAGATCAAGTTGTGGAGGAAACTATTGGCAAAATCTTACCTCCAGATAATGAGGGAACGCAGGTGAATCAAGTGGAGAAGCAGTTGAATAAAACCCGTGGGAATAGAACTCGCATATCTATCCCAGGCGAGGATACCGGCGAGTCAAACATCTGGGGCGAGGCATCGATAGCAAAGATCGAGGGGGAGAATGTTGATTTCAAGATCTACCGCGGAGTAAGCAGTGAACTTGGAATGCGAAGAGCTGAAACTGAGCTGCCTGAATATGGTGCTTCAGAGCAATTCCCAGTGAGTGTAATAGCGAGCTTGGGATATGAGGAAAATTATTCTAAGGTATATGAAGAAGTAATAAAGAATTATTTCAATAATTTATCCAAATTAGGAGTGTGATAATATAGACCAGCTTTTAGAAACATATAGAGAAGCAGGAAGGATCATTAAGTCCATATTCGATGAAGTGGAAAAGGTAATAGTTGGCCAGAGGGCAGTGCTCGAGCAAATCTTGATTGCCATGCTCTGCAATGGCCATGCTTTAATTGAGAGCTACCCTGGTTTGGGCAAGACTTTAACGGTGAGCACACTTGCAAAGGTCACTGATTTAAAGTTCAGTAGAATTCAATGCACACCAGATCTCATGCCCTCTGATATAACTGGTACTTATATAGTTGAGGAGCACGATGGCAAAAAGGTATTTAGATTTGAAAAAGGACCTATTTTTGCAAACATAGTGCTAGCTGATGAGATAAATCGCGCCTCACCTAAAACTCAAAGTGCAATGCTTGAATGCATGCAAGAGCGTCAAGTTACCGTTGGCAATGAAACTCATTTGCTGGATAAACCATTCTTTGTACTTGCAACTCAAAATCCAATTGAAATGGAAGGCACATATCCCCTGCCTGAAGCACAGCTTGATCGCTTCTTGATGAAGATCCTAATAGATTATCCCTCTCCAAGTGATGAAAAAGCAATTATAGAACGCTACACTGGCAATGTAATTCCAACTGTGAAGCCTGTGATTAAAAAAGAAACTTTAATTGCACTTCAACAGCTCACAAGAGAAGTACCAATTTCAGAGGATATAAAGCAATATGTTTTAAAAATTGTAACAGCTACGAGAAATGCCAAGCAGCATCACATTGAATACGGTGCTTCACCAAGAGCATCAATTGGCTTAATACTAGCTGCAAAAGCAAGGGCACTTATACACGGGAGAAACTACGTTAGTAGAGAAGATATAGATGCAATGGCCTACCCAGTGCTCCGGCATAGAATAATTCTCACATTTGAAGCTGAGCGAAAAGGTATAACTAAGGATCAAGTGATAGCTGAAATTCTAAAGCAAGCTAGGTGAAAGGATTGATTGAGACTGATTTCTTCGAAGAATTAGATAGATTTAGTTTCCTAATGAGAAAGCGAGTTTCAACAGTTTACGCTGGGGCTAGGAGATCAATACGCTATGGTAAGGGTATAGGAATAGTTGGATATCGTGAATACATGCCCGGCGATGACATTAAAACCATTGACTGGCGGCTATATGCTAGAACAGAGAAGCTCTATATAAGGCAGTATGAAGAGGAGAAAAGCTTAACCGCGCATATCTTGCTTGATGCAAGCAAGAGTATGGAATTCAAAAGCGGGAGCCTCTCAAAATTTGACTATGCTGCAATGCTAGCCACTGGATTTGCATACATCGTAACTAAGGAGAATGAGAAATTTGGGATATCCACTTTTTCCGAGGATGTAAATATAATGCCAACCAAGCGAGGTACTGCTTATTTAATGGGAATGATCGACTACCTCAATAATTTAAAACTAGCTGGAAAGACAAATCTAGCTAGATGCATTGAGGAATACATCAAGGTAATTACCTCTAAATCGCTGGTGATAGTGATATCTGATTTCTTAGATAAAATTGAATCAATAAACGCTGCTATATACCGCCTCTCAAACCATGAGTTAATTCTCGTGCAAGTGCTTGATAAGCAAGAGTGGGATGTTGAATTAGAGGGGGATGTCAAGCTTTATGATCTAGAGACAGCCAAGCACATTAAAACCTACATCAGCCCTAGGTTTAAGGAGGAATACCTCAAAAGGCTTCAAGAGCATATCCACGCCATTGCTGCAACTTGCGATAGAGTTGGAGCTGAATTTTACAGTTTTCGAACTGATAAACCAATATTCGATGCCTTCCTCGAGGTAATGGTGGCGAGGTAAATGCAATTTGAGAACTCTCTATTCTTAATAGCACTTGCAAGTCTAATCCCAGTTATAATACTATATCTAATAAAGCCAAAGCCTAGAGAGATCAAGATCCCATCGCTTATGTTCATAATGTATACTGAGAAAAAAGAGAAAAAATATCACTCTATTTTAAGAAAGCTCATCGCTGAACCACTACTATTGATTCAGCTATTTGCTCTAGCAGCACTTAGCATTGCACTTGCTGGGCCTTACATCTACGCTGCAGCAGCGGGCTTTGACCATACAGTTATAGTTCTAGACGCTAGTGCTAGTATGCAGGCAAAGGATGTCAAGCCAAGTAGATTTGCTCAAGCAATAGACCTTGCCAAGCAATATACACAAGGCAGGGTTAGCATAATTTTGGCAATGAATACACCTGTTTTAATATTCGAAAGAGGGGGAGCGAGAGATGCAAACTTGGTTTTAGATCAGCTTCAGCCAAGTGCAACTTCAGCAAACCTTGGCGATGCAATTTTACTTGCCAAGGGATTGATCGGGAAAGAGAGGGGTAGGATAGTGGTAATCTCGGATTTCGCAGGCTGGGAGGGCTTATCTCCCTTGATTGCTGAGAAAATCATAGCCAGCAAGAACATAGAAGTGGAATATGTGCAAGTAGCAAGCGATACCAATCCTAAAAATGTTGGTATCATAAGCACTAAGTTTAAAGATAGCGAGCTCTCATTTGTAGTGAAAAACTTCGCAGCAGAGGAAAAGAGAGTAACAATATATGTTTACTTAAACGATCGATTTCAAAGTAGTGATAAAAGAATTATCCCAGCATATAGCAGTGATTTCTTCACATTAACTAATATTACTCAAAAAGGGGGGGTTTTGAAAATCAATTTAGAAGTCGAGGGTGAAGATGACTTACCTATTGATAATATACTTTATATTAGCATACCTCAAGTTAAAAATCGAAGGGTGCTTGTAATAAGCGAGAATATAACTTCTCCTTTGCATATTGCAATTTCAGTTCTCCCAAATACAAAGCTAATCAACGCCACACCACCTGTGCTCCCTAAATTTGACCAAGATTTAGTGGTGCTTTCCAATGTAAAGCAAAATTCTTTATTACCAGGCACGCTCGCTGACTTAAAGAGTTACGTGGAAGGCGGGGGTAACTTAGTTGTCCTTGCAACGCAAGATTTGCCCAAGCTAGGAATTAATGAGCTTTTACCAGTTGAAATAATAGGACTGAGCAATAATTCCTCCAGCATCGTGGTAGATCTAGAGAATGAATTCAGCCGCGATATTGACTTCGGCTGGGTCAATAATTACTTCAATGCTAGAGCAAAAAATAATTCAATTGTCATAGCAAGTGCCCTTAGAGATGGCACGCCCATAGTTGCATATTGGGTTAAAGGACTTGGTAGAGTTATCTATCTTGGAACCAACTGCGCATTTGGAGATGTAATCTCAGGGGATTTCTATTTAAAAACCAACTATCCAGTTTTCTGGCTTCAGTTAATCGACTGGGTCAGTGCCACTCCTAATTTAATGGACTTCAATTTTAAAACAGGGGAAATATTGCCATTTTCAAGTGAACAAATCGTTACCTTTGAATCTCAAGCTGGTGCTAAAACTATTGAGACCAAGAATTTGCTTCTAAATGAAGTTGGAATATATTCAATTGGCGATCGCAAGATCTCTGCGAATTTACTTGATGAACATGAATCCAATCTTTCACCCTCTGAATTTAGCAGTGAAGCAGCTGCACTTCTGAAGAAAACAGAGCTATCTGGCGAGAAGCAGATTGAGAAACTCAATCTAAAGCCCTATGTCCTCTGCTTTGTTCTAGCTCTAGTTATATTAGAGCTAATTTATTTAAAGCACAGAGGTGAACTTTAATGGATATTCCCATCCTCTTTCTCAATTTCAATATAAATATAGACCTAGATTATTTCTATCTTTATCTTAAGGATCTATTAAACTATATAAATAGCTTATTCGGGAGCGGGAAATCTCTACTTTTTTCAATAGCATTTGACTACCCAGTTATCTTTTCTCTCCTCATTCCAATTATAATTTTGCTTGCTATTTTCACTAAGAAAAGGAAACTTATATTTGCCTCTAGAGTGATTATAATAGGCCTTTTAATTGCATCCCTTGCTTCGCCATTCATAATAATTGAAAGAGTTCACGTAAATGATAAGCCAGAGGTAATTATAATTGAAGACCAAACTGAGAGCATGGCAATTCTCGATAGAACGCGCATACCAGCACTTTCCATGGCACTTCAGGAAAAAACAGTTGTTACCCAGAGGTATATCGCAGGTACAAAATCAGCGATTGGCGATGCAATAGTGCAGAATTCAAAAAGTGATGCAGCTATCTTACTCATAAGCGATGGGAATAATAATCACGGTAGAAGTTTAGATGTAGCGATTTCAACTGCAAATACCTTGGGCACAAGTGTTTATGCTTTAAAATTAAATCCAGCTCCAAGTCAAGCTGACCTCTCAGTTAGCATCACTGGTGCAAAAAGGGTAATAGTTGGAAGTGAAGCTACTTTTGATGTAGTTGTTAGAAAAGTTGGTAATAGCGAGATAAAGGGCAACCTCACAGTTTGGATAGATGATAAATTAAAGCTCAATAAAATTGTTGATAAAACTGAAATAATAACCATCACCCATAAATTCGCAACCATTGGCTCCCACACAGTGAAAGCTGAGATAAAGCCATATTCAAGCGATTTCTATGCTGAGAACAATGTTTTCTATAAAGCAATAAACACTATAGACAAGCCTAGAGTGCTGCTTGTGACCAATGCTATTGATAGCCCTCTCTCTCAAGTACTTCGCGAGCTTTACAGGGTAGATGTAGTCACTGAGCTTAGATATCCTGAGATATACTCAGCTGTGGTGCTTGATAACGTGCATGCTAATAAGATGCGCACCTCTGAAGTTGAAGCACTTTCTAAATATGTAAGCGAGGGGGGTGGGCTTGTAGTAGTGGGTGGAGAGCAATCTTATGACCGCGGGGGCTATGATAGCTCTCCAGTGCTTCAAGCACTGCTACCAGTTTATCCTTGGCTTAGCGAGAGACCAGCTGAGGAAATAGGCATACTATTCCTAGTGGATATCTCTGGGAGCACTAGTTTTCCATATGGCGAGGGCATTGTATTAGATTATATTAAGGGATATGTTGCTGATGTTCTAGATCAATTGCCTTTGAATAGCTCTATTGGAGTGATCGCTTTTGAGCGATATCAATACCTCATAGTGCCAATGGATAAATATCAAAATAGAACTGAGATAAAGAATATTATTTCAAGACTGCAGCCAATAGTAAGTCCATCCAATACCTATATTCTTCCAGCTTTAAAGAATGCTACTGAGACGCTTGAGACTTTTCAAGGCAAGAGAATAGCGATAATGCTCACCGATGGCTATCCGAGCGATGGTGGATCTAGGCTTGTCGAGGAGGCTGTGAAAATGGCTCGAAAGGGAATCTCCCTGTATATAATAGGTGTAAACGTTGCTCCAGGTGATGATTTATTAATGGCTGAACTAGCCATTAAGGGCAATGGAGCTTTTTACAACTTGGAAGATGCTCCACCTATTAGCTTGCTCTTCGAGGAGAAAAAGAAGGAGGAGACTAAGAAAACTGAGTTCAGCTTGGGTGTATGCGATCCAAATCACTTCATAGCTCAAAATCTTAAGGGTACTAGATTTAATGCTACAATCACTGGCTTTAACCACGCCACTCCTAAATTTGGTGCAAGAGCTATAATCGTTACTGAGGATGGAAATCCAATTGTAACAGTCTGGCAATTTGGCTTAGGTAGAGTTGCTGCATTTACCACTGACAATGGAAATAAATGGGCTTCTCAAGTTTACCACGGGAATAACTCAAAGTTGATCTCTGCAGTGGTTAACTATGCAATTGGGGATCCCGAAAAGGGCATAGATCCAAAGATAACTGCAAGTGATGCTCGCTTGGGGGATGAAGTATATATAGAGGTGACTTCGAAGGGAACACCAATGCTATTGCTGGATAACGAGCCTTTGATTCTCTCTAGAATAGGCGAAGATAGCTATCAAGCATCTTTCCACGCCAGTAAAAATGGCTTCTACAACCTTTCAGGGTATCTCATAGCTGTTAACTACCCAGTTGAATATGAAAAACTAGGTTTCAATAGCGACCTTGAGGAGATCATAGCTGCCTATGGGGGGAAGGTATATAGCGATGAAGCCAGCATTAGAGAGAAACTAATAGAAGATGTGAAGGTAAAGGGAGCCAAGGTAGTGAAGGAAAAGAAAGATGTTAGTATTTATTTTACTGTGGCTGCTCTCGCTCTCTTCACAACCGAGGTATGCATCAGGAGGATAATGGAGATTAAAAGAATTAGATAGATTTAGCGATGACTGTTCCTAATGACTGTTCCTAATGACTGTTCCTATTTTCTTTTTCAATAAAATTGCATCTAAAATATTCTGGGGATTGATGCCATTTAAAACAATAGTTGGGATGTTTGAGCGTTCAATTATCTTTGCACCTAAGGGATCAATTGGAAATTTAGAACCAGCTTTCATTTCAACCTTCATAGCAATTTCCACGAGCTCTCTTGGACTCAATTTATCGAATTTCCTAGCTTTTGGATCAAGCCTTGGATCAGCACTATATATACCATCTACTGAGGTGGCATTAACCAATAGATCTGCTTTAAGATGTTCAGCTAGGATCGCAGCAACAGCATCTGTGGTTTGACCTGGAGCAACTCCTCCCATTACCACGATTCTTCTTGAGCTTAAAGCAGATTCAGCTTCTTTGTAGTCCAAAGCTGGCTGAGGATAGACATCTGGATGAAGGGCTGAGATAAGTAATCTAGCATTTAATCTAGTTACCTCTATGCCAATTAAATCACAGCTTGCTTCATCAGCACCTAATTTCCTAGCAGCATTTATATAATTTCTTGCGATAGCTCCACCACCTGTTACTACTGCCACTTTATGCTTCTTTGCAATTTTCTTAATCACCCTTGCATACTCAGCGAATCTCTCCGCATTTATCTCCTGAGCAATAATCGAGCCCCCGATTGATATCACGATTTTCAGACCAATCCCGCCTTGAAGAGGAATCCATATATACGTGGTGCTATACATACTAAGACGTTTCGGTTGAAGAGGTGGAAAATGGTCAAGGTAACCCCTCATAAGCACTGCATTGTATGTGGCAAAGCAGTCGATCCAGAGTCCCTCTACTGTAGCGAGGAATGCAAGAATGAGTTCAATAGAACGCAGAGGAGGCAAAAAATATTCTTCGTGGGCTTTTTACTGCTACTGGTATTGCTCATGATCTGGTCTTTATTAACAGCAAAGTAACCACAAAATTGATAAAGAGCTCCATTAAGAAGTAAATTAAAATGTTTAAAAAATTAATATTAATAATAGTTGTAATATTAATATTTGTACATTTCACGGATTCTGCTCTTGCTTTAAATGGCGAGAAATTTTTAAAGCTTAAAAAAATAACCATTAAGAGCAGCGGCCCGGATTTATATATCCACTTGGAATATGAGCTAAGTATCTTTGCCAAGTTCTATCTATGGCTACTTGGAGGTAAAGTGATTGAGCCAGAGCTTGTTAATTCTCTACATGGCTTCAACGACTTATCTGCCTTGGAGATCAAGAGCGATGGAGCAGTGCTAATTTCAAGAAATTCAGTTAAAGAGGCAGGTAGCTACTATCTCTTCTACGGAGGCTCCATCGAGCAGCCTGTGACTCTAAGGATAGAGGTGCCTCATAGCACTGCTAAGCAATTTGATAACACCAAGGAAATTCCACCTTTCTGGATTTCAAAATAGCTCTTTTGCTTTCCTCACAAAACCCTCGCAAAAAATTCATAAGGCATCGAATTGTAATAACTAATTAAATAACTGCGCAGAGGTTTAAAATGGCTGAGAAAACATCTACCAGAAGAAGTCGACACATCCCAGTGAGCCAGATTATGACTAAAAAAGTTGTAACCATCGATATAAATGGAAATGCCTCAGACGCCGCAAAGGAGATGATTAAACACGATGTGGGCAGCGTAATTGTGATGAAAAAAGGAGAGCCTGTTGGTATCGTGACTGAGCGCGATATGGTCAGGGAGATCATCGCTCCAAATATTAAGCCAAGTGAGATGAAGATAGCCAGACTAATGAAGTCACCCTTGATCACGATATCTCCTGATTCTAGCTTAATCGAAGTGGCGAAGAAGATGGTAAAAATGAATATTCGAAGACTACCTGTGGTTGAAAAAGGTGAGCTCCTTGGAATCGTTACAGATACAGATGTAATTGCGGCATCTGCGGAGCTCAATGAAACTTTATTAGAATTGATGGAGATAAATAGAGAACCTCTATCCGAGAGCCCAAGAAGTTTTGTCCAAGGAATTTGCGAGAGATGCGGTGCCATTTCAGAATCGCTGGAATCAATGAATGGAACTCTTGTTTGCGAGAGCTGCAAGGACGAGCTAAAGGATGAATTGTAAAATGGAGAGTTCTTAATGAAAATAAAAGAAGTGATGTCTCAGAGACCCATATTTATCAGAGAAGATGAATTTCTAACTAAAGCTAGGCAGCTTATGCGAGACCATCGCTTACGAACTCTACCAGTTGTGGATGAGAAAAATCGAGTTAAGGGCGTTATAACTATTCAAGATATCCTCAAAATCACGAGCACCAAGTCAAATATAACAGTCAATGGCTTCACCCACCCAACGCCAGTGATAACACCTGAAATGGACTTAGAAACAGCTGCTAAGGCAATGATAGAGGGGGAAATCACACGCGTGCCTGTGGTTGAATCACCCCATAATCCAGTACTCATGGGAATGCTGAGTATTGTGGACATTTTTAAGGCAATAAATTTAGATAAAATTGCAAATCTACAGGTGAAAGATATAATGACAGCGAATGTTAAAACATGCAGCCCAGATGAGCCAATTAGCAAGATCTGGAATAATATGATTGAATTTGGTATTTCAGGATTCCCAGTTGTAAGGAAAAACAAATTAATAGGCATCATCACTAGGTCTGATATTGTGAAATCAGGCTATGTTAGAATTGGGAAAGAAGATGAACGTAAGAAATTGAACTTCACCCCTAAGGTTGAGAAGATAATGAAAACCCCAGTTTATACAGTAACACCTGGAAGCACTGCAAAAGAAGCAGCTGAATTAATGTTAAAATACGATATAGGGAGAATCCCAGTGGTTAAAAATAGCAAGTTAATTGGAATAGTGGATCGCTACGACATAATAAGGGCATATTTGAGCGTGGTTAAATGATGAAAAAGGTTAAAAAAACTGGAAGCCCAGCTCCTCCCAAGAAAGGCGCAGAGATGTTTGGGAGGGGAACGAAGGATTATGGTCCAGTGGATTTTAAATCAAGGATTCCAGAGCGCGATGGAGAGGTTATGAAGATTGCAAATAAAGAGGTTATAACTGTGCCTCCCACAATGACAATCATGGGTGTTATAAAGACTATGACTCAATATGGCTATAGAAGAATTCCAGTTGCAGATGCAGGTACAAATAGGCTTGTTGGAATAGTTACCGTATTAGATATATTGGACTTCTTAGGAGGGGGAGAGCGACATAGAATTGTGCAAAATCGATACTCAGGCAATTTACTTGCAGCTATAAATGAAGAAGTCCGGGAAATCATGGAGAAAAATGTTATAACTATAAATCGAGGAGGCTCGCTTAAAGAAGCACTAGAGCTAATGATGGCCCATAAAAAAGGAGGCTTGCCAGTTGTGGATGAGGAAAATAGAATTGTGGGGATAATTTCAGAGAGAGATATACTATATATTGTTCTACCTAGCTTGGGCCATAAGCTAGTGAAGGATTACATGAGCAAAAACATAGTCACAGCTCCACCTGCTCTAGCGATTGAGAGAGCAATAAAGCTAATGGTGGGAGAAGGTTTCAGAAGACTGCCAATAGTCAGCAATGGCGTACTACTTGGAATGGTAACCGCGAGTGATATTTTAAGATACTTCGCAAGCGGAGAGGTATTTAGCAAGCTTGTGACTGGGCATATCCAAGAAGCACTTGAGATGCCCTTGAAGATATTGATGTCAGCTGATTTAACCACAATTACACCCGATGAGAGCCTTGCTAATGCTGCTGAAATCATGAAGAAGAAAAACATCGGGGCCTTGCCAGTCATTAAAGATGGAGTACTCCTAGGTATAATCACTGAGAGAGATTATCTACGCGCAATGGAGGAGGGACATGAGGGTAAATGAAATAATATCCACGAGGGAAGTGAAGGTAAATGAAATAATGTCCACGCCTGTTTACACCATTTCAGCTAGTGATACCATAGCTAGAGCTAGAAACCTCATGTTAAAGCGAAAGATCTCTAGATTGGTAGTGACTGAGGAAGAGAAATTAATTGGAATGGTAACCAAATCAGATTTAACCCAGCGATTGCTGCAAGCTGAGCCCAGTTGGAGGAGGAGACCTATAGATCGAATCCCAGTGAAGCTCGTTATGACTGAAAAGCCAATAACCATTTATCCCTCAGCCACGCCCAAGCAAGCGGCTGAGCTTATGATCGAAAATAACATCAGAGGCTTGCCAGTGGTGGAAAATGAAAGACTAATTGGCATAATTACAGCATTTGATTTAGTGAAGTGGTTTGCTAATTCTAAATCTCAAGTTAAAGTTAATGATATCATGTCCTCAACCCTCGTTACTGTTCATAGATATCACTCAATTAATCACGTAATTGATCAAATGAATGAAAATGGGGTGGATAGAGTAATAGTAGTTGATGGAAAAGGAGCCCCTGTTGGTATAATTACTCTTTCAGATCTTGCATTCATAGATTTAAATCCAGAGCGAGACTTGAATAAGGAATTAAAGCTCACTCGTAAATCTTCACCAGCTGGCATTAAAGAATATCGCTATGTTAAAAAAGTAATGTTGATCGCTGAGGATATCATGTCCTCCCCTCTCTTTACAATTGAATCCCAAGCACTTGCCACAGCTGCTGCTAAAATGATAGTGGAAGAAGATGTTGATGCAATAACGGTGAAGAATGGAGAACTGCTTGGAATGATATCTAAGACCGATATTGTAGCTGCAATTGCAAGGGGTGAAGTTTAATGCTTGCGCGTGATATAATGGAGGCACCTGTTGCAATAGATAAGAATGAAGCTCTCTCAAATGCACTTGATTTAATGGAGAAGAAGAGGAGGAGATCGCTACTTGTGTTAAGCAATGGCGAGCTAGCTGGTATTATCACACTTCGAGAAATAGTAAGAGTATTAGGCTCGCGAAGGAAGGGTAGCATTCCAGCAACTCAGCTTCACGTTTCAACTGCTTTGAGCAATAAATATAGCAAGATATTAGCTGAGGCAAGCATAAGCGATGTCTTAGCTTTAATGAGAAATTCTGAAGCCCTCGCTGTCTATCAAGGCAAACTCATAGGTTGGATTACACCAAAGGAGGTGCTAAAGGTAATTCATCTAGATGGCTATGTCTCTCAAATAATGAGCGAGCCTATAACCGCTGCTAGGAGCGATAGAGTGGTTCACGTGAGGAGAATTATGCTTAATCGAGATATAGGTAGAATGCCAGTAGTCGAGGGGAGTAAACTCATAGGTATAATCACTGAAACTGATATCGCAAGAGCTTTCAAATCATTTCGAGACTTAGTCCCAGGGATGCATCAAGATAGCAGGGTGAAGAAGCTTCTGGTTGAGGATATCATGACCATGGATGTAAAATATGTTAGAACAGATACTTCTATTGAAGATGCAAAGAAGCTCATGCTTCAAGAGGATATAGGTGGCTTGCCAGTGCTCAACTTGAAGGATGAAATTGTAGGCATAGTTACGAGAAGAGATATCATCAATGCATTGAGCACGCGTGATTGAGAGGGCAATGGTAATTAAAATGGCTATTAAATATTTAAATAAAATGGCATCTTGCAAAGTGATCTCTACCTACTTTTACCATCTCAGGTTCTATCTCCAAGCAGATTTGCTCACGCATTGGACAGCGAGGGTGGAATCTACAGCCAGATGGAGGACTTTCTGTAGGCTCTTGAAGGAGCAGCCATTCTTCTTTAAAACTAGATGAGGCAAGCAGGGCAATTGTATATGGATGCACTGGTTTGGTGAATAAGACTTCACAGCTTGCAGTCTCCAAGATCTTGCCAAGATACATAATTGAAATGCGGTCAGCAATATATCTAATTGCTTTTAAATCGTGAGCCACTATGAGATAGCTCAAGTTGTACTTTTCCTTTAAATCCCTCAGGAGATTTAAAATCTGCATTTGAATTGCTATATCGAGATGGGAAACTGGTTCATCTGCTATTAAAAACTTAGGTTTTGAAATTAATGCTCTAGCTATTCCAACGCGTTGTTTTTGCCCAGTGCTCAATTGATGTGGATATTTATCAAGTAAACTAGGACTTATTTTAACATCTAACATTATTTCCCTCAATCGATCCTTCTTTTCTTCAACACTCAATCTAGATATCTCAAGAGGCTCACATATTATTTCTTCGATCCTCATTCTAGGGTCGAATGCAGTTGATACATCTTGAAATATCATTTGCATTTGCCCCCTAAGCTTTTGAAGCTCAAATTTCCCAAGCTTTGTGATTTCAATGCCATTGAAAAATATACTACCACTATCAGGCTCTAACAAGCGTAAAAGCAGCTTGCAAGTAGTGGTCTTACCACATCCACTTTCCCCTACCAAGCCTAATGTCTCGCCTTTTTTTATAGCTAGGTCTATTCCATCCACAGCGCGTATTACCTTCTCCTTGATAAGCCCCTCTTTGATTTTAAAGTACTTGCGCAGTTCTTTAGCTTGCACGATCATCTAGTATCCCTTTGCGTGGCAGCTTAGAAAATGCCCTGGTTTTACCTCGCGGAATTCAGGTTCATAAACATAGCAAATCGGCTTAGCATATTTACATAGCTTTTGATAGAAGCAGCCTTTAGATGTACCTTGAAGTTTATTATTAATATCTCCAATTAAATCACTCGAAGATATCTCCTCCAGATTACTTGAAGATATATTTAAGAGAAAGCGAACATAGGGATGGAGCTTCTCTTCATCTATATAGCATAGCTCTATGAGTTTGCCTACGTGCATAAACGCTATCTTATCGCATATTTGCATTAACATATTCAAATCATGGGATATCAATAGCATTGAAAGTTCGAGTTCTTTCTTAAGCTGCTTAAGCAAATTTAAAATCTGCAGTTGAACCGTGGCATCGAGCATTGAAGTTGGCTCATCAGCTATCACCAGCTCTGGCTTGCTTGCAATTGCCAATGCAATCATAACTCTCTGCCTCATTCCACTGCTCAATTGATGGGGATAGCAATTCAATAGAAATCTAGGCTCCGGAAGCCTGAGTAGGTGTAAAAGCATCTCTGGGTCAAGTGAGCTCCTATGGATTTTTATTACCTCGCGAATTTGATCCCCTATTTTCAAAACTGGATTTAAACCAGTTAATTCTTGAAATATCATAGCAATCCCCCGCCCTCGAATCAAGCGAAGTTCTCCCTCGGTTTTCTTCAATAGATCCTCTCCTTTAAATAGGACCTGCCCCTCAATTATTGCATTTGAAAGTAATCTTAGAATTGCAAGAGCAGTTGTGGTCTTGCCACATCCACTTTCACCAGTTAAGCCAAGGGTCTCCCCTCTCTTTACCTCAAAGCTAACCCCATGAAGAGCTTTTATCAAACCACTTCTAGTGAGATAGCTCACTTTAAGGTTTTTAACACTGAGTAAAACTTCATTCCTCATTCATATCTCCACCTCGGATCAAGGATATCCCTTAGGCCATCGCTTAATAGATTTGCACTTAGCACTGTGATGAAGATAACAAAGCCAGGCAGTGTTGAATACCACCAAGCTGAGATTAAATAAGCTCTTCCATCAACCACCAATCTCCCCCATTCGGGAACCGGAGGCTGTGCTCCAAATCCAATGAATCCAAGGGCAGTTATTGCAAGGAGGATGTTGCCAATATCCATAGCAGCGTTTATAATCAACGGCGAAATCGAATTAGGGAGAACGTGGCGAAGTAAGATATAGCTAGTGCTGCCTCCCATGGCTTCAGCAGCAAGTACATATTGATTCTGCTTAACCGAGAGCACTTGAGCTCGCATCAATCGCGCATATAATGGCCACCAAGCTATTCCAATGGCTATCATTACATTGATCAAACTAGGCCCAAGTGCAGCTGTTATAGCAAGAGCTAGGATTAAACTAGGGATGGATAGGAAGATATCTGCTATCCTCATAAATATCTCATCCACCCACCCTCCTAAATAGCCAGCGATCATTCCAATTACAATGCCAAGCGATGCTGAAATTAGCAATGTTGCTGCACTAATTCCAAGTGAAATTCTCGCGCCATGTATCACTCGAGTGAATATATCTCTACCAAATTCATCTGTTCCAAAGATATGCTTAAAACTAGGAGGCTGGAGTTTTTCTTCAAAATTCAATTCATAGGGATCACTTGGCAGGAGAATAGGGCCAAGTAAAGCAATCAAGGTCAAGATAAAAAGAATTCCTCCCCCTATCGCGGAACTTTTTTGCCTCACTAGCTTGATCAACGCCATGGTCTCAATATCCTATCCTTGGGTCAAGCAATACATAGATCAAATCCAAGCTGAAATTGACTACGATATAAATAATAGCAGCGAGCAAGGTAACTCCCATTATCGCTGGAAAGTCGAGGCTTAGCATAGAGCCAACTGCATATCGCCCTATACCTGGCCAAGCGAACACAGTTTCAGTTATAACAGCCCCTCCAAGGAGCAAGCTAAATAGAAAGCCACCCATTGTAGCGGTTGGGATTAAAGCATTTTTAAGAGCATGTTTAAATAGCACCCTATGCTCAGGCAGCCCTCTAGCTCTAGCTGCAGTTATGTAATCTTGGCTTAGCACTTCAAGCATGCTTGCCCTAGTGTGCCTAAAAATTATCCCCATTAAACCAAAGCCAAGGGTAAAAGATGGAAGTGCAAGGCACCATAGGCTATTTAGCAATGCTTCAAAGTTAAAGCTAATCAAGCTATCTATAGTGTAAAGCCCAGTTACATGAACTGGGGGAGGAACCCCTGAAATTCGCCCTCCATATGGGAAGAGCCCGAGTTTGTAATAGAAGATAAACTGCAGCACAAGGCCAAGCCAGAATATTGGCATTGAAATTCCAAATGTGGCTAAGCTTTTTATTATACCATCTATGGCTCTATTTTTTTGAAACGCAGCGAGCACGCCTAAGATAACTCCAAAGATGATAATTACAAGCGTGCTGTAAATCGCAAGTTCCATGGTTGCTGGGAAATATTCAGCTAGGTCTTCAACCACTGGTCTATTTGTCGTGGGCGAAATTCCCAAGTTTAAGTGAATTAGGTCATTGAGGTAATAAAAATATTGAAGATATATTGGCTCATTAAGGTGATACTGCACTGCAATTATTTTAACCTGCTCAGGAGTTGCACGCGCACCTGCCCAGACTCTAGCTGGGTCTGAGGGTATTAAATGAGAGAGCGCAAAGGTAATGAGGCTCACGCCAAAGAGGACTGGAAGGAGGGAAACCATTCGCCTGATTAAATATGCCTTGAGGTGCATGTGAGATTACTAAGCAGATACATACATAAGAATAACCCTTCAAGACGTAAGAATAACCTTCAAAGTAGCTTTAAATTACCAGTTAAAGCATCAAGCTTCTCAGCCTTCTCAGGGCCTATTCCAAGTGCTGTTATAGTCCCAGGGGGCACTTCAGTCAAGCCCGCGTCTGCGATCAATGCACAGGCAAAGCCTAAGCTCTCAGCTTTTGCCTTGAGTTCAAGCAGCTCGCTTAAAGAACTTACTTTGAGCACCACTTTCTTCTGCCCCTCATTTCTCCAGGCTTCTCTTATTTTTTCCTCTGCTTTTAAATAGGCTTCAATAGCAGCGTGGGCAACTTGAACAGCTACTTTGCCCTTTGAGAGCTTCAAATCCTCTCTCACAACGATCACTTGCTTGTATTCAAAATTACTCATTCTATTTCACCATCGATTGGAGATGTATTTGAGATATATTTGCAAGCCAAAGGCTATTATGACGATCACTAAGATCGATATTAAATTCTCCCTTACCTCTAGGATGCCATTGTAGCTCAAGAAGAAAAAATTAATGAGAATTAAAATAGCAATTCCAGTTCCAATGGCAATTACAGCTCGCTCGATCATCTGCAACTTGGAGGGGAAGAAATAGCTAACTATATATCCAGCTGCAAGTGCAATTGCAGTTTTTATTACCATGAATATAGACATAAACATAGACATAGCAAATCTCATATGCAAGGGGCTTAAAAGATTTGTTTTAAATGAAAAACTATGATGTAGTGGTAATTGGCGCAGGCCCAGCTGGGAGCATGGCAGCTAAATATGCCTCTAGATATGGAGCAAGCACGCTTTTGATTGAGGAACACGAGAAAATTGGCTTCCCGGTTCACTGCGCTGGTTTAATCAGCAAAGAAGTTTTAAGAGAATGCGAGCTCGAGGAAGGTAAGTATATTTTAAATAAAATTAGAGGCGCATACATCTATTCCCCAAGTGGTAAAATGCTTGCAATCGATGGAAGAGAAACCAAAGCATATGTGGTTGATAGAGAGATATTCGATAGAGAGCTTGCAGATAGAGCGATATCTGAAGGAGTGGAAGTTCTGCTTAATACTAAAGCTTTGAAATTTTCACAAGGTAAAATAGAGGCAGCTTCAAAGGGGAGGAGATTTGAGATTAAATGCAAAGTAGCAATAGCAGCAGATGGCTTGAAAAGTAAAATAGCTAGAGATGCTGAACTTGGAAGGGTTAAAAAAATCCTTTCAGGAGCACAGATTGAGGCAGGCTTTTTGCCTCAAGATAGCAGCTTTGTGGAGATCTACCTAGGTAGAGATTATGCACCAGGTTTCTTCGCTTGGGCTGTTCCAATTAATAGGTGCAGTGCTAGAATTGGGGTTGCAACCTCGAGAAATGCAACGGGCTATCTAGAGCATCTTTTAACTAGTCACGTGATCGCAAGTTCTAAGCACATAGGACAGAGGGGGAACTTCATAAGATGGGGGATTCCAATTGGCACTTTAAAAAAAGCAGTTGCAAGTGGTTTAATAGTAGTGGGAGATGCAGCTGGACAAGTAAAGCCAACTACCGGTGGAGGTGTATATATGAGTGCTGTATGTGCAAAGATAGCTGGTGAAGTAGCAGCTAAAGCAGCGCTTGAGGGGAACACAGCTGAGGAGAGACTGCTGGAGTATGAAAAAAGATGGCGATCCAAAGTAGGCAGAGAACTATTCATAGGGTTAATGATCCACGAATGCTTCTCTAAGTTGAGCGATATAGAACTTGAGGAATTCATAGAAACAATGGGAGACAGCAAGATACTGGAAATTATAACTGAGTATGGCGATATAGATAAGCCATCCATTGTTTTCAAAAAGCTTTTGTTCTCAAATAAAATCCCAAAGTTATGGAAGCTGTTCAAGATGGCTGCTGAAGCAGTAATTAGGGGGAAATGAAGTGCTTCGGGAGATATTGATACTTGGTGAATATCTAGAGTATATAAGGCTGAATACCTTGCTTGAGAATAGAGCTAAAGTGAAATTCATAATCACAGGACTAAAGGGTGTAAAGGCGAACTTGGAGCAGATCCCTGAGCTTGAAGAAATTAATGCAGAGGTAGGCAAGCAATGTGCCATTTGGATAGAGAGATTGAGCCAGAGTTACAAGGATAGAGAGAATGAGCAGATCAATCTAAAAGACGCTTGCAAGCTATTTGAAGACATAGAAACTTGGAGGCAGAAAATTCTCTTAAAACTGGGAAGGGAGAGCATTAAGCGCTAATGCTTAAGCGCAATGCTTAATATTCCCTAGCTGCAGAGCACTTGAAAAAGGAATCGAAGACTCAGCAAAGCTATGTATATTTCCCTTTATTTTCTCCTTGAAGTTTATTTTTGATATCGCTAAAGAAATTCATAAGAGAGTACTTCACTTTATCCACTTCCACGTCTATAAATTCCTCTCTCTCTTCCTGTGGAAAAGCGTGGTAGATTGAGTATTTACCGATAATTTTTCTAGAGAAACTAGTATATCGCAGATCTATAAGTACTCTAACACCATAATCCGAAGGGGATCTTATCACTCTACCCATTGCCTGCCTAATTCTCCTAATAGTTGGATTTTGAATAGCATATTCCCAGCCACGTCCGAAAACATGTTCATATGCATGCTCAATTGCCCTCATTCTTTCATTCAACAATGGATAGCCCACGCCCACTATAACCACGCATCTAAGTCTTTCATCTTTATAATTAACTCCCTCCGCGAGAGTGCCCCAGAGATAGGAAAGAAGCACAGCTTTTCTACCACTCTCACCCATTTTAAAGAATTCCTCTCTAACTATAGCTGAGGAAATCCCTGCTTCATCGATGAATAAGTTACCCTTAAGTAGATTTTTATATCTCAAAACCTCGCTGGAACTGGGGAAGAAGATCGCTATATTTCCATTGCACTGCTCAATTATATCATTCAATATCGATGCTATCAAAAGCACTATTTCTTCATCATCTCGATTTTTTGCAAATAAAGGTGGTGTAGCAACTGCAATGGTACAGCGATTTTCCCTAGGAAAACTTGAGCCATAGCAGAGTTCTTCACATTCTCTATCGATACCTAGAACAGTTTTAACCATTTGAAATGGACGAAGAGTTGCTGACATAAGCACACCAGCGTATATGGCTTCAAAAATCGGCTTCGTTATATTTTTTGGGATGCAGGAGAAAAGCTCTATTCTTCCATTTATATCTCCATTTTGATCCCTCCTTACATTTAAAACTTGATAGTACTCTGGGTCGTTCGCGTGCTCTAAATAGTTAGAGAGGAATCTAGCAGTATATAATAATGAGGAGGTTTTTCTAAATTCAGCTAACCCCAATTTATATTGCTCCCTGTAATATTCATCCATTTTTTTACCCAATTCCTCCATTGCATTGAGTATTTCATTCGCATTTAATTTCTCCCTCATAATTTTCCTCGTGAATCGCTGGAAAAACTCATCTTCCCCATCCTCAGGCTCTTTTATAATAAGGTCATACCATTCCTCGCCAATTCTCTCTCGCTCTCCAAATGAAAACTTCGCTTCATAGGTTTCCTTAATAGCATCAATGAAAAAAGTTAGAAATCGAGATACAGCTTCAACTTCCCCATATACTCTTTCTCCACTTTCACTTCTATCTCTTCCCACTTCTTCACATTCTCGAATTGCTCTTTCAACCATTGCTTCACTAAGTGTAATTGAAGAATGAACTCTAGCAGCACTTTCCAAGTTGTGAGCTTCATCGAAGATTAAAATAATGTCCTGCAAACTTGCATCCATCCAAGCTAGAATTCTTTCAAATATTTCACTATTCAAGATATGATGATAATTGCATATCAATAAATCAGCTGATTTCAAATTCCGCTTCAACAATTCATACCCACATTTATTTGCTTCACCAGCTTTTTCAATTACTTCCTCTGGGGTGCGCACATCCTCAAAGAGCCAAGTCTGTAAATCGCCATTTCCATCTTCCAAAATCCTCTTGAGATATGGGCAAAACCGCTTTCTCAATATATATAAGCGATTTTCAACTTCACTTAAATTTATCTTTATATTCGCCCTTGCACTTTCAAGACTAGGTTCTAGCTTAAAGCGATCTTCAATGCTCCTAGCACAATCAAGGAGATATCTCTTTTCCTTCTCAAGCTCCATCAACTCAAATGTATTTTCTCGAAGCACATTGCATTCTTCATAGCCCATGCCAAGCGGACACATGTGAACCTTGCCCTTGAGTGCAATTGCCTTTATATCGCTCTTTCTCTTGATCTCCCTCGCCTCTGAAATGAATTGAATCATTTGCTCGTGGACATTTGTGGCGATGATCACCTTTTTATTCTTTTTATTTGAAACAGCAAGCGATGGCACAAGAGCACCTAGGGTTTTCCCCGTACCACATGCTCCTTCAAGGAGCACAATTTTCTGCTTGGAAAGAGCGTGATAAATGCGCTTAATTACATCTTCTTGATTTGGATAAAAAGCTGGTTTGGGGAAATAATTCAAGCATTCTTGCTCCATCGCAAAATCCTAGATATCGCATATATAAAAAGCTATGACAAGCATGTTGAAAGTTTTCCTATTATTTCTACAATAATATTTTTATCTTCTTTTTCTACAGCATATTCATTTTTAAAAATTTGATTCAAATTTACTTATTATAGATTGAATTGCCTCTTCACAGCCAATTAGCTTCTTTTTCTCCCTTCTTGGGTATACCTCCTTGGGAATGACGTCTGCCTCCTTTTCATATACAAAGAGCAATGGTAGCTCACTGCCAATCCACTCAGGCTTCGCCTCATTTGTTCCTATAATGCTAGGCTTTACCACTGCTTCATTCATTGCGATTTTAATTTTTTCATCTATTTCTCTACGTGAAAGAGCACGAGTATCGCAAATCTTAACCTTTACCCACTTTGCCTCAAGCTGCTTGAGAAGATCGAAACATTTCTCAATGCTTGTTTTAAACTCCTCCATAGGCGCCACGCTTGAATTGTAATAGAATTCTATCTTACCAACACCTATCAATTGCCTCTGAGTCACAATTCTTCGAAGATCATCCAACTCGCTCTTGCAATATATAAGTATTTCACGAGCCTTCTCAGGAGTTATAAGACATACTTCTTCCAACCTCCGCACATATGGATAAACCAGTTCCTCAATTTCTAGTTCGAAACAGGTTATAGTTTCTTCATCCAAAATTCCCTGTTGAATATAACTTTCCTTCCACATCCTAATCTGTGCTTTCAAACCCTCAATTTCCTGCTCAATCACCTCAGGAGAGGGTGACCAAGGGAGGAATTCTCCATCGAAATCTTTTGCCAATTGCATCACCAGTGAAAAAGCAGTTATAACTAAATTGATATAATACTATCTATTTTTAACATTTTTAGCTGGATTTAACTTTATTAATATGTTCATACTTGGTTAATATATGCACATATCTAAATCAACTTTGTAATTGGGAGGCAAATATTGATTAAGAGATTTTCATTTACAGTTATAATCCTGCTTGCAGCTGCAGCCTCAGTAATAGCATTAGAAATCCAAGACCCATTTATTGTTTATGGCTATGTTAAATATAGCAATGGCTTGCCTGCCTCTCAAATTTTAGTTATAGTTAGCACGCTGAATCAAACCAAGAGTTGTATAACCGATGGCCTTGGGAGGTATAGCGTTGTTTTAGATAGCTATCAAGATGGAGAACAAATTAAAGTAAATGCCTCGGGCTCAATTGCTGTAGAGAAAATCAATGCAAGCGATGGAGGCATAAGAATCGACATCACAATTCAAATCCCAGCTCCAACTTCAACACCACCTACTTCAACACCAACACCCACTCCAACTCCAATACCAACATCTACTCCAACACCAACGCCAATTATAACACCTACTCCAACACCAACACCTACTCCAACACCGATTATAACACCTACTCCAACTCCTTCTAATCCTTCAGTTCCATCGGTACCAACTCTAAGTGTTCCTATTGAAAGCAGTTCATCAAGTGGAGGGGGAGTTAGTGTGGGCGAGTCTTATGAAAATATTGCTATTAAAGAAGTAGGATATATATGGAACATAAATCCTGGAGTGAATATCGTTAGGATTATGGAGGTTGAGGAGCATAGCATAGTCGAGTTAAGTTTTACCTATCAAGTAAAATTAAAAGAAATAGTAATTACTGTGGAAAAGCTGAAAGGTAGATCTGCATTTGCAAGCAGCGACCCACCTGGAATCGTTTATGAACACGTTAATATCTGGGTCAGTATAATCAGCCAGAGATATCTCGAAAATGCTATAATTAAATTCAAGGTGGAGAAAAACTGGCTAGATTATAGAAATGTAAAACCAGAGCAAATAGCATTATATAGATACAGCAATGGCTGGCATAAACTTAACACAACTATAATATCACAAAGCTCCACTCATGTATACTACTCCTCAAACACTCCTGGTTTCTCTCCATTTGCAATAGTAGCTGAGGTAAATACTGAAGTTCAACAGAGGTTCGTATTAAATCTAACTCAAGGCTGGAATCTAATTTCAATACCCACGATTTCAAGAGCGAAATATTTGGTAAATGATAAAATAAAGCATATATCTACTTACGATTCCGAGGAAGGGAAATATCGCACTTATATAGCTAACTTCAGCAGCGATGAAGAAGACTTCGAAGTAAAACCAAGTCAAGGATTATATGTCTATGCAGATGAAAGCACAAGTATATTGCTAGGAAATGAAAGCAAAGGAAAGCTCATAGGGAGCGAGGCTCAAACTAGGGTTCTAAAGCTTTTAAGGGGATGGAATTTAATTGGCATTCCCTTGGCTTCAAACTGCAGCGCTAATGAATTCACTAAAGCCGAGGTTAAATATTTAGTGAGGTTCAATGCTTCCAATGGCATTCACGAAATATATATAACTAACTTCAGCAAAGATGATTTTACTCTAGAGCCAGGATCTGGGTACTGGGTATATCTTGAGAGCGATGCTGAGCTTAAGTTATGCTCATAAGCAGCTTAAATATGCTCAATCAAATTTTTTTACAAAGAGGTGCAATCTATTGATAAAGAGAATATTTAGAAGATTAGGATTAGGGTTAGGGTTAGGGTTAGGGTTAGGTTAAGATTTGGATTACTCTGCATAGTTATTTTAATCTCAACCATAGGTGCAGTGGCTATTCAAATTCCCTATCCAATCTATGGATATGTTAAATTAAATGAAGAGCCAGCTTCAGGGGTAACAGTCATTGTTAGAGAAATAGCAACTGGTCAAACCAAGTTTGATGTAACTGACGAACTCGGGAGATATAGTGTTACACTTGATAACTATCGAGATGGAGATGAAGTTCAAATTACAGCTGGTAATGTAGCTATAACTAGGGTCATAGATGTACATAGCGGTGGAGCACAAGTAGACTTGACCTTGAAACCTATTTCTCAGGGGGAAAAAAATAATTATATGACGATGGAAACTATTTCAGGGCTTCCAAACTGGGTTTTAATAGCCATAGCAATACTATCAAGCATCTCTGGCTTCACAGCTAGAATCATGAAGGCCATGAAGACTTATCGCTTAAGGGGAGATATTCAAATTGAAGCTCAAATCAAGAACGAATAACTATCGAATTCTTGCTTTTGCCTCAAGGCGGTCGAATAGCTTGCCGATTAAATAAAGAATTCCTATAGCAAAAAGCATGGAAGCAATATCCAAGATCATACATTTTTAAATTATTTTGAACACTTACTAATATAAAATGTTCATATAGGCTAATGAAATTTAATTTATATCCCTCTAGATGTATTTTATAAATATGCAGCGAGTTTTAATCACAGGTGGAATGGGCCAAGTTGGCTCATATATCGCGGAAGAGCTAGGAAGAGAAAATGAAGTTATTGTGCTCGATAATTTTACTTCAAATGCTATAAATAAGCTGCCTAATGTAACCATAATTAAAGGAGACGTAAGAGATTTAAAAATTCTACGCAAGCTTTTTAGAGAGTTAGATATTGATATAATAATTCACTGTGCTGCGCAGATCAGCGTTACCAAGTCCTTGACGAATCCCCTTTACGATCTCCAAGTAAACACTATTGGCACGCTGAATCTCCTTAGTGCTGCAAAAAATTTAAACCTCTCGAGATTTATATACTTCAGCTCAGCTGCTGTTTATGGCATGCCCAAATATCTCCCCATAGATGAAGAACATTCAGTTAATCCAATTTCGCCATATGGTGCGAGCAAGCTAGCTGGAGAGAAATACTGCCAAGTTTTCTATCATATCTATGGCTTGCCAGTGGTTTGCTTAAGGCCTTTTAATATCTACAGCCCTCGACAGAAAGTGGAGAATCCATATTCAGGTGTTATCTGCAGGTTCATAGATCGCGTGAAAAAGGGAGAGCCTCCAGTTATTGAGGGAGATGGAACTCAAACTAGAGACTTCATAAGCGTTTACGACGTGGTAAGATTCACTCTCCTAGCAATGAGGAAGCAGAAGGCAATTGGCCAGGTCTACAATGTTGGAACTGGCAAGCCCACGATGATTAAAGCATTAGCAGCTGAAATAATTGAAATAGCTGGCAAGAAACTAAAACCAGTTTATACTAAGCCTAGAGAGGGAGATATCAAGCAGAGCTATGCTGATATACGCAAAGCTAAATCCCTAGGATTTAAACCAAAAGTGAATTTAAGAGAGGGGTTAAGGGAATTAATTAAAATGCAAGTTAATTGATTGAGGTTAAACAAGTTGGCATTACTGATTGTTGCTATTAGTTTTGCTGTTGTTTATTATTTTAAGCTATGTTAATTTTTTGCTATTGTTGTTTTCAAATATTTTGCTTTAAAAATCTACTCACCGAGGGCTCGCCGTAGATCTCTATTCCATTTTTAGTGAATTTAAAGTTCACCGGCGTGCTTTTTACATTCGTTGCTCTCATCTTTAAAATGGCAAGTAGAAATTCTTCCTTTTCAAGGTCAATTTTTTTATCTAGAAATATCAATCCATCTGCCATAAAATCGAAGTCATCGAAGTGAATATTATCCAACCCGCTTTGTTTCTCAGTCACTATTATGCTTGTAATTCCCCTTTGCTTCAACGTTCTATATAGATTTCGCCAAGAGTGAGTCCGCCTAAAGCTCTCGAGGTCGGAGAGCACATTGATTGAATCAAAGACCACTCGACTTGGTTTATAGGTTTCAAGGATATCAATAATTTCCTCTATTGTAAGCATTGATAAACCAAATACCTCAAGCATTCCCCTTTCAATGTACTTGCCAACGTCCCAGCCGAAGCGCAAGCAATGCTTCGCGAGCTGTTCCGCGCTTTCCTCAAATGAAAAAAGCAAGCCACGCTCCCCATTTTCCGCTCCATTTATGAGGAATTGCATAGCAAAAGTGGTCTTCCCTGAGCCAGGGATTCCTGTGACAACTATTATGAAACTCTCAGGTATCCCCCCCTCTATGAGATCATCGAAGCCAATTATACCTGTTTTCTTTCTCCTTAAAATCTTGTCGAATTCCTTTATCCCCAGCTTGGCTTTATATCTCGTTTTATCTAAATCGCGCAGGGCTTTTTCAAGTACAGAGCTCATATTGCCAAGCTCTTTTTCATATTTCTGAATTATTGCATATGCCTCTGGACTTAGAGTGGTATGAATGGGCCTCTTTCTTGGATACATATAATTGCCCTTGTTCAAATTTAAGTTGCTATGAACATAATTTTACAAAGATATGTATATTGCCTAGTGTAAATAAACTTTTTTATATTTTTTATCAAAATAAGAAAAAATATATCTATCTAATTAATGGGAGTATTTTGCTTTGTAAATAATTCAACAGCATTTTCTCCCTTTCAACCTCTTTCTCTAAGGCTTCCACTTCTTCCTGCATACTACGTTTTTTGAGATTATATTCCTCAGGGACATCTAAATTGAGTTCTTTTAATATTTCAATAGCGCTCTTGAGTTTCTCGCGATCTTCATTTAACCTATTTATCTTCATGGTATAAATGCTGATCTTTGCAAGGTGCTCGCTCTCAAGCTTCTTCAATTTTGCAGATGATTCCATCCTCCCAATCTCAACCTTAGCCTGAGGAATTGGCCTTGATACAGGGGGAAATATTGCTTTTGCGAGTTTCTCTAAATAGCCTCCCCCTTCCCTTCTCTGGGCACTTTGCTCAACAATTAATTTTTCCTCTCCCATTCTAAGCCCCAAATTTCCTTACGAGGAATTCAATAATAAGCTTTTTGCTTATGATTATGAAAAATGGGTTAGAGGGGGGAAAAATAAGTCTTCCCTATGGGGCCGTAGTATAGTGTATAGTATAGGGTACTTTTTTTAATAAATTATTTATTTAAAATTAATTTTTAATTAAGGATTCGAAAGTTTAAGGAATTATTGCTCGAGCGGCATTCATTGCAAAATCAACTATTCTATCGGGGAATAGTCCAAGGGCAAAGAGTGCAATGGTTGCGATTACAAGAGGCACTGTAAAAGCTATAGGCTCTCCTCTCTTTACTATAGCCTCTCTCGCTGGCACTACATACATATATCTTATCACCCTCACGTAATAATATACCGAGAGCGCGCTGTTCAACACTAATATAACCGCTAGCCATATGGCATATCCGCCTGCTTGAATTGCTGCCATAACGATCCAGAACTTACTGACGAAGCCAAATAATGGAGGCACTCCAGCTAGCGAGAGTAAGAATATGAGCATGCAGAAAGCCGTTATAGGGGCTCGCTTGCCTAAGCCAGCGTATGCTTCGATATCATCGGTTGAGATTTCCCCTCCATTGGTTTGAGCTTTATATTTGGCTCCATAGTCTCTTACCAGCATATATGTTACAGCTGCAGCTGCGATAAATGCTCCTGCCTTCATTATACCATGTGCAAAAGCCTGAAGTAAGCCAGAGGCAATCCCTAGGGGAGTTGCTACTGCTAGGCCAACCATTATATAGCCCGCTTGCCCGATGCTGGAATAAGCTAGCATGCGCTTTATACTTGTCTGAGCAACTGCCACGACGTTACCTAGGGTCATGGTGATTGCTGCAATTATTGCAAACAGCAAAGTCCAGTTTGCCTTAATCGCGATTAAAGCTATGATGAATATCTTAAATGCAGCTGCGAAGCCCATTTTTTTAGACCCAGCAGCGAGGAATGCAGAGACTGTTGTGGGCGCACCATGATAGGTATCTGGAGCCCACATGTGAAATGGCACTGCTGCCATTTTGAAGCCAAAGCCAGCGATTAAGAAAACCGCGGCTATTACTGCAACTGGTTCGAAGGTAAGTATTGCTTGTGACTTAGCCGCTAGCAATAGATTAGTTGTGCCTGTGATTCCATATATCAATGAGATGCCATAAAGCGCTAAAGCTGAGGATAGCGCACCTATTAAGAAATATTTCATGGCTGCTTCACTGCACTGAGGATCACGCTTGACAAAAGCTGCAAGTGCATAGGTACTTAAACTTGCGAGTTCAAGTCCAACGAATAGCGTGATTAAATCACTTGCTGATGCAACCACCATCATTCCCACTGTTGCGAGCAAGAGCAGTGAATAATACTCAGCTTGATGGGGCTCTTCCCCAACGTATAGTATTGAGGCTATCGCTACAAGTATGCCCACGGTTAGGAAAACCAATTTGAAGAATAGCGAGTAAGCGTCAACCTTGTATACTTCAAATAGAGTTTGATCCACGCCTATTAACTGCAGTGTGAGTGCAAATGCAACTAGCAATGCTATTAACCCCAGTCCTCCAAGTACTCTAGGGTTTTCTTTTACTGCGAATAGACTTATGAGGGGTATTATCAATGCAAATATAACAAGTATTAACTCAGGCGCCACTATGGCATAGTCCATTTAAATCCCTCCTGTGAGAGCGATCATCTGATGTGCATATGTATTGATCATATTCATCAATGGCGCAGGCCATATTCCAAAGGCAAGCATTAATGCCACGAGTATTGCTAGAGGTATGAATTCATGCGGAGGTAGATCGTGGGGATGCGCTCCAAGTTTTACATTATAAGGCCCGAACATTGCCCGCTGCATGGCCCATAGATAGTACGCAGCTGTTAGTGCAATGGTTACCAAGCTGAAGTAGATCCAAGGTGCATAGGTGCTTGACTCAGTTACAAAGGCTTTAAAGGCACCTGTGAATACCAAGAACTCAGCTATGAAGCCAGCCATGCTTGGGACACCAACTGATGCAAGGAAGCTAACCATTGTTACTGTGCCAAGCAATGGCAATTTACCTGCTAAACCGCCTAAGTAGTTTATCAACCTAGTTCCTGCAATATGGTGTACCGAGCCAGCTATCATGAATAGCGCTCCAGATATGATTCCATGAGCAAACATCTGGAACATAGCTCCACTTAAACCATAGAGGTTCATGGTAGCGATACCCAGTGTGACATATCCCATGTGGCTTATGCTTGAGAGCGCGATCATTCTCTTTAGATCTTCAGCTGCAAGTGCAATCATGGCTCCATATACCATGCTGAGCACGCCTATGGCTATGAGCAGCCAAGTATACTGCTTCGCTCCCTCAGGCAGCATCATCACGGCGATGCGTATTAAACCATAGCCTCCCATTTTCAACATAACTGCAGCTAGATATACACTCCCAGGAGTAGGTGCTTCGACGTGTGCATCTGGAAGCCAAGTGTGGAATGGGAATACTGGCATTTTCACGCCAAATCCAAAGAAGAGCGCTAGAAATACAATTGATTGAAAAGCAAGGGGGAATTGCACTGTTGAGATCTCAAGCATGCTGAAGGTATAATAGCCGTGCACACTTGCAGCGTGGAAATACATCGCTAAGATCCCAAGTAGCATTACTACTCCAGCTACGTGGGTGTAAATGAAGAATTTAATGGAAGCATAGTCTCTCCTTGGCCCGCCCCAGATTGCAATTAAGAAATACATTGGAATTAACACAACTTCCCAGAAGATGTAGAACATGAAGAAGTCAAGGGATATAAATACCCCTAGCAGGCCCACTTCCATTAAGAGAAGCAATCCAAAGAACTCCTTTACTCTATGTTTCTCTCCCCATGAGTAAACTATTGCCACGAAAGCGATGAGCGTGGTAAGTATTACTAGTGGGAAGCTCAATCCATCTACTCCAACTAAATACGATATGCCTGCTTCGCGAATCCAAGTAAACGGGCCCTCTAGGAATTGATAGCCAGTGTAACTTGAATCAAAACTTGCATATGCAGCTAATGCAATCACTAGGTCTATGAAGCTAGCTGCTATTGAAATACCCTTGATGAGTTTATCATTCTTAACTATGAACACTACGATAGCACCGATTAATGGAACTGCAAGTAAAGCTGAGAGATAGGGAAATGCCATTTTATCGACCTCCTAAGAGTGCAATTATTATAAGTAGTATTACCCCCACGATAATTGCACTTGCATAGCCCTGCACTCTTCCAGTTTGAACTTTCCGCAGCCTAGCAGCCCCTCGAACTATAACTGCCGTAATCGCATTAACTACGCCATCTATGCCATATAGGTCAAAGAACTCCGCCAGTCTAGCAACTCCATAGACTATTTTTTCAGCAAATCCAT